>VGUA01000045.1 GCA_016874535.1 Gammaproteobacteria bacterium
CCCTCGGGCGCCCGCCTCCTTCGGCCGGCCCCGATGCCCGGGTCGGCGAGCCGACCCCTGCCAGTCATCCAATGGGTTGCGCGCGCCATGATCCTGATGCTCGATAACTACGATTCGTTCACCTACAACCTGGTCCAGTACTGCGGCGAGCTGGGCCATGAGGTGGAAGTCGTGCGCAATGACGCCATCGATCTCGCCGGCATCCGGCAGCGCGCGCCGAGCCATATCATCGTCTCCCCCGGTCCCTGCACCCCGAATGAGGCCGGGATTTCTCTCTCGGTGGTGAAGGAACTGGCGCCGGAATTCCCCATCCTCGGCGTGTGCCTCGGCCACCAGTGCATCGGGCAGGCTTACGGCGGCAAGGTCATCCATGCCCGGCAGGTGATGCACGGCAAGACTTCACCCATTCACCATCACGGCACGGGCCTGTTCCGCGACATTCCCGACCAGTTCATCGCCACCCGCTACCACTCGCTGGTGATCGAGAAGGAGACCTGTCCGCCCTGTCTCGAGATCACGGCATGGACCACCCTCGAGTCCGGCGCGATGGATGAAATCATGGGCGTCCAGCATCGGGAGCTTCCGCTGTTCGGCGTGCAGTTCCACCCGGAGGCCATCCTGACCCAGCACGGCCACCAGTTGCTGCGCAATTTCTTCGACGTCACGCGCTGAGGCTCAACATGAATATTCGTGCAGCCATGGCCCGGGCGGTCGAGGGTCAGGATCTTTCCTTCGCCGAAATGACGGAAGTCATGCGCCAGATCATGGCTGGTGAGGCTTCCCCGGCGCAGATCGGCGGCCTGCTCGTCGCCCTGCGCATGAAGGGCGAGACCGTCGACGAAATCACGGCTGCGGCAAGTGTGATGCGCGAGCTCTCGCTCAAGGTGGAGGTGGGTATCACGCCGCTCATCGATACCTGTGGCACGGGCGGAGACGCCACCGGAACCTTCAACATCTCGACCGCAGCAGCCTTTGTGGTCGCGGCCGGTGGCGGGCATGTGGCCAAGCACGGCAACCGCTCCGTCTCCAGCGCTAGCGGCTCGGCAGATCTTCTCGAAGCTGCCGGCGTGGACCTCACCCTGTCACCCGAAAATATCGCCCGTTGTATTCGCGAGACCGGTTTCGGCTTCATGTTTGCGCAGGCCCATCATGGCGCGACCCGCCACGCCGCGGGGCCGCGACGCGAACTCGGTATCCGTACGATGTTCAACGCTTTGGGCCCGTTGACCAATCCCGCAGGCGCGGAGCGCATGGTGGTGGGGCTTTTCAATTCCGACTGGGTACCCCGGATCGCCGAGGTGCTCAAACGATTGGGCGTCGCGCGCGCCATGGTGCTGCACGCGGAAGATGGTCTGGACGAGATCAGCATTGGCGCACCCACCCGGATCTCCGAGCTGAAGCACGGCGTGATCACGCATTACAGTCTGGACCCGGCTTCGCTCGGGATTACGCCAGCCTCACTCGCTTCCCTCAAGGTCGGCAATGCCGCAGAGAGCTTGGCCGTGATTCGTCGGGTCTTTGCGAACGAAGCTTCACCTGCACGCGACATCGTGGCCGTCAATGCTGGAGCCGCCCTGTACCTCTGTGACCTCGCACCCGGTCTGCGTGAGGGTTATGAACTGGCGCTGGGCCTCCTCGCTTCCGGTGCCGCGGCTGCACGTTTCTACCGATACATCGCTCTCACCCGCCAGCTGGGTGGAAACAACGCCAACTGAGATTCACGCATGTCCACCGAAACCGCTCCACTGGCACCTGGCCGCGACATCCTGGCCGAGATATTCGCCCACAAGCGCGGGGAAGTGGCTTCGCGCCGGGCTGCGCGTCCACTCGCCGAGGTACAGGCCGCGGCCCGCGCTGCGCCCCTGCCGCGAGACTTCGCCGGCGCCCTTCAACGCAAGCTGGCACGCGGCCTGCCGGGCGTGATTGCCGAATGCAAGAAAGCCTCGCCCAGCAAGGGCGTGATGCGTGAGCCTTACGATGCGGCCGAGATCGCTGCGTCCTATGCGCGTGGTGGCGCGGCCTGCCTGTCGGTACTCACGGACGAAAAATATTTCCAGGGGCGGGACGGGGATCTCATCGCCGCGCGCGCGGCCTGCGAATTGCCGGTACTGCGCAAGGATTTCATGTGCGACGAGTACCAGATTCATGAATCGCGCGCCCTGGGCGCCGACTGCATCCTCCTGATCGTGGCGGGCTTGGATGACGCCACACTCCAGGGCTTGGCGGACTGTGCACGATCACTCGACATGGACGTGCTGCCCGAGATTCATGACAGAGAAGAGCTGGAGCGCGCCCTGCGCCTGCGACTGCCGCTCCTCGGCATCAACAACCGCGATCTCAAGCGCTTCGTGACCACCATCGACACCACGCTCGGCATGCTCAACGACGTGCCGTCCGAACGCACCATCATCACGGAGTCGGGGATTGCCACCCGGGACGAGGTCGCCACCCTGCGCGGCCGCGACGTGAACTGCTTCCTGGTGGGAGAGACGTTCATGCGCAGCCCCGATCCGGGCGCAAAACTCGCGGAGCTCTTCAGTCTCTGAATCGGCGACGGACTCTCAGCTTGTGGGTTCTGTCGCGCCAAAGGCGAGACAGTTACCGGCGGGATCCTCGATGGCAAACCACATCTCGGTGCGACCCTCGACAGTCTGAGAGCGCGTAGGAGCCATGCGATAGCTGATGCCGACGTAATTGAGATGATCCACGGCCCGGTGCCAGTCTTCCCAACTCATCACGAGGCCGAAGTTGGGCACCGGAATCTCCTTGCCGTTGCGTCTCCCGCTTGCCGTGACCGGCATCACCTCCACACGATGGAGGCACAGGGTTCCGCCGAAGAACGACAACTCCAGCATTTCCGCTTCTTCACGCACTACCCGCGAACCGAGCACGTCGCAGTAGAAGGTCTTCCCGGCGGCGAGATCCGTGGCCGGGATTGCCAGCTGGAACACCGGCCTGCTGGTGAATTCCGCGAGCGGGCCTTGCGGTGTATTCGAGGACGGTTTACTCGACTGCTTGTTGTCCATAGGTCTTGAAGCGCTCCAGAACGGCACTCATCTCCTGCGCCGTGAGCAGCACCGGGCCACCACACTGAAGCGCGAGACAATACTGATGGGCCAGATCTTCCACCGCAAGCGTGAGGTCATGCGCAGCGGCGAGCGTCGCCCCGGTGGCGACAAGACCATGGTTGGCGAGCAGGCAGGCGCTGCGCCCATCGAGTGCGGCAAGAACCACGCTGGAGAGGGCATCGGTGCCAAAAAGTGCGTATTCCCCGCAGCGAATGGAGTCACCACCCGCCACGGAAATCATGTAATGGAAGGCCGGGATGTCACGCCGCTGACAGGCCAATGCCGTGGCGAAGGGCGAATGCACGTGGACAACGGCCCCGATCTCGAGCCGGTGACGATAGAGGGCGGCGTGGAAGTGCCATTCGCTGGAGGGCCGCAGCTGCCCGGGCGCACAGGTGCCATCCAGAGCCATTTCCACCGGACTGTCGTCCTGCAGAAGCGCGGGCTTCAGCCCCGTGGGCGTGATCAGCATCCCTTCCGGCGTGCGTACGCTCGCATTCCCCGCGGCACCCTGATTGAGGCCGGCATCCGCCAGCGCGCGCATCACGGCCGAGAGCTCACGGCGCTGCTGAAGGCTGGCCATGATTAGCGCAGGAAAAGTTCGTACGCCACGTTGTCCCGCTCCTCCACCCAGTCCATCTGCAGACCGGCAAGAAAGCGGTCGAAGTCCGCGGTGAGTGAGTCTGGGACCTGGAGTCCGACCAGCACGCGACCATAGGCGGCACCGTGATTGCGGTAGTGGAAGAGGCTGATATTCCAGCGATCTCCCACCTGGTTCAGGAAGTGCAGCAAAGCACCGGGACGCTCCGGAAACTCCACCCGCAGCAAACGCTCGCCGGCGAGAACACCCGCATGCCCGCCAACCATGTAGCGCACGTGCATCTTCGCCAACTCATCCTCGGACATGTCCCGCGCCTCGAAACCCTTTGCGTGCAGGCTTTCCAGCAGATCTTGCTTGTCAGACTCGCCCGCCCTGAGCTGCACTCCCGCGAACACCGTGGCCCGCTCGCGGTCGGCGTAACGGTAGTTGAATTCCGTGATGGCGCGCGTACCCAGCGCGTGACAGAACTGGCGGAAGCTGCCGGGCCGCTCGGGGATCACTGCGCCCAGCAGCACTTCGCGACGCTCGCCGATTTCTGCCAGTTCGGCAATGTGTCGAAGCCGGTCGAAGTTCACGTTGGCACCACTCAGGATGGCAATGAGCTCCGCATCGCGGATTCCCTCGCGCGTCACGTATTGCTTCAGTCCCGCCAGGGCGAGGGCTCCGGCAGGCTCCGCAATCGATCGGGTGTCCTCGAAGATATCCTTCACCGCCGCGCAGATCTCGTCGATGGAGACGGTGATCATTGCATCCACATGTTCGCGCGCGATACGGAAATTCTCTTCTCCCGCCTGTTTCACGGCTGCGCCATCGGCAAAAATGCCGATGCGGTCGAGGATGACCCGTTCGCCCGCCTCCAGCGCGCGCGTCATGCAGGCGGCCTCGTCGGCTTCCACGCCGATGATGCGAATGCCGGGATCCAGTGCCTTCACATAGGCTGCGATGCCGGCAATGAGCCCTCCCCCACCCACGGGCACGAAGATGGCATGGGGACGGGAGGGGTGCTGGCGCAGGATCTCCATGCCCACGGTCCCCTGCCCGGCAATGATCAGCGGGTGGTCATAGGGCGGGACGTAGGTCATGCCCTGCGCCGCCACATGGTCATGCGCATGGGTGCTGGCCTCGTCATAGGTATTGCCGTGCAGGATGATTTCCGCGCCCAGACGGCGTACGGCGTTGATCTTGATCTCGGGGGTGGTCTTCGGCATCACGATCACGGCGCGGATACCGAGCCGGGAGGCCGCGAGGGCCACGCCCTGGGCATGGTTTCCCGCCGAAGCCGTGCACACGCCTTTTGAACGCTCCTCCGCATTGAGGGCCGCCATCATGGTGTAAGCCCCCCGCAGCTTGTAAGAGAAGACCGGTTGCAGATCTTCCCGCTTCAACCACACAGCGTTGCCGGTACGCCGGGACATCAGCGGCAAGGCATCGAGCGGCGTCTCCCGCGCCACGTCGTAGACCGGCGCTTTCAGGATCATCTTCAGGTACATGTCGAGCATGGGCATAAGATACCATTCACGCCGCAGGCCCGCTGTGCGGGCGAAGAGCGGGAGCGCACATGAGCCAGGATGATCAGAAAAAGGCTGCGGCCCTGGCCGCCGCCAAGCTGGTCCGGGACGAAACCATCATCGGTGTCGGGACGGGCAGCACGGCCAATTTCTTCATCGACGCACTGGCCGGGATGAAAGATAGACTCGAAGGCGCGGTGGCAAGCTCCGAAGCCTCGGCGCAACGCCTGAAGGCCCACGGCATCCGCGTGATGGAGCTCAACGAGACCGGCACCCTCGAGGTTTATGTGGATGGTGCGGACGAGGCCAATGCCCATCGCCAGCTCATCAAAGGTGGGGGCGGCGCCCTGACCCGCGAGAAAATCGTGGCCGCCGCCGCCCGGCGCTTCCTCTGCATCATTGACGAGAGCAAGCTGGTCGGCCGCCTGGGCAAGTTCCCCTTGCCGGTGGAAGTGATCCCCATGGCCCGCAGTTTCGTGGGTCGCGAGCTGGTCAAGCTCGGCGGGAATCCCGAGTACCGCAGAGGCTTCGTCACCGACAACGGCAACCTCATCCTGGATGTCTACCATCTCGACATGACCGACCCGGTGCGACTGGAGCAGACCTTGAACCAGATCCCCGGGGTAGTGACGAATGGCCTCTTTGCCCAGCGCCCGGCTGATGTGCTGCTCATTGGTGGCGCTGCCGGCGTGCGCCAGCTCCCCTGACGGTGCGGGACATGTCCCGGATGCTCTTGTGGATGGGGGCGACCCTGATTCTGGCCGGCCTGCTGTGGCCGTGGCTTGCCAAGCTTGGGCTCGGCCGCCTGCCCGGCGACATCGTCATCGGCCGCGGTAACACCCGCTTCTACTTCCCGCTCACCACCTGTGTGCTGGTGAGCTTCGTGCTCTCCGTGCTGTGGTGGCTGTGGCGACGCTGATCAGGCTTTGACCAGGCCATGATCAGGGCGTGAGCGCCTTGCTGTCACTGGCAGCGCTCTCCTCGGCCGTTTCCTCCGGTATGAACAACCGGCAAAAGAGCATCCCGAGTTCGTAGAGCAACCACATCGGCACGGCCATCATCGTCTGCGAGATGGGGTCTGGCGGCGTGAGCACGGCAGCGAACACGAACACGCCCACCACGATGTAGGGCCGCTTCTCGGCCAGTGACTGGCGCGTGGCGATCCCGGTCTTCACCACCAGGAAGGTGGCGACCGGAACTTCGAAAGCCATGCCGAAGGCAAAGAACATCAGCAGGGCAAAATCCAGGAATTCATTGATGTCGGGGGCGTAAGACACGCCATCGAGCTGGATCGCAGCCAGAAAACCAAAGACCAGCGGAAACAGCACGAAGCGCGCAAAGGCGATGCCGCAGTAGAAAAGCAGGGTGCTGGAAACCAGCAGCGGCAGGGCCAGACGCTTCTCGTGCCGATACAGGCCCGGCGCCACGAAGGCCCACAGCTGGTAGAAGAGATAGGGCGCGCTGATCATCACGGCCACGAAACAAGCCAGCTTGAACGGCGCCATGAAGGGCGAAACGACACTCGTGGCGAGCATCTGGCCGCCGGTGGCCGAAATCTGCGCCAACAAGGGGCTGGAAAGCCATTCGTAAACCTGATTGGCGAAAGGCATCAGCACGAGAAGCACGAGGATGATGCACAGGACGGCGCGCAGCAGACGGTCCCGCAGCTCCAGCAGATGGGAGAGAAAAGTATGCTCGCCGGTGTCGGCGCCCTCGGGATGTTCCGGCGAGGCCATTTGCGTGTCAGCGCGCGTCCTGGTTGCTGTCGCTCAGGCTTTTGACCGGGGTAGAAGTTTCCACCGGGGCGTTCAGCTCACTCTGCAGGGTCTTTTTGACCTGATTCAGTTCGCGCAGGCTGGTGTCGGCCTCGAGCTGGGTCTTGAGTTCGCGCACGGTGCGCTGGGCGCGACCCACCCAGCGACCGAGGCCGCGAATCAAGGGCGGCAGCCGCTCCGGGCCCAGCACCAGCAGTGCAATCAGCCCAATCAGCATCATCTCCGAGAAGCCGACGTCGAACATGCCGGACTCAGGAGTTCTTCTGCTCTGCGCCCTGGGTCACGGCCTCACCGTCGATGACCCGCTTGCCGGCGGTCGCATCCACCATGGGCGGTTCGTCATTGCCATCCTTCACGGATTTGCGGAAGTCGCGGATCCAGCCGCCGACGTCACCGCCGATGCCTTTGATCTTCTTGGTGCCGAACACGAGCATCACGATCACGAGGATGATGATGAGCTCCTTGATACCGATTCCCATGCTTGCTCTCCGGCAGGCTCCCCGAGGTGCCTGCGTGTCATGACTGATTACTGCCCCTTGCGGGACGCTTTTTCCTCGAGGCCGGAACGCCCCAGGCGCCGCGAAAGTTCATCCAGCACGCGATCCGGCGAGATGTCCTCGTGGACCAGCGCGACCAGACAGTGGAACCACAGATCCGCCATCTCGCGCACCAGCGCCTCGGCATCCGGCTGTCCCGCGGCGATGACCACTTCGGTGGCTTCCTCGCCGATCTTCTTGCGGATCCTGTCCATACCGGCGGCATACAGGCTCGCCACGTAGGACGACCCGGGATCCGCCCCTTTCCTTTGTTCCAGGATGAGGGCGAGCTGGTTCAGGATATCCGCCGCCATGTGCTATTTCCCCGACTCGGGCGGAACGCCCGGGTAGATGTCGTGCGGGTCCCTCACCACGGGGTCCACCACCTGCCACTGGCCTGCTTCGAGTCTGCGGTAGAAGCACGATACCCGTCCAGTATGACAGGCGATCGAACCTTCCTGTTCCACCAGCAGCAATAGGGTGTCGCCATCACAGTCGAGGCGGAGCTCACGCAGATGCTGCACATGCCCGGATTCCTCGCCTTTGCGCCACAGGCGCTGCCGGGAGCGCGACCAGTAGATGGCCCGCCCTTCACGCAAGGTGGCCGCCAGGGATTCCCGGTTCATCCACGCCATCATGAGGTTCTGTCCCGTGCGGGCGTCCTGGGCAATGGCGGGCACCAGGCCTTCGGCATTCCAGGTGATTTCATCCAGCCAGCTCACAGACGTACCTCGATACCGCTCGCGGCCATGTTATGCTTTGCCTGCAGCACGGAATACTCCCCGAAATGAAAGATGCTGGCGGCCAGCACCGCATCCGCGTGGCCTTCCAGGACACCGGCGACCAGATGGTCCAGGTTTCCGACACCGCCAGAGGCGATCACCGGGATGGGGACCGCATCCGCCACCGCACGGGTGAGCGCAAGGTCGAATCCGTCCCGCGTGCCATCGCGGTCCATGCTGGTGAGCAGAATCTCGCCCGCGCCGTACTCGGCCATGCGCACTGCCCACGCCACGGCATCAATACCGGTACCGCGTCGCCCACCATGCGTGAACACCTCCCAGCCGGCGCCGTCACTGCGCGCGCGGGCGTCGATGGCAACCACGATGCATTGCGATCCATATTTTTCGGCTGCCGCGCGCACGAACTCCGGCTTGTGCACGGCTGCTGTGTTGATGCCCACTTTGTCCGCCCCGGCCACCAACATGCGGCGCACATCCGCGAGCTCGCGGATGCCTCCGCCCACGGTGAGCGGAATGAACACCTCCGACGCCACCTGACTGACGACCTCGACCATGGTGTCACGCCCGTCGCTGCTCGCCGTGATATCGAGGAAGGTGATTTCGTCCGCGCCCTGGGCATCATAGCGACGCGCGATCTCCACCGGGTCGCCGGCATCGCGGATGTCGACGAAGCGCACGCCCTTGACCACACGCCCGGCGTCCACATCGAGGCAGGGGATGATTCGTTTGGCGAGGCCCATGGCGAAGAGCGGGTGGAGTGACTGTGGATGGGGTCGTCGCTGAGCCGGCCCGTAGGTTCAGGAGGCCGCGGAAAGTTCGTCCGCCAGCGCCTGGGCCACCTTGAAGTCCAGTGAGCCCTCGTAGATCGCGCGGCCGGTGATGGCGCCGGCGATGCCTTCAGGTTCGGCGGCAACGAGTGCGCGGATGTCATCGAGGTTGGTGACACCTCCAGAGGCGAACACCTGGATGCGCAGGTTGCGCGCAAACTCGATGGTGGCGTCCAGATTGAGCCCGTTCATCATGCCGTCCCGGCGGATGTCGGTGAAGATGAAGGCTTCCACCCCGTCTTCCTCGAACTTCACCGCAATGTCGGCAGCGTCGTGGCGCGACAGCTTGGACCAGCCTTCGATGGCAACCTTGCCGTCGCGCACATCCAGCCCGACCATGATGTGGCCCGGGAATTCGAGGCAGATATCCGAAATGAAGTGCGGCGCGGTCACGGCCTTGGTGCCGATGATCACATAGCGGACACCGGCATTGAGATAGGTTTGGATGGTGTCCTCGTCGCGAATCCCGCCGCCGACCTGGATCGGCACGTGGGGGAAGGCGCTCGCGATCTCGCGTACCACGGCGGAATTCACCGGCTTGCCCTCGACGGCGCCGTTCAGATCCACCACATGTATACGCCGGGCTCCGGCCTCAACCCAGCGAGCCGCGATGGCGACCGGGTCATCCGAATAGACGGTATCGTCATCCATCCGGCCCTGGCGCAGGCGGACACATTTTCCGTCCTTGATGTCGATGGCGGGTATGAGCAGCATGAGGATGAAACCGGAACGTTGATTGTCTGGATGCTGTGCTGTGTGGGCGTCGCCCGGATATCGCAGGTACAAGCCTGATCGGCCACGATGGTAGCACAAGGGTCTGTCGAGATCCGACAGCCCCTGCCGCGCCTCAGTGGGCTTCGTCCCAGTTATGCCCGAGTCCGACGTCCACCTCCAGCGGCACGGACAGTGCGCCACTTCCTGCGCCCACCATGAGTTCGCGCACCCGGGTGGAGACCTGCTCGACCGCATGATCCTTCACCTCGAGCACCAGCTCGTCGTGCACCTGCATGGTGAGCACAGCGGGTGGATGCTCACGCGCAATCCAGTCGGCCACGGCAATCATCGCCCGCTTGATGATGTCCGCCGCGGTGCCCTGCATCGGGGCGTTGATCGCGGTGCGCTCGGCATACTGTCGGCGCTGCGCGTTGCGCGAATTGATGTCGGGCAGATGGAGCCGTCGCCCGAAGACGGTCTCCACAAAGCCCTGCTCGCGAGCCTGCTGCCGGGTTTCCTCCATGTATCGCCGCACGCCCGGATAGCGCGCGAAGTACAGTTCGATGTAAGCCTGGGCCTGGGGACGGTCGGTCCCGAGCTGCCGGGCGAGGCCATAGGCCGACATGCCGTAGATGAGCCCGAAGTTGATGGCCTTGGCGGCACGCCGCTGCTCGTCGCTGACTGCCGCTGGCGTGGTACCAAAGACCTCCGCGGCAGTGGCGCGATGGATGTCCAGGCCCTCGGCAAACGCTGCACGCAGCCGTTCGTCCCCCGAGAGATGCGCCATGATCCGCAATTCGATCTGCGAATAGTCCGCCGCCAGCAGGCGTGAGCCGGGCGGCGCGATGAAGGCCTGGCGGATCCGCCTCCCCTCATGGGTGCGGACCGGGATGTTCTGCAGGTTGGGATCGGAGGAAGACAATCGCCCTGTCGCCGCCACGGCCTGGTGATAGCTGGTGTGAATGCGTCCAGTGGCCGGATTCACTTCCTGCGGCAGCTTGTCGGTGTAGGTCGACTTGAGCTTGGTCAGCGCGCGGTGCTCCAGAATGAGCCTCGGCAGAGCGTAGATCTCCGCGAGCTCCTGCAGCGCCGACTCCGCGGTGGAAGGCTGACCCGTCGGCGTCTTGGCCGTGACCGGCAAGCCCATGCGATCAAACAGGATCTCCTGGATCTGTTTCGGGGAGCCCAGATTGAATTCCGTTCCGGCCTCGGCAAAGGCCTCGCGCGCCGTCGCTTCGATCTTGGCCGCCAGTTCCGCACTCTGGCCCGCCAGCATCAGCGCATCGATCAAGACACCCTGCCGCTCCATGTCGGACAGCACGGGCACGAGCGGTATCTCCACGTCATCAAACAAGGCCCGCAGGGCGGGAACCGCCTCGATTTGCGGCCACATCAAGGCATGCAGGCGCAGGCAGACTTCTGCGTCTTCACCTGCATACACCGCAGCCTGCTCCACCGGCACCTGATCGAAGGTGATCTGGTGCACGCCCTTGCCGGCAACTTCCTCGAAAGTGATGTTCTGGTATCCCAGATGCTTCAGAGCGAGCGTGTCCAGATCGTGCCGGGACGCAGTGCTGTTCAGCACATAGGATTCAAGCATGGTGTCGTAACGAATGCCCCGCAGCGTGATGCCATGGTTCAGCAGCACACTGCGGTCGTACTTCAGGTTGTGGCCGAGTTTGGCGATCGCGTCGCTCTCCAGCAGGGGCTGCAACTGCCTGAGGACGGCCTCGCGATCGAGTTGCGTGGGTGCGCCAAGATAATCATGCGCGAGCGGCACATAGGCCGCATGTCCGGGCTCACGGGCGAAGGAGAGCCCGACGATGCGCGCATCGATGTAGTTGAGACTGGTGGTCTCGGTGTCGAAGGCGAAGAACGGTGCTGCGAGCAGCTTTTCCACCCAGGCATCGAGCGCCGTCTGAGTGGTGATGGTGTCAACGTTCGGACGCGTTGTGTCCACCGCGAAGCCCGGCGCCGGTTCTCCTGCCTCGGGTTCACGCTCCGGTGCGACCTGTCCCAGTTGCTTCAACCAGGTCTTGAACTCGAGCTGCTGGAAGAGCGCGCGCAAGGCATCGGTGGCCGGTGCGCGCGGCACGAGGTTCGCCAGCGGGATATCAAGGTCGAGATCATCCATGATCGTGACCAGCCGGCGTGAGAGCGGTATCTGGTCCAGGTGCTTGCGCAGGTTCTCACCCACCGCACCCGGCACATTGGCGGCTTCGGCCACCAGATTGTCGAGGCTGCCATAGGTTTGCAGCCACTTCACCGCCGTCTTCGGTCCGACCTTGGGGATCCCCGGCACATTGTCCACGCTGTCGCCGACCAGGGTGAGGTAATCGATGATGCGGGAAGGCGGCACACCGAAGCGGGCCTCGACGCCCGCTTCATCCAGACGGGTGTTGTCCATCGTGTTCACGAGCGTGATGCCCGGACACACCAGCTGGGCGAAATCCTTGTCACCCGTGGAGATCACGACCGAATGGCCGGCGGCGGCACCCCGTCGCGCCAGAGTGCCGATGACATCGTCGGCCTCCACGCCGTCGACCACGAAGCAGGGAATGCCCAGTGCGGCGATCACCTCGAACAGCAGGGGCACCTGGGAGGAGAGCTCGCCCGGCATGGGGGGGCGATGGGCCTTGTAGTCCGGGAACCAGCCGTCGCGGGTGGTGGGGCCGCGCGGATCGAAAACCACCCCGAGGTAATCCGGCTGCATTTCCGTCTGCAGCTTCTTCAACATGGCGATCACGCCATGAATGGCACCGGTGTGCTGGCCGCTGCTGGTGGTGAGGCCCGGCAAGGCGTGGAAGGCGCGATAGAGATAGGAAGAGCCGTCCACCAGGACGAGCTTTCCGGGGGTATTTGCATCACTCAAAGGGGTAATTCCGGCACTCACGGACGTGTGAGTCGTGGTGCTATGCTATGCGCAAACAACAGCCCCATGGAATAGAGGTATCCGCCAGTGCCCAAGCACCTTTTCTCCCGTCCGTCCGCACCGCTGCTCCTGTTGGCCATGGGGCTCTCCAGCGCGGTGCAGGCACAGCAGGACCTGCAGGAGATTCCCGAAGCCGCGCCGCCGCCGCCGCCGCGCATCGAGGATGGGCAGGAGATCGAACCTGACGTCACCATCGTCCAGCGCAAGGATGCCAAGGTCGAGGAATACCGCATGAACGGCCGGCTCTACATGGTGAAGGTCATCCCCATCGTCGGCCCTGCCTACTACCTCAAGGATACGGATGGTGACGGCAAGCTGGAAACCCGCTTCAACGATGGCCGCAACAGTGCACTCGATGTGCCCCAGTGGGTGATCTTCAGCTGGTAGACGCAACCGACCACCCGCATACAAAAAAGCCCTCGCAATGAGGGCTTTTTCTTGAAGGCCTCCCGCACACCGGGGCGTGCGGGAGGTTTGTCCAGCTGACTACTCGGCGACGATCAGATCGACGCGCCGGTTCTGTGCCCGCCCTTCGCCGGTGTCATTGCTTGCCACCGGCCGGCTCTCACCAAACCCTCTCGCCCTCATGCGATCCGCCGCAACGCCTTTGCTCAGCAGATAGCTGACCACCGAGGCAGAGCGCTGATCGGAAAGCTTCTGGTTGTAGGCATCGGAGCCCATGCTGTCGGTGTGGCCTTCGACGTTGATCCGGATGCCCGGATGCTCATTCATGATCCGCACCGCCTCATCCAGCTTGCTCATCGCTTCCGGCCGCAGGGTGGCCTTGTCGAAGTCGAAATGGGTGCCCTCGAGGCTGATGATCTTCGTGCCCTGCTCAGGCGCCGGCGGCGGGGGTGGCGGCGGCGGCGCAGGCTTGGGAGCAGGTGCCGGGGCAGGCGCAGGTGCCGGCGGCGGGGTTTCTTTTTCGCGACAGAAGAAATAGCCGAGCGCACCGCCAATGGCAGCACCGGCGACGTAAGCCCCGGCATCGTCTGAATCCGCGGCTGCGGCCATGACTCCAGCGCCGGTCGTCGCACCCACGAGGGGGCACAGAATCTGCGGCGCTTTCACATTCTGGTTCGCGCAACCGGCGAGCAGGGTGCTCAGGGTGAGGGCGATACCAATTCGGGTTGGCGTGTTCATCGTTTCAAACACCCCCGTTGTCTGTGGTGTTCAGGGTTTCCGGGCCGTCGGAAGCGCGCGTGGCGAAGCCGAACCGGGAACTGCGTCGCAGAATAACACAGCGTTTGAGAAGTTGCCCATAAGCCATTCAATTGGCGCACTAATTCTCCATCGTTCCGGGCTCCATCGGCCCGGGACTCACCCCAGGTCATCGAGGTAGCGCCTGAACTTGCCGGGATCGGCGGTCTTCAGCATCTTCTCCGCCAGAAGCCGGATGGACGAGACGTCCGTGCCGGCAATAAGCCCCTTCACTTCGAGCAGCACCGCCGGGTTCACGCTGAAGGACTCGAGCCCGAGTCCCAGCAGCAGACGCGTATAGCGCACGTCGCCAGCCATCTCCCCGCACATGCCAACCGGCACCCGGGCGCGCTGGCCCGCCCGAATGGTCATGGCGATGAGCCTCAGTACGCCCGGGTTGATCGGGTCGTAGAGATAGTTGACCTCGTCGTTCACGCGATCAATCGCAATCGCATACTGGATGAGGTCGTTGGTGCCGATGGAGAGAAAGTCGAGCACCTGGGCAAATCCATCCGCAAAGACCGCGGCCGCAGGGACCTCGATCATCCCGCCGATGGGCATGTCGGACGCGAAGGGAATCCTCTGGCGCGCAAATTCGGCCTGGGTGGTGCGCACCAGTTCGATGACCTGATGGGCCTCCTCCAGATTGGACAGCATGGGGATCATCATCCGCACCGGCCCCAGCGCGGAGGCCCGCACGATGGCCCGGACCTGGGGCATGAACAGGGCGGGCTCCTTCAGGCCGAGGCGGACCGCCCGCAAACCCAGCGCCGGATTTGCGCCCTTGCCGCGCGAGGTGAGTGCCGGGTCGACCTGCTTGTCACCGCCGATATCGAGGGTGCGTATCGTCACCGGCAAGCCACTGACGGTTTTCACGAGCTGCTGGTAGGCCTCGAAATGCTCCTCCTCGGTCGGGGGCTCCGTCCGGTTCATGTAGAGAAATTCGGTGCGATAAAGCCCCACGCCGCGCGCACCCACGTCACGCGCAGCGGCGAAATCACTCGGCAGTTCCACATTGGCCTGCAGCTCCACCGCCACGCCGTCGCGGGTCACGCAGGGTGCACGCTTCAGCTTGTTGAGCCCTACGGAATATTTGGCGCGCTCGCTCTGCCGCTTGCGATAGTGCGCAAGAGTGCGGGTATCGGGCTCGCCCACCACCACGCCCTCGTTGCCATCGATGATCAGCAATTCGCCTTCCTGCACGAAACGCCGGGCATGATGCACGCCGACGATGCCGGGGATGCCGAGGCTGCGTGCAAGAATGGAAGTGTGTGAGGTGGGCCCACCGAACTCCGTGACGAAGCCGACCACGCCGTGGTGCTGCATCAGCAGGGCATCCGCAGGGGCCAGATCATCGGCGAGCAGGACCGCACCTACCAGGTCGGGATCCTCGCCTGAGGCGGGCGACAGGCTGCTGCCCTGAAGGCTGCGCAGGATGCCGTTCATGACATGCTCCACGTCATCCCGCCGCGTGCGCAAATATGGGTCATCCATCTGGTCGAAGACCTGCACCACGGCATCCCGCTGATGCCTTACCGCCCAAGCGGCGTTGTACCGGCGCTCGGTGATGAGTCTTATCGGCTCCTCTGCCAGCATGGCGTCACCCAGCATCAACAGGTGCGTATCGATGAAAGCCACCACATCGTGGGGCGCGTCCGTCGGGATACGGGTGCGCATCTCGCGCAGGTGTCCGGCCGCATCCTCAATCGCCGCCCGCAGGCGCGCGACTTCGGCGTCCACCATGGCGGGTTCGATCAGGGTTTCACGGACGTCGTGCTGGGCATGGATGATGATATGGGCCTTGCCGATGGCGATTCCGCGGGAAACCGCAACACCATGCAGGGAAAAGGTCACTCCGGTTCACCAAACCGGTTGTTCACGAGTTCAGTCAAGGCCGCGAGCGCAGCGTCCTCATCCTCGCCCTTGGTGGTCACCGTGAGTTCTGAGCCCCGGGCTGCGGCCAGCATCATGAGCCCCATGATGCTCTTGCCGTTGACCGATTTGGCCTGCTTCTCGACGTTGATTTCGCAGATGTAGGCGGCGGCCGTCTGCATGAATTTGGCAGCTGCCCGCGCATGCAGGCCGAGGCGGTTGATGATGAGCAGCTTGGCGCTGGGCATGGCAGCTTCAGAGGTCCCGATGGGTCAGCACGATATGCCAGCGCTCGCGGAAATGCGAGGCGATGCGCTCGGCCGCATAGACCGAACGGTGCCGCCCGCCGGTGCATCCCAGCGCAATCGTGAGGTAGCTGCGATCCTCCTGCTGAAAGCGTGGCAGCCAGCGTTCCAGGAAACCGATGATGTCGTCGGTGAGTTCCCGGGCCAACGCATTCGCGTCGAGGAACTCCCGCACCGGCGCGTCGCGCCCGGACATCTCGCGCAGCGCGGGATCCCAGTGCGGATTGGGCAGGCAGCGCACGTCGAAAATGAAATCGACGTCTGGCGGCACACCCTTCTTGTAGCCGAAAGAGCTGATCTGCACCGCCAACGCGCCCGGAGCACGGCGGGTCACCCGCTCGTTGAGCAGGGCGCGGAACTCATGGATATGCGTATGGGTGGTGTCTATGCGCAGCTCGGCCCTCGCGATCAGCGGCTCCAACAGGGCGCGCTCGCGCGCGATGGCCTGGCGCAGGGGCAGGCTCGAGGTGGACAGCGGATGCCGCCGGCGGGTGAGATTGAAACGGTTGATGAGCGCCTGTTCGCTCGCCTCGATGAACAGCACTTCAACCGCAACGCCATTCGCCCGCAGCAACTCCAGGATTTGCGGCAGTTGCTGCAGGTCGCTGTCCGGATTGCGGGCATCAATCCCCACGGCCACCTTGCTGTACAGCGGCAGCGTGCTGCGGCTCACGAACTGGGCAAACTCGGCGAGGAAGCTCGTGGGCAGGTTATCCACGCAATAGAAACCCGCATCCTCTAGGGCATGGAGCGCCACGGTCTTGCCGGCGCCCGAGAGCCCGGAAACCACGATGAAGCGTTGCAGGTTCATGCGCCCGGACTCAGAGCCGGTGACCGCCCTCGCGCGCGTGGTGGTCGGTCATCTTTTCCTTGTGCTTGGTAACCTGGCGGTCGAGCTTGTCGAGCATGAGATCAATGGCCGCGTACATGTCTTCATGTTCGCTCATGGCATGCAGGGTGGCACCGGTGACATGGACCGTGGCTTCCGCCTTGCAGAGCTGGCGCTCCTGTCCGAGCACGAAGTGCGCATCCACCATGTGGTCGAAATGACGCTGCACGCGCTGCATCTTGGTCTTGATGTAGTCATTAAGGGCCGCTGAAAGCTCGATGTGATGGCCGGTGATGTTGATCTGCATGATGGGACTCTCCTGTCGAACTGTGCGATTTTGACCGCGCCCGCAACACGCTCGTTCCGCCGCGTTGCTCAGGCAAACTTCTTGCGTTCATTGGAGGGAGGAATCTGCATGCCCTCCCGGTATTTGGCGACCGTACGGCGCGCCACGTTGATGCCCTCCTTGGTCAATATCGCCGCGATCTTGCTGTCGCTCAAGGGTTTGACGACATTCTCCGCGGCAATCAGACGCTTGATGACAGCGCGTATTGCAGTCGAGGACGCCTCTCCGCCCAGCGCCGTGCTGACGTGGCTGGAGAAGAAGTATTTGAGCTCGAAAGTGCCGCGCGGGGTGTGCAGATACTTGCGCGTGGTCACGCGCGAGATGGTGGATTCATGCATGCCCAGTGCCTCGGAAATATCGTGCAGGACCATGGGACGCATGGCTTCCTCACCATGCTCCAGGAAGGCCCGCTGGCGTTCCACGATTTCCTTGGCCACACGCAGCAAGGTTTCGCTGCGGCTCTGCAGGCTCTTGATGAACCAGCGCGCCTCCTGCAGATGGGTCCGCAGGGAATTGTTGTCCGGCGTGTTGTCGGCCCGACGGATCATGTTCATGTAATAAGGGTTGATGCGCAGTTGCGGCACGGCCTCGGCGTTGAGTTCCACCTTCCACCGGCCATTGACCTTGCGCACATACACATCCGGCACGAGGTATTCGGTGGTCGATGCGGCATAGGCGGCGCCGGGCCGCGGCGAAAGCGAGCGCACCAGGGCCACCACTTCGGCCACCTCCGCCTGGCCCAGCCTGAACTTGCGTCCGAGCTGCACGAAGTCGCGGCTGGCGAGCGCTTCCAGCGCCTGTTCACACACCATGAGCGCCTCTTGCCGCCAAGGCGTTGCCTCGGGCAGTTGCCGGAGCTGGAGGATCAGGCATTCCTGCACGTCGCGCGCGCCGACGCCGGCAGGCTCCATCATCTGGATCTGCTTCAGGACCGTTCCAATCTCGTCGAGGCCCGGCGCGTCCTTGCCGAGCAGGCCAGCCAGCATCTCCCGCACTTCCTCCAAGGTCACGCGCAGGAAGCCGTCCTCGTCGATGCCATCGATGATGGCGATGCCGATCTCGCGGTCCAGGGGGGTGAGGGGGATAAGGTTGAGCTGCCAGAGCAGGTGCTCGCGCAGGCTTTCGCCCGGGCCGGACTGGTTCTCCCGGCCCTCGTCGTCACCACTGCCGGCGGGTGCTCCCTGTGGCAGCGTGCTGTCGAAGACTTCTTCCCAGTCCGCATCCACGGGCATGTCTTCCGGGATGTCCTCCGTGGTCGAAGCCCTGCTGTCGTCCCAATCCTCCGCCTCGCCGGTGAATTCCGCTTCGCCCCCTTCTCCCTCGCCGTCGCTGTCGCTGGCGGAGGAGCTGGGCCCCGGGTCGAGTCCCAGATCCGGCAAGTCATGGTCGTCCTCGAGCTCCAGCATGATGTTGGAATCGAGCGCCTGCTGCACTTCCAGGGTCAATTCCATGGAAGAGAGCTGCAACAGGCGAATGGCCTGCTGCAGCTGGGGGGTCATGGTGAGCTGCGGCCCAAGCTTGAGCTGAAGCGACTGTTTCATGCGTCTGTGGCGGGACGGAACGTATCTTGCATGAAGTCAGTGTAGCGCAATCCGCCCAAGGTCGAACCGCGACTTTGCAAACAAGGCTTGCGCGTGAGGCGGAGGGCGCACGCCCGAAGGTCAGAGCGAGAATTCCTCGCCCAGATAGACCTCGCGCACGTGGGGATCTTCGAGAATCCGGGCCGGTGTGCCCTCGGCGATGATGCGCCCATCGTTGACGATGTAGGCGCGGTCGCAGATGCCCAGGGTCTCACGGACGTTGTGATCGGTGATGAGTACACCTATGCCCAGTTTGCTCAGATGCTGGATGAGGCGCCGGATGTCCCCCACCGAGATGGGATCGACGCCCGCGAAGGGCTCATCCAGCAGCATGAAGCGTGGCTGATTGGCCACCGCCCGGGCGATTTCCACCCGCCGCCGCTCGCCACCCGACAGGGACATGCCCAGATTCTTCTTGAGATGTTCGATGTGAAAGGCGCGCAGCAGGGCCTCCAGACGCAGGCTGCGCTGAGCGGGCGTCATGCTGCCGTCGATTTCGAGCACGGCGGCGATGTTCTCCTCCACCGTCAGCTTGCGAAAGACCGACGCTTCCTGGGGGAGATAGCCAAGCCCCTTGCGCGCCCGCTGATCCATGGGCAGCGCGGAAAGGTCTTCGTCATCCAGAAGGATGCTGCCGCCCTCCCCGATCACCAGGCCGACGATCATGTAGAAGCTCGTGGTCTTGCCGGCCCCGTTGGGCCCGAGCAGGCCCACCACCTCGCCGCTCTGCACGGAGAGGCTCACGTCGCGCACGACCTGACGGGATTTGTAGCTCTTGGAGAGCTGGCGAACCTTGAGCGTGGTCACAGTCGACTTGCGCTCCGGCGCTGTTCATTGCTCATTGGGAACTGGTCTTCTTGGGGGGAATGATGACTTTCACCCGGCCCGGCCTGGTCGTTGGGGTGGCGGCTGCGTTGCCTTCCGCGGCTCCCCTGCCCGTGATGATGCTGCGTTCGGTGTCGTAATTGATGCGGTAGCCCTCGAAGACGCGATCGCCCTGGGTCAGGCGTGCCTTGTCGATGAGGTGTAGCAGGTGTTTCTGCTGGTAATACTCGATCTGCAGGCCTTCGCCCTCGATGTCCTGCTTGCCGCCATCCGGGGTCTGCTTGAAGTACGCGGGCTTGCCCTCGAGGTACACATCGACGAGCGTGCGGTTGTCATCGAAATTGGCGATGAGCTTTTCGCCCGTCATGCGCATGGTGCCCTGGACCACCACCACATTGCCGGTATAGATGGTGCGGCCCGCAGCATCATCGAGCTCGGCAAAGTCCGCCTCGATTTCGATGGGCTGCTCGACATCCGTGGCCAAGGCCATCACCTCCGCTGCCGGCAGGCACGACCACAGCGCGAGCAGGCTAAGCAGGCGGAGACTTTTCTTGGCTGTCATAGCGGGTTCTCACCCTCTCCAGAAGTTCCAGACGGTTGTGCTCGAAATTGGCGCGAAAGCCCCGCGTGCGAGTGACCGTGGCCGGGCCCTTGATGGTCGCAACCTTGTCGGTCTCAGCGTACTGCACCTTGGGGAACACCCTCAGCTCGGAGGTCAGGATTTCGTATTCCCGCACACCCCGCGCGTTGACGCGCCAGATCTCCACGCGCCCCTGCAGCAGGATGACCTCGTTGTCGGATTTGACCAGACCTCGTTCGGCCACGACCTGCCACGGGGACTCACCACCATTGTAAATCTCGATATGAGGGTGGGCCAG
>VGUA01000046.1 GCA_016874535.1 Gammaproteobacteria bacterium
GATTTGTGTCGGGGCTGGGGCGGACGAGACGGCTGGTTGACCCTGGCGGTAGTGATGGATTGCCACACCCGGGAGCTCCTGGGGTGGCAGCTGTCGCGCTCTGGGCGGGCGACGACGGCCACGGCGGCCCTGGAGCAGGCGCTGATAGCGCGCTTTGGGTGCCTGGGCCGTGTGCAGGCACCCCTGCTTCTGCGCTCGGACAATGGGTTGGTGTTCACCAGCCGGGATTACACGCGACTAGTACGCGGCTATGGGCTTAGCCAGGAGTTCATCACGCCGCACTGTCCGCAGCAGAACGGTATGGTGGAGCGGCTCATCCGGACTCTCAAGGAGCAAGGCGTCCATCGGCACCGGTTCGAGACCTTGCAGCACGCGCGGCGGGTAGTTGGTGACTGGATCGGGTTTTACAACAGCCGCCGACCGCACCAGGCGCTCGGCATGAAAACACCCGCCGAGGCCTATGCCTTAGCGGCTTGAGGTGAGCAGATTCGGCTGGGTCATTACACCCGCGCGCAGGAAAATCTGCACGCCCAGTTCATCCTCGAGCAGCCGGATCTGCTTGCTCACGCCCGGTTGCGAAGTGTGGAGACGCTCGGCGGTGGCCGAGACAATGAGATCGTTGCGGGCGACCTCCCAGATGTAGCGCAGTTGTTGCAGTTTCACGGCGGCGTCGGACTCTGCTTAGGGCTTGGACGAGATTCGCGCCAGAGTCGCGTCGTGTGCCGCCCAATGGTCCGGGTGCAGCCAGGTCTCGAGCAGGCAAGCCATTTCCGCCGCGCGGGCATCCTCGTCACTGGCGCCTGCTCGCGTTGTATTCGCAATCCGTTTGAAGGCCCGCATGACTTGAGGTTTGCGCGTGGTCATGGGTGCAAGAAAGGCCTGATGGAAAGTCGCGAACGGCTCGCCGGATGGACAGACGGCATCCGCAAGTCCCAACTCCAAGGCGAGCGACGCATCGATGAACTCCGCCCGTGCAAGCAGGCGCAGTGCGCGTGCAGGTCCTGCCAGACGCAGCAGGTCGGCACCACCGCCCCAGGCGGGGGAGATCCCCATCGCGCCCTGAACGAAAGCCATGCGCGCGTGTGGGGCGAACACCCGCATGTCGCAGGCTACGGCGAGCTCTGCGCCACCGCCGATTGCATCACCGTTGAGCAGCGCTATCACGGGCACCGGAAGATGGCGGATGGCATCCAGTGCGGCACGGGAATGCAGCGCCATGGCCTCCGTGCCCGGACGGTCGCGCAAGCTATCGAATTCCTGCAGATCTCCGCCCGCGGCGAAACAGCGTTCGCCCGCGCCGGTCAGGGTGGCCGCAAGCAGTCCGGGGAGATCGGCGTGGGCATCAAAAACGGCGCGCAGCTCACTAAGCACTGCCTGACTGAGCGCATTACGCTTCTCCGGTCGGTTGATGACAACGTGGAGGATGTCCTGTTCGTAACGGACATCGAGATATCGGGGAGGGCTGGTGGAGGCCATGCGGGGGGCGCCTCTCTAAAAAAGTACGCCGGCGGGGAAGGGGTCCCAACCGGCGCGGGCGTTGCATTGGTGCTAGTTATTATTGAAGGCCGCTATGGGCATGGTGTGCCGGTAGAGGCGAATCATCTCCGCCATCCGGTCCTTCAACTGAAGCTTCCTTTTCTTGAGGCGCTCGAGTTCGAAGGAGTCCATGACGATCCGTCCAGCATTGGCGCCCCAGACCTGCGTCCTGAGCGTGCTGTACTTGTCGTATAGCCGGCGGAACTGTGCACTTTCGAGAACCAGTGCGTCAACGACATCCTGCTCGAATTCGAACATTCGTCCTCCTTTTCCAGGCTGCTGATTGACTCGGCGCGACTCTCACGCTAGCCCAGTCGCGGCGCGTCGGCAAGGCGTCGGCCGTTCTCCTGTCATTGCCTTAACTCCTGTTTTTCAAAGGTTTTCCAAAGTCGCTACTTGATTGCGCGTCTTTTTCCCCGCACGCACCCGTTCTTTTGTGGGAATTATCTGAAACCGTCGGTCGCGTCCAGCAGGGCGGATGTGATGCCGGGCTCGAATGCCGAGTGCCCGGCATCCGGGACGACCACCAGTCGCGACCCTGGCCAGCGTCGATGCAACAACCAGGCGGTGGTCATGGGGCACACCACATCGTAGCGGCCCTGGACGATGGTCGCCGGCAGGTGACGAATGGTTCCCACGCCATCGAGCAGTGCGGAATCCGACGCAAAGAATCCACCGTGCACAAAGTAATGCGCCTCGATGCGTGCAAAGGCGAGCGCGAAGTCGTCCTCCCCGAAGGCGGCAATCTGCCCCGCATCGGGAATTAGCCGACTGGTAGAAGCTTCCCACACGCTCCAGGCGCGGGCGGCCGCAAGTCGCACGCCGGGATCGTCGCCAGTGAGGCGACGGTGATAGGCGGCGATCAGGTCACCCCGTTCTTCCGGCGGAATGACCGCGAGATAGGCCTCCCAGGCGTCGGGAAAAAGTTCGCTCGCGCCCGCCTGATAAAACCATTCGAGCTCACAGCGCCTGAGGGTGAAGATGCCGCGCAGTACGAGACCGGTGACGCACCCGGGATGGGTTTGCGCATAGGCCAGCGCGAGCGTCGAACCCCAGGAGCCCCCGAACAGCAGCCAGCGCGCAATCCCCAGATGCTCCCGCAGGGCTTCCATGTCCGCGACGAGATCCCAGGTGGTGTTGTGCTCGAGGCAGGCGTGCGGGGTGGATTTTCCGCATCCGCGCTGATCGAACATCACGATGCGGAAGGCGCGCGCATCAAAGAAACGACGCATGGCAGGCGAGGTGCCGCCACCCGGTCCGCCGTGCAACACTACGACCGGACGCCCCTCCGGGTTGCCGCTCTCCTCCCAGTACACGCGGTGGCCATGCCCCACGTCGAGAAAGCCGCAGGCATGGGGTTCCAGAGAGGGATGAAGATCTCGCAGGGATGACATTGCACACCATTGGGAGCCGGGTGGGATTCCACGTACCATGCCTGCTCCGCTCGATGGCCATGGGCTGGCACGCACCCCCATCATGACCCAAACGTTTTCCGGCGAACATATCGTCTTCGTCACCGGCAAGCTCGCCGAGCGCAGTCTCGCGCGCGTGTTGGGTGAACTCACGCCCTGCGCATTCACCTGGGAGATTCGCGTACTGGGCGTCGCGGTCGCCGCGCTGTTGACCACTGAAATGATTGCACGACGGATCGGCGATCTCAGAGGCGTCTCGCGGGTGGTTGTGCCCGGCCGCTGCCGGGGCGATCTTGCGCCGCTGTCGGTGCAGTTCGGCGTGCCCTTCGAGCGCGGACCGGAGGAGCTCAAGGACATGCCGGCTCACTTCGGCGCCCGTCAGCGCGCACGGGATCTCACCCGCCACGACTGCCTGATCTTTGCCGAGATCGTGGATGCGCCGCACCTGACACCCGATGCGGTGGTGGCGCGCGCCCGACGTTATCGCGAGGATGGTGCCGACGTCATCGACGTGGGCTGCATCCCGGACACGCCCTTCCCGACCCTTGCGGATTGCGTAAGGGCATTGAAGGCTGACGGCTTCAGGGTGAGTGTGGACTCGCTGGACACCGACGACCTGATCATCGGCGCGCGGGCCGGCGCGGACTACCTGTTCAGCCTGCATGAGGACACGCTGTGGATAGCCGATGAATATCCCGTCACGCCCATTCTCATCGGCCGCAACCCGCACGACATCGAGGCACTGAGCCGCACCGTCAGCCTGTTTCAGGCGCGGCAGCGCCCCTTCTTCGCAGATGCGATCCTGGACCCCATCCATCATGGCTTCACGGCCTCCGTGCTGCGCTACCAGATGCTGCGCGAGCGCTTTCCGGACATCGCCATCCTGATGGGGATCGGCAATCTCAGCGAGCTGACCCATGCGGACACGCTGGGCCTCAACACCCTGTTGATGGGAATTGCGTCCGAGCTCGGCGTCAGCGCGGTGCTGACCACGGAGGTCAGCGGACACTGTCGGAGCGTGGTCCGCGAGATAGCACTTGCGCGCCGTATCCTGCATGCCGCCCGCGAGGATGGCATGCCGCCCCGCCATATCGACGACGGGCTGCTTGCCCTGCATGAGCGCAAGCCCTTTCCGTGGACTGCACAGGAGATCTCCGATTTCGCGACTGGGGTGAAGGATCCCAACTACCGGATTCAGGTCACGGCGGAGGGCATCCATATCTACAACCGTGACGGGCATCATGTGGCGGTAGATCCTTACGACCTTTTCCCAAAACTCGGCGTGGCAGAAGACGGTGGCCACGCGTTCTACCTCGGCATGGAGCTGGCGCGTGCGCAGATTGCCTGGCAACTCGGCAAGCGCTACGAGCAGGATGAAGAACTCGCCTGGGGCTGTGTGCGACCGCGTGTGGTGACCGACCAAATCCACTTTGCGGCTGAACGCACAACCTTGGCGGCACGTCGCGCGCGCCGCCGCAAACCCTCGGCCGATTCGGAGTGAGCGCGGCAAGCAAGCGTCCTGCGGGGTGTGGCATGGACTACCATAGGATTTTTTCCAAGCAGCAAAGGGCATATACATGAGCGGACCCCGCTACCTGGGCTTCGATACCCTCGCCTTGCATGCGGGGCAGCGGCCGGATCCGACGACCGGCAGCCGCGCGGTGCCGATCTACCAGACCACTTCGTTCGTCTTTAGGGACACGGCCCAGGCTGCAGGTCTCTTTACCAACGGACGGGCGGGTTATACCTATTCCCGCATCGCCAATCCGACCGTGGCTGCCCTCGAGGAGCGTCTGGCGGCCATGGAAGGCGGCGTGGGCGCGGTCGCCACGGCGAGTGGCATGGCGGCCATTCACCTGGCCGTGATGACCTTGGTGGGGAGTGGCTCGCACATCGTCTCCTCGCGGGCGCTCTACGGCGGCACCCACAATCTCTTCTCATGGACCCTGCCGCGTTTTGGCGTGACTACGACGATGGTGGATCCGCGCAAGCCCGAAGAATTCGCTGCCGCGATACGCCCCGAAACCCGGCTCATCTATGCCGAAACCGTGGCCAACCCGCGTTGCGAGGTGCTCGATGTGGAAGCGGTCGCGAAAATCGCCCATGCCGCCGGTCTGCCGCTCGTCATCGATGCCACTCTCACCACGCCCGTACTGCTGAAGCCCTTTGATTACGGCGCGGACATCGTGGTGCACTCGCTCACCAAATTCATTGGCGGCCATGGCATGGCCATCGGTGGTGCGGTCATCGATGCGGGTCGCTTCGATTGGGAGTCCTCGGGACGCTTCCCTCTCATGACGGAGCCGGATCCCGGTTTGCACGGCATCGATTTCGCGGAGGAATTCGGCCCTTCGGCCTACATCACCCGCGCCCGGCTCGAAGGGCTGCGGGATTTTGGTGCGGTCCTGAGTCCCACCATGGCTTCGCATTTCCTGCAGGGCCTGGAAACCTTGCCCTTGCGCATGCCCCGCCATGTGGAAAACGCCCAGCGTGTGGCGGAGTTCCTCGCCGCTCACGATGCAGTCGAACGGGTTACTTATCCCGGACTGGCCAGCCATGAAGACCACGCGCTCGCCAAGACCCTGCTGCCACGCGGTGCGGGCGCGGTCTTCAGCTTCGAGCTCACGGGCGGCAGGGAGGCGGGCAGACGCTTCATCGAATCGCTGCAGATCTTCTCGCATCTCGCAAACGTGGGAGACGCCAAATCGCTGGTCATCCATCCACCGAGCACCACGCACGCCCGACTGGACGCTGCCGCGCTCGCCAAGGCGGGGATCCCGGAAGGTCTGGTAAGACTCTCCATTGGTCTTGAAGATCCGGCCGACCTCATCGATGACTTGACGCGGGCGCTTCACCGCTCGCAACAGGGGTGATCCCATGCAGACGACCTTGAACGGGAAACAGGTATTCCATGCGGACGGCGGCGTGGCCTTCGATCCCGCCAAACCCTGCGTGGTGTTCATCCATGGCGCCGGCATGGACCACACGGTGTGGACGCTCTTCACGCGGTGGTTCGCACGCAATGGGCACAATGTGCTGGCGCTGGATCTGCCCGGCCATGGACGCAGCGAAGGCCCTCCTATTCCCACAGTGGAAGGTATGGCCGAGTGGGTGCTCGCGGTGCTCGAGTCACGGGGCATCGCGCAAGCGACGCTGGCCGGACACAGCATGGGTTCGCTGGTGGCGCTGCAGGCCGGCGGCATGGCCCCCGAACGTGTGCAAAAGCTCGCCCTGCTCGGCTTCAGCTATCCCATGGCGGTCGGCAAGCCGTTGCTGGAGGCCACACGAGCCAATTCGCACGATGCGATCGACATGTTGATGATCTGGGGCCATGACGCGCTGGCGCAGGTGGGCGGCAACGCGGTGCCCGGCATGGGCATCATCACGCCCATCATGCGCATCGTGGAGCGCGCGGCGCCCGGCGTGCTGTTCAACGATCTCAACGCCTGCCACACCTACCAGCAAGGTGAGTTGATGGCATCACGTCTGCAGTGCCCAGTCACGCTCATCCTGGGCGATTGCGACCGCATGACCCCGCTTAAGGGGGCACGCGCCTTCATGCAGCATTTCCAGCGCTGCGGTCTGGAACTCATCCGCGAGTGCGGCCACGGCATGATGGAGGAACGCCCCGAGGAGACCTGGCAGGCACTGGCCAAGGCGTTGGCCGCCTGAGACATCTCGGGAGGCCACTCACGGCAATGCAAAAATCTTGGCGCGTACCGTACGGCGATACTCCCGAGGTGCGACCGCCAGCTTGCGTTCGATCCCCGAAACACCTCGATTGCCCGAAGCGCAGTGTGGTATTACCATAAGCTCAATGAGTAATACTTTGGAGGCCGCATGTCGACCACGCTCACCATCAAGGGCCAAGTCACCATACCCAAGCAGATCCGCGATGCATTGGGTTTGAAGCCCGGCATGCCGGTGGACTTTGCCGTCAACAAGGACGGCGATGTGGTGATCCAGAAGGCTCAAGGGCCGGCCAACCGGAAGCCTGACCGGTTCGAGGCGGCCAGGGGCAAGGCCGACGTCAAATGGCGCACGCGGGACCTGATGGCCTTGTTGAGAGGCGAGGCCTGATGCTGGTCGACACGAACGTCCTCATCGACGTTCTTGAGAACGATCAGGAATGGGCTGACTGGTCGATTGCGCAATTGCAGGCGCAGTCCAAAGTGCACCGCCTGGCCATCAACCCGATCATCTACTCCGAGCTTTCGCTGACGTTTTCCACCGTCGAAGCCTTGGACAGGGTTCTCGATGGCATGGAACTGCGCATGCTCGAAATTCCGAAGCCCGCCTTGTTTCTGGCCGGCAAGGCCTTTGTGGAATATCGCCGCACCGGCGGCGTGAAAAACAATGTGCTTGGGGATTTTTTTATTGGCGCTCATGCCGCGGTCAGTGGGCTACCGGTGCTGACCCGGGACACCCGCCGTTACAGGAGTTACTTCCCAAGCGTTAAATTGGTGGCCCCGGATTGATCCGGAAATAGACAGAAGCGCACCTGGGGAGACTCAGGGCAAGGCGAACATCTTGGCGTGCACGGTGCGCTCGATCTTGCACGGCTTTAACGCAGATCATCCTGCCAGCATCCCTAGCTCGCTCTCTTGCGCATCCGAAGCGCTTCATCGCTGGGTTTTTGCGTGCGTTTCCCCGGCTGCCGGAGGAGTTTGCCGTGCCACAATTCGTACTCGGAACCCTTCAGCTTCTCATCGACAACCACTCTCATGGTCGTCGGCTCAATATTGATTAGTCCGCAATCGAACAGCGTATGTAGGTCTGCCCGAAGGAGGAGGCCGTTTTGCACATGGTTCGTGTTTGGACCGCGATAAGGATGAATGTGTGCTGCCTCGAGAACGTGGAGAACAGGGCAGCCGCTAATGGCACATCGGCCATCGTATGCGTCAAGCAGCGTATCCCGGAACGCTTTTTGGCCTCGCCGCTGAAAGATCGTGCTCGCGATTTTCCCCCTGGCGTCTTGTGTATTTGTGGGTTCAAAAGCCCATTCATCTGCTGCGGAAGCGTCGATTGCGGTCGAAAGACTGTTCCCGATCAGCAGATTCTCCAGTGCATCGGCTTCTTCCCGTGTCAGCGATCCGCCACTCGCTTGATCTCTGATTTTGCTGTCCGGAAGGACAGCTCGAACATTTTTCTCGTTGATTAGATGATTACCTCGCGGATCGGAAAAATGCTCGAACCGTACCAGCGCCATCCAGCGTTCCTTGCCATCACGGGTAATCATGCGCTGAGGGCTTTTCAAGATCGTTCCTGCCGCAAAGATTCCCCTAGGCCCGTGCCCTTGCTTTAAAAGCCATCCGCGGTCACCAGCCTTGGCTCGACGATGAGACGCAATCCGCCACTCCTCTTCAACGTATCCATTGCGTGCAAAGGACGCGAGCATCCGCATGATATTTTTGTAAGGCCACCCGGTTTCTTTCCACGTCAACAGGAATGCATCCTGCGTTACACCCCTTCCGGTAGGGACCTTCTGCCCGGAGGCGACCTCGGCGTCTGTGAACTCCACATCGAATTTGAGCTCCGCCAACTTACGCCGAACGGTGGCATTGCCCCCGCTGAATTATGTGGCAGTCATTGGGCCGAGGTCTGGTCGTGCATAGGCGTGCGCTGCGTCGATGATCGCCTTCGAGTCGTAGCGCCTCCCCTCATGCAAAAGCCAGTAGGATCGCGCCGGGCCGAACCCGTACTTCGCCAGGAAGTCGTTCCTCCCGATGCGGTCAAATTCAGCAATTGCGCGCAGTACAGACCTGCGGTCAGTAATATCTGAGAGGGCCATCGCAATACTCCCTGGAACTTTTCTGGATCCTTCCTCGCCATGGTAACTCGGTGGCAATCCCGCCTGCAGAAATCGGCCCGCCCCTGGATTTTTTGGCAGGAGCCATGGTGTTGCTTTAGATGACGAGGCCCTGACGACGTCTTTACTGGCGGTTTCTCTGAGCATTTCATGGCCCGGCTTACGGGCTTAACCTCATCCGCGAATGCGGTCATGGCATGATGGAAGAACGACCGGAAGAAACTTGGCACGCGCTGGTCAAAGTTCTGGCAGCCTGACCGACTCAGGGCAATGCAAAAATCTTGGCGCGTACCGTGCGGCGATACTCCCGCGGTGCGACCGCCAGGTTGCGTTCGAAGAGACGGGCGAAATGCCCGTAATCGGTGTACCCAACGCGATAGGCGATTTCAGCCACGCTGAGATTGGTTGACGTGAGCAGATCGCGCGCAACTTTCATCCGCTGCTGCTGGAGATAGGCCAGCGGCGAACTGCCGGTTGCCTCGCGAAAACGCCGATCGAAACTGCGTGGGCTGAGACCGAACTCCAGCGCCAGATCCGCCATCTTGAGCGGCTCCTGCAGGCGCCGTTGCATCGCAAGCTGGACTTCCACGATCAATTCGTCGCTGTGCTGGAGATCATCTCCTTCGAGGAAGCGGTACTTCTCGAAAGGCCGGCGAATCTCGTGCGAGAAATTGCGCTCCACATGACTGGCGACCGCCCGGCCGTAGAAACGTTCGATGAGATGCACCGTCACATCGGCCATGGCATTCACGCTGCCGGCGCAGAAGATTGAGCCCGCCTGAGTGATGAAATACTGCCGCTTCAGCAGGACCCGCGGGTAGTCGCGCGCGAACTGTTCAAAGTAATGCCAATGCGTGGTGGCGGATTTTCCATCGAGCAGTCCTGCCTCCGCGAGAAAGCAGCAACCGGTGCCTACCGCGGCAATCAGCGCGCCCTGTTCGAACTGGGCCCGCAGCCACGGAGTCAGGGCTGACGCGCGCCGCAGAACAGGGCGTGGGTTGCGCCACAACGCCGGCAGATACACCACGTCAAAGGCGAGCGCGGGATCAAGTGGCGCCGTGGGCAGCAAGGGCAGCCCCGCCTGGCTCTGGATCCGCTCCCCTTCGTGCGCTGCCAGGAACTCGATCGTGAGACCCTCCGCGCTACGTTTACGTCCGGCGGCCGTCCCAGCCGCGGCATGCCACATCTCCACCGGCAGCATCGCGCTGGCGGCCAGCATGTGATCGGCAAGGATGATCGCGAGTCGCATGGCCTGAGTCTATTGAGATTGGCGCATTAAGCCAATTATTTGGCTCATATACCCAACCCTGTTGGTCACGCAGAATCTAGAATCACTGCTCCATCCCGCCGCGGCGGAAATCCCCTTGCACCTGGAGCGCCCATGACCCGCCTGCCTGTAATCATCGGTTTTGGGGGCGTAGGCCCCGCTGGCCGTTCGTCCGCGCACCATGCCTACCGCCGCACGGTCCTCGACAGTCTGCCGGCCGCCCAGCGGGACCACACCTTGCGCGCACTGGCCGCCATGATGGGGCTGGTGCGATACCGCGAAGGGGGCTGGCAGACGGCGTCCGGTGATTCCATCACCGAGCAGAAAATCGCCCCGCGTTTCCGCCAGCACATCCTCGACCACACCCTGATTCGCCGCCTGGAGCCGCAATACTTCGATGGCGACAGCATGTCGGTGCAGGTGAATCTCAAGATGCAGCCGCTCGCCGGCAAGACGGTGACTTTCACGACTCGCGGCGACGATTTGCCGAGCCCCCTGCCCGAAGGCTGGGTCGTGCACCCCCAGGCCGACGGCGCGGTCACGGTGGAGATGCACGCTCCCGCCGAATTCCGTGTCGAGTCGCACCGCAGAATCGCGGTGCAGTCCGCTGGCCAGTTGCCCACGGGCTTCGATCCCGCGGCACTCTACGCTTCGCGCTTTCATCCGCGTGGCCTCGTGATGACGATCATCGCCGCTTCGGACGCCGTGAAATCCGTTGGAATTCCTTGGCAGCAACTCATGCATCACCTGCGCCCCGATGAAGTGTCTGTTTATGCCTCCAGCGCCATGGCCCAGCTCGATCAGCATGGCACGGGCGGAATGCTGCAGGCCCGTCTGCGTGGCGGACGCGTCAGCTCCAAGCAGCTGCCGCTGGGACTGAACACCATGCCGGCGGATTTCGTGAATGCCTATGTGCTCGGCAGCGTGGGCTGCACCGGGGCCATCGCCGGCGCCTGCGCCAGCTTCCTTTACAACTTGAGGCTTGCAGTGGAAGACATCCAATCCGGGCGGCGGCGTCTGGTGGTGGTGGGCAACGCGGAAGCGCCGCTGGTTCCGGAAGTGATCGAGGGCTATCACGCGATGAGCGCACTGGCCACGGACGAACAACTCTGCAAGCTCGATGGCGTCAGCGTGCCCGACTACCGGCGCGCGAGCCGACCCTTCGGCGAGAACTGCGGTTTCGTGCTGGGGGAATCGGCCCAGTATTTCGTGCTGTGCGATGACGAACTGGCCTTGCAGCTGGGAGCCGACATCCACGGCGCGGTGCCGGAGGTGTTCGTCAATGCAGACGGCTTCAAGAAGTCCATTTCATCGCCCGGCCCTGGCAACTACATCACGCTGGCGAAAGCCGTGGCGGCGATGCGCGGCATGTTCGGCGACCGTGCGGTCAAGGAGCAGAGCTTCATCCAGGCCCACGGTTCCAGCACGCCGCAGAATCGCGTGACCGAATCCCGAATCTTCAATGAGGTGGCGAAGGCCTTCGGCATCGAGCGCTGGCCGGTCACGGCGGTGAAGGCCTATCTCGGGCATTCGCTCGCCCCCGCCAGCGCTGATCAGATGGTCAACACTCTCGGCGTTTTTGCACACGAACTGCTGCCCGGCATCAAGACGACACCGGCTATAGCCGACGATGTGCACCGGGATCATCTCGATTTCACGCTCAAGGATTTACCGCTGCCCGGTCGCACGGAAATCGGCTTCCTGAACTCCAAGGGCTTTGGCGGCAACAACGCAACTGGGGCGGTGATTTCGCCCCGCCTCGCGGAGGCCATGCTGCTGAAACGTCATGGCGCCGCCCGTCTCAGCGAATGGCAGGCCCGTCGCGAAGCCACCCGGGCGGCTGCCGCCGAGTACGATGCGGCGTGCTGCCGGGGACCGATGCAGCCGATCTACAACTTTGGCGATGACCTCATCGACGAGACGCGGATCGAAATTTCGACGGACAGCCTCAAACTGCCGGGCATCGAGAATCCCGTGGATCTGCATCTCCCCAACCGTTATCCGGACATGGTGTAGCCCATGGCGCAGACTCGCAGCGATGGCAACTGGTGCTTTGTATGCGGCGCGGACAATCCGGATGGCCTGCACCTGCATTTCCGCATGGAGGGTGATGTATGCCGCGGCGAGTTCACGCCGGGACCGACCCATGGCGGCTTCGACGGCCTCACCCATGGGGGTATCCTCTTCAGCGTGTTGGATGACGTGATGGCCAACTGGCTGTTCCAGCAAGGCGCGCGCGGCTTCACGGCGCGCTGCGAAATCCGGTATCGGGAACCCCTGCCTCTGGGTACGCCGGTGCGGCTGGAAGCGCAGCTCGTCCAGCGCAAGCGGCGCCTGTTCATGCTCAAGGCCAGCGCCCGACGTGTGGATAACGATCAGGTGATCGCGGAGACCGAGGCAGGATTCATGGTGGAAGATTTCGGCAGCCTCGGCGTGACGAGCCCATGAAACCGTCGATCACGGCAGGCGCTGGAGACACCAAGCAGTGCAGCCAGTGTGGAGCAGCCTTCATCTGCGGTGCCCGCGTCGACAGCTGCTGGTGCCAGAATCTGCCGCCGCTGCCGGCCAGCGCGGTCGACGCCAGCGTGGACTGCCGCTGTCCCGAGTGCTTGGCAGCCTTGATCAGTCGTGTCAGCCCTGACGGGCAAGCCTCCCGCCCATGATCTTCACCCGCGACAAGACGCTGCACTTTCAGCATTGCGACCCGGCCGGGATCATCTTCTTTCCTCAATACTTCGTGCTGTTCCATGAAGTGCTGGAGGACTGGTTCACTTTCGGGCTCGAGCAGCCCTATGGGGAATACGTGCGCACGCAGCGCCTGGGGGTGCCTGCGGTCAAGGCGGATGCGGAATTCCTGAGTCAGGCCTGGCTTGGCGACACGCTGCGGATGGATCTGCAGGTCGCGCGCTTGGGCTCGAGCTCGCTGGACTACGAAGTGGAAGCTTGGCGCGACGACACACTCTGTGCGCGCGGGAGCTCAACCGTCGTGCAGGTTTCATTGGAAACCCGAAGACCAGTGCCGTTCACGGGGGATCTGCGCGCGCGCATCGAAGCTTACATGCCCCGCCCCGGCCTCTGAATAATCCGCAGGCGCAGTCCATCACGCCTGACGACTCAATCCGCCCTCGTCTGCCGGCCCCAGTCGCGCACCCGCTCCTTCACATCGAGAAAGTCCTCGTCCCGGACTGGGCGGTCCCATTTGAGATTCCACGCGAATTGCCCGTCTTGGGGATGCCCGTTCCAGACATCGGTGATGAGGCCTTGCTCCACCTTGAAGATCTCGATACCCGACGTGCACAGCCGCTGGCCTTTCTTCGTCGTGCCGAGCGTCTCCCAGACAGTGGTGACGTAAGGCCCCTCGGCCACTTCGATGATGCTGTGGAAGACCACGTCATGCAGGCCGCGGCGGAAGAAACGCACGCGCTCCGCCAGCTCGCCATTGGTCAGGATCTCAATCTTGCCCGGGTAGTGGCGCCGATAGGGGTTGGCCACGATTTCACCGAGTTTTTCCACTTCTCCGTGGTTCCAGATCTCGATCTGGTAACGGCGCAGCACCGCAGTAGGTGTAGCGTTCGGGTCATGAGCCATGCGATCAACGTCTCCCGGTTTCGTGTTCCACCCTGATTGGTAACATAGCGCATGCGTTACGAACCCGACCAGTCACCCCCGCAAGCTTTGGCCCTGGCGCTTGCTGCACAGAAAGTTGCGCTGATCATCTCGGGGATCGTCCTCACACCCGTCATCGTGCTCCGTGCCGGAGGCTCAAAGGCGGAGCTCGTCACCTGGTCCATCTTCATGGCCTTGGTCGTGAGCGGCGTGACCACCTTCATGCAGGCGAGACCGCTGGGTCGACTGGGTGCCGGCTATGTGCTCTTCATGGGGACTTCCGGAGCCTTCATCTCCGTCGGCGTGGATGCACTGAAGACGGGCGGCATGGCGTTGCTTTGTTCGCTCATCGTGTTTTCCTCGCTCATCCAGTTCGTCATGGCGGGCAGGCTGTCGACATTGCGACGACTGGTCACGCCAACCGTGGGGGGCACCACCATCATGCTGATCGGCGTGGCGGTGATCCCCATCGCTTTCAGCCTGCTCGACGATGTGCCCAAACCCGCTCAGGGGCGCCCACAGTGGGCGGCATTCATGGCAGCGCTGCTCACCTTCAGTGTGATCGTTGGACTCAACCTCTTTGGCTCACGCAAACTCCGGCTGTGGTCTCCCCTGCTGGGGCTGCTCGCAGGAATGATGGTCTGCGTGCCCGCAGGACTGGTGGAGACCACGCCCTTCATGGATGCCGCGTGGGTGGGATTGCCCGCGTGGACCTGGCCTGGCCTCGATCTCTCCTTCGGCCCGGGCTTCTGGTCGCTGCTTCCAGCCTTCCTCATCGTCACTTTGGTCGGCGCCATCGAAACCTATGGAGATGGCATCGCCATCCAGAAAGTGTCCTGGCGCAAACCGCGCGCGGTGGATTTTCGCGCGGTACAGGGCGCGCTCTATGTGGACGCGGTCGGGAACCTGTTATCGGGCCTGGGGGGCACCCTGCCCAATACCACCTACTCCACGTCCATCTCGACCGTGGAGATGACCGGCGTTGCGTCACGGCGTGTTGGCATGTACGGCGGTCTCCTGCTCTGCCTGCTGGCATTCTCGCCCAAGGTGTCCGCGCTGCTCCTGATGGTGCCCAACCCCGTGGTGGGGGCCTACTTGCTTGTGCTCATCGTGCTTCTTTTCATGCATGGCCTGCAGGTTGCCCTGGAAGACGGCTTCACTCTGGACAAGGCACTCGTGATAGGCCTCAGTCTGTGGCTGGGCATGGGCTTCCAGGACCGCAGAATCTTTCCCGAACTGATCCCGGACTGGGCCGCCGGCTTGCTGGGCAATGGCATGGTCGCCGGCACACTCGTGGCCGTGATCCTCACCTCCCTGCTGCAGCTGAAGGGTGGCTTCGCCACGCGACTCGAGACCGCGCTCGAGATGCAATCCCTTGGGGCGCTACAGGCGCTGGCACGTCGCCGCGCGCAGGCCCTCCATTGGGATGAAACCTCCACGCAACGTGTGGAGCTTGCATTGGAGGAAGCACTGGCCCTGCTGGTGGAGCATGCGGGTGATGCAACATCACCTGCACCACGTCTGCGGGTGGAAATGCGCAGCGCGCTGGGGGCGTTGGAGATTGAGCTCATCAGCCTGCCGCTGGGCGTAAACCTGAAGGACCTGCCCGCCGCAGCCCTGCTTGCCGAGACCGAAACGGAGGAATCCCTGCTTGGCCTGCGGGTGCTGGAAGCGATGGTCGAGGATCTGCGGCATCAGCAGTATCACGGGATCGATTTCCTCTCCTTCCGGGTGGCGCCACGCGAACGCGTGGCCAGGGTATAAACCTGCGTCCGGGACCTTGATGCGGGTCAGATCCCGGTGCGATGTCGGCAGCACGCTGGAGGTCCAGCGTGTAGAGTTCGCATCCATGAGACCACCCGTCACAAACCGGTATTTCGTCACTCGTCTTCAGGCAGCCTGCCTGGTGGCGTTCACCTGCCTCCTCCTTGCCTGCCGGGAGCCCGAGCGCAAGCCGAAATATGAATACGTGCAACGTCCGGCGCCGGTCGAAGCACCAGAGTCTCCGGACACAGCTCCTGCCGGGGCCTCAGGGGGTGCGGCGGCGGGGGGCGCAGCAGGACCGGGTGAGGCGCAAGGCCAACAGCCTGCGGAGCAGTATCTTCCGCCCAGCGAGCAGGGCGCGGAGGTGCAGATCACCGAAACCCCTGCCGATGGGAGCGCGTCGGCAGAAGCCCCGACCGCGCCGGGCGAACAGCAGCAGGTGCCGGAGGAAGAACAGGCGGGTGCCCAGAGTGCGGGAACGGGTGGCGCCGTGCCGGCGGAGGGCGCAAGGAAAGGTGGCAGTCCGCCGCCCGGCAGCGCGGCCACCCACCAAGGGGCGAGTCAGCAGACGCCGGCCGCGACGGTCGGGGGCAGTGAGGATTTGTCGGCCGCAGCAGCGCGCACGCGTGAAGAGGAAGCTCAAGCGCTGGAAGAAGAGCTGCAACGCAAGCTGCAGGAATTCGATGCGCGGATGAAACAGCAAGAACAGGATGCCGCCAAGGCGCGGGCCGGAGCTGCCGGGATGGGAAGTCCCGAGAGCGACGCGGATGCAGGCCGCGGTGGCTTGCTCGAACGACCGCCGGAGGGAACCGGAGCCGGTGGTCGTGCCGGCCAGGCCACCGGGCTCGGCAACACACCCGATCTCAGTGGGGAGACTTCGGGCAGCGCGAGGTCTACGGCCGGTGGACCCGGGCTTGCGCCCATCGAGCAGGCCGACGATGACATCGTCGCCCGACAGCTGCGCGAAGCAGCGGAGCGTGAGGCGGATCCGGCCCTGAAAGAAAAGCTCTGGCAGGAATATCGCAACTACAAGGGTGGACCATGAGCCTGCAACCAACTCGTCTCCGGATGCGCCGCTGGGTGGGCCCCCTCCTCGTGGTGCTGGGTGTGCTGCTGCTCGATGCCTGCAGCTCTGGTAGCGCGCCGCGTTACGAATCCCCCAATCGGCAGAACCCCCGACTCTCGGCCCCGCCCACGCCTGATCAGTCGGTGGTGGTGGCCGCCACGCCCACTCAGTCGACAGCCACGGTTGCCATTCCCGGCGTGAAGCTCGATCTGGGAATCGATGTGTTCGACCCGAACGTCGAAAAGCTGGACCCCGATCAGACCATCACCACGCCGAGCGTGCGTCGCGCCGAGGCGCGCTATCTGCCGAAAATCCTCGCCGACACCTTGCGTCAGCGGGGGGTGTGGAACAGCGTGCGTGTGATTCCCCAGAAGCAGAGCGAGCGGGATCTGTGGGTGGACGGTCGCATCCTTCATTCGGATGGCACCACGCTCGACCTCGAGATCACGGTCACCGATGCAACCGGCAAACCTTGGTATACGCGCAACTACCGGGAATCAGTTGAGCGGTATGCGTATGACCGGGATCCCACCGCACCGACGCGGGATCCTTTCCACCTGCTGTACGAGCGTATCGCCGATGATCTGCAGCGCGAGGCCGCGCGCCAGCCCCCTGGCGTGCTGCAGGAAGCCCACGCCCTCAGCGAGCTCCAGTTTGCCCAACGCTTCGACCCCGCCCGCTTCGATCCCTACCTGAAGCGCGACCAGGATGGTCGAACGCGAGTGGCACGCCTGCCTGCTGCCGAAGATCCGGCAACCCGCAGGATGACGGATCTACGGGCACGCGATCTCGCCTTTGTGGATCAGGTGGATGCCTACGTCACCGACTACGCCGCTTCGATGCAGAGCGCCTACGATCGGTGGCGCGAGGAAAGTCATACCGAAGTCAGTTCGATGAAATCCCTTCAAACCTCGGCAGCCCTGCGCAAGCTGGGGGGTGCGCTGGCCTTGCTTGGGGGAGTCGCAGTCATGGCCCTGGCCAACGATTCATCGGCCAGCGCCGCCGGACTCGCCGGCGCGGCAGGGGGCGCCTATCTGTACGGCACAGGCGTGGAAAAAAGCCGTGAGGCCAAAACCCACTCAGCGGCCCTGGAAGAGTTGGCAACGTCATTTGGTACGGACATGAAGTCACGTCAAGTGACCCTGAACGACCGCACCGTGACCCTCGCCGGCAGCGTGGATGAGCAGTACGCGCAGTGGCGTGCTATTCTGGCCGAGCTCTATCAACACGAATCCGCGGAGGCTGCAGGCCTGCCGCGCTTCGAGATCCTGGCAACCCCAGAACCCTGACATCATGACCGAACCTCTGGTCCGCGATGCCTACGCGGCACCATCGATGCAAGAGCCTCCGGCGCGCGCCGAACGTGCCCGCCGAGCGCCCTCTGCCCTGCTGAGCCAAGGACTGCCGTCACGCCTCGGTCTCGGCCTGCTGCTCGGCCTTGGCGTGCTCGCCGCACTGGTGATTTTTGCCCTGCCCTCGTGGGTGCGCGTGCCCGCGCCGGACGTAGCCCCCCCGCCACAGGCGGAGAGCCGGCCTGACATCCCTTCCACCAAAGCCCGGGAATCGAGGCTGCTACCCGAGCCGGAGGGTGCACGCGAGGCTGCCCAAGAGATGCTGGCAGCACTCATGGACGAGCTCGATGCCTTGCGCGCGCGCGGCGTGGCCGACTGGGACACAGCAGGGCTTGTCGAAATTGAAACTCTGCTTGCCAAGGGAGAAGAAGCCTATCGTGCCCAGCGGTACAGCGCGGCACAGCGTGAATACGCGGCGGCTCGCCAGCGCTTGGAAGAAGTGGCTTCGCGCCTTCCCGCGATCATCGAGGATCTGCTCGACGAGGGTGAGCGGGCCCTGCGCAGTGGGGAAGCCGGGGCTGCGGAGCAAGCCTTCACCCGTGCACTGTCGTTGGCGCCGGACAATGCGGCGGCGCGGCTCGGGCAGCAGCGCGCCCGCAACCGCGATCGCGTGGTGGCGTTGCTCGGCGAAGCGCAGGGCTACGAGCGCATGGGCGAGTCACGCCAGGCCGAGCGTGCTTGGCGCTCTGCGCTCGAACTCGACCCACAGGCATCGGAAGCCAGCCAGGGTCTTGCGAGACTGGCGCAGGCACGCATCGGGCAAGCCTTCGCGGAGCGCATGTCAGAAGGCTATGCAGCACTGCAGAAAGGCGATTTCCAGCGGGCAAGAAATGCGTTCGAGGCGGCAGCAAAACTTCGTCCCGATGCCCCCGAGGCTGCCAACGCTTTGGCTCAGACTGCAGCCCGCGCCACTGCGGCCCGCCTGGAGGCAGCACTCGCGGCGGCCGCACGTGCTGCCCGCGCGGAGGACTGGACCGGCACGGAGCAACGCTACCGTGATGCCCTGTCGATCGACGCCACCCTGCCGTCTGCACAAGAGGGTGCCACGGCCGCGCGCCAGCGCGCGGCGCTCGATCGTCGACTCGAAACGGGCTTGCGCGAGCCTGCACGCTTGACGGACCCCGGCGTGCAGCGCGAAGTGGAGGCGATGCTCCGCGAGGCACGCGCTGTACGCGCACCGGGGCCACGTCTGCAGCGACAGATCACCGCCTTGCAGACAGCCCTCACCGCCGCGCGCACCCGGGTGCCGGTGACCCTGCGGTCGGATGGCGCGACAGAAGTCGTGCTGGTGGGCAACGGTACGCTGGGGCAGTTCACCCGACGCGAAATCCCGCTCCCGCCGGGACGCTATACTGCGCTCGGCAGCCGACCCGGCTACCGCGACGCACGCGTGGTATTCACTGTGGAGGCGACCGGTTCGCCTCCGCCCATCGAGATTCAATGTCTGGAAGCTTTGCCCTTCGGGAGATGAGTGCGCGTGCCACGCAGTGATGACACGTCCGCGGCGGCGCGCCGCGACACCCTCGAGCCGGTCGTATTCCGCCCCCCCGGGATGCTGAGCGGCCTGCGCTGGCCGCAGTTGCCGTGGCCGGGCATTCTCATCACTGCGACCCTGCTGATGGCAGCCGCCATCGTGGTCTACCTGTTCAGCGTGCGTGCCGTGCAGTTCGATGTGACCCCGTCCCACGCCGAAGTG
>VGUA01000047.1 GCA_016874535.1 Gammaproteobacteria bacterium
TGAAGGCGGTGAAGGGCTGTTCAATCGGCACCACCAGGCATTCGCAGCCCATGCGCTCCGCCTGGGCCAGCGCATCATCGATGCTCATGTCCGCCGTGTAGCGGGAAGGCATGGAAATCGCCGTCACGTTTTCCGCACCCAGGGCATCCACTGCCAGTGCGAGCGTGAGCGCGGAATCCACACCGCCGGAAAGCCCGATCACCGCACCCTTGAAGCGGTTCTTCTGCACATAGTCCTTCACGCCGAGAACCAGCGCTTGGTAAACGTTTTCCTCGTCGCGGGTCGGCGTGGCAAGCGGGCCTTGGAAGGAAAGCACCTCCGGGCCGCGCGTAACCGTGACCGGAATGAGCTCGGCCGCGAAATCGGTGCCGCGCACCGCAATCTGCCCACGTGCATCCATGACCATGGAGCCGCCGTCAAAAACCAGCTCATCCTGCCCGCCCACCAGGTTGAGGTAGGCCACGGGCAGTCCGCTCGCCGCATGGGCGGTGCTCAGGGCTTCAAGGCGCTGATCGTATTTGCGCGTGCTGTAGGGTGAGGCATTGAGATTGATGATGAGCTCGGCCCCGGCGTCGCGGTTGGCGACGGCCGTCAGGGGATCCCAGATGTCCTCGCAGATGCTCAGGCCCAGCCGCAGGCCAGAGACTTCCACCACACAGGGGCCCGAACCTTCGATGAAATAGCGTTTCTCGTCGAAGACGGCATAGTTCGGCAGACGCTGCTTGCGGTAACAGGCAAGCCGCTCGCCGTTCGTGAAGACACTCGCACTGTTGTAGAGACCGGCCGGCGTCTGTTCCGGGTGGCCCACCACCACGGTGAGACCGGTGCTCGCGCGCTGGATGGATTCCATGGCATGGCTCACGCGCCGGTGCAGGCCCGGGCGAAACAGCAAATCCTCCGGCGGATAGCCGGTGATGGCGAGTTCGGGAAACACCACGAGGTCCGCCGCATGTTCGCTGCGGGCCCGCGCGATGGTGTCGAGGATCTGGCGGGTGTTGCCGTCGATATCGCCGACGCAGAGGTTGAGTTGCGCAAGCACCATGCGCAGGGCAGGGTTGGGCATGCGCAACTCCGGGTTGTCGTGCGTGTGAGGGTCAGCGACCCATCGCGCGCAGCATGGTCAGGCCAAGCTCGGCCGGGCTGTTGACGGTCTGCACGCCTGCCTTTTGCAGCGCTGCATACTTGTCCGCCGCCGTGCCCTTGCCACCCGCGATGATGGCACCAGCGTGCCCCATGCGCTTGCCGGGAGGGGCTGTCACACCGGCGATGTAACCCACCACCGGCTTGGTGACGTGCTTGGCGATGAACTCGGCAGCTTCTTCCTCCGCCGAACCACCAATCTCACCCACCATGATGATGCCCTCGGTCTGCGGGTCGGCCTGGAAGAGGCCGAGGCAGTCGATGAAGTTCATGCCATGAATCGGGTCGCCGCCAATGCCCACGCAGGTGCTCTGGCCGAGGCCAGCCTTGGAAGTCTGGTGCACGGCCTCATAGGTGAGGGTGCCGGAGCGGGAGACGATCCCAATCTTGCCGGGGGTGTGGATGGCGGCCGGCATGATGCCCATCTTGCACTCGCCGGGGGTGATGACGCCCGGGCAGTTGGGGCCGATGAGGTACACATCCGGATGCGCGGCAAGCATGGCCTTGACCTTCAGCATGTCGAGCACGGGAATGCCTTCCGTGATGCACGCTATGATCTTCACCCCACCGTCCACGGCTTCGGCAATCGCGTCCGCCGCAAACGGCGGTGGCACGAAGATCATGCTGGCATTGGCGCCAGTCTCGCGCACGGCATCGTGCACGGTATTGAAGATGGGGCGGTCGAGATGCTTGCTGCCGCCGCGGCCGGGCGTGACGCCGCCCACCAGCTGGGTGCCATAGGCAATCGCCTGTTCGGCGTGGAAGGTTCCCTGCTTGCCCGTGAAACCCTGGACGATGACCCGGGTGCCCTTGTTGATCAGAATCGACATTACTTGGCTCCTCCCGCGGCAGCCACGACCTTGCGCGCGGCATCGCCCAAATCCTCGGCACTGGTGATGGCAAGCCCGCTCTCGGCGAGCATCTTCTTGCCTTCGTTGACGTTGGTGCCTTCCAGGCGCACCACCACGGGCACGTTCACACCCACTTCCTTCACCGCCTGCATGATGCCGGTGGCAATGAGATCGCAGCGCACGATGCCGCCGAAGATGTTCACCAGAATGGCCTTCACGTTGGGATCGGAAGTGATGATCTTGAAGGCTTCCGCCACACGGGCCGCGGTGGTGCCGCCGCCCACATCGAGGAAGTTGGCCGGCTCACCGCCGGAGAGCTTCACGATATCCATGGTGGCCATGGCAAGCCCCGCGCCATTCACCATGCAGGCGATGTTGCCGTCGAGAGTCACATAGTTGAGATCGAACTCCTTGGCGCGGCGCTCCTTCTCGTCTTCCTGGGTGGCATCGCGCCAGTCTGCAATGCTCTGGCGATAGAGGGCGTTGTCGTCGATGTTGATCTTGCCGTCGAGTGCCGCGAGGCTGCCGTCGGTGAGGATGGCGAGCGGATTAATCTCGACGAGGCTCAGATCCTTGTCCATGAAGAGCCGGTACAGGCCGTGCAGAATCTTGCCGAGCTGCTTGCGTTGCGCGTCATCGAGCTCCAGCGAAAAGCCGAGCAGGCGGGTCTGGTAATCCTGCAGGCCCAGCACCGGATCCACCTTCACGGTGAAGATTTTTTCCGGCGTGGAGGCGGCGACTTCCTCGATGTCCATGCCGCCCGCGCGGGAGGCCATGAAGGTCACGCGCTTGGAGGCGCGATCCACCAGGGCGCCGAGATAAAGCTCGTGGGCGATGGAAGCGGCGCTGTCGATGAGCACGCAGTTGATGGGCTGGCCGGCGGGGCCGGACTGCTTGGTCACCAGCTGGGTGCCGAGCAGGGCCTTGGCCGCAGCCTTCACGTCATCCACGCTCTTGCAGAATTTCACGCCACCCGCCTTGCCGCGGCCGCCAGCGTGCACCTGTGCCTTCACGAGCCAGGCCTGGCCGCCGAGCGCCTTGGCATGGGCTTCGGCTTCGTCCTCGGTGGTGGCGGGTTTCCCGGGCAGAATCGCGATCCCGTAGTCCGCGAACAGGCTTTTGGCCTGATATTCATGCAGATTCATCCATCACTCCCTAGGCAACGACCAAGTCTTGCTGACTGCCAGGTCTCCTCCCGCGCAGGCTTGTTCCTGCGGGTAAGAGTGGCGAAACTAGGTCCTCATGCGCCGGCGCCAATGAGGCCGGGCGCCTGGCTGGGGCGAGCGAGGACCGCCCGGCACTATATCGGATACCTCACCCGGATTGAACGACGCCCCGCGCGCAGGAGCCTCATGGGTCTGACACGTGTTCTCTTGATCGCTGTGGTGGTGTGGCTGGTATTCGTCTTCATCCGGCGCCAGCTCGGCAAGACGCGCCGCCCGCCCGGGCAGGCCCAGGTGAAACTCGTGCGCTGCGCCCGCTGTGGCGTCTACCTGCCGGAGTCCGAAACCAAGCCTGATGCCCATCAGGCGAGAATCTGTGCCCACCACTGAGCCGAGGCGCGAGGGCCTCGCGGCCGCTGCGCCCACCATCCCCGTCTCGCGCAATGTCTGGATTGCGCTGCGTCTGTTCAATCTCTACCGGCTGATCGTCGCCGGCCTCTTCACCTTGCTGGGCAGTCTTGCCCGCCTGCCGCCGGCCTTTGGTGACTTCAACCAGCAGACCTTGGCCTCAATCGCCGGCAGCTATCTATTTGGCGCAATCGTGCTGCAAATAGCCATCGAGCGTCAGGTGCTGCCGTTCTTCGCCATGCGCAACCTGCTGGTGAGCTTGGACGTGGCCGCGCTGGTGCTCATCATGCACGCCAGCGGTGGGCCTTCCGGTGGCTACGGCGTGCTGCTGGTGGTGGCCATTGCCGGCGCCTGCCTGATCTCCGCGCCGCGTGCCTCGGTCGCTTTTGCCGCGCTTGCCTCCATCGCGGTTCTGGTGGAAACAGCCATTGGCCATGGCACACAGGCGTTTGGGCAGGACAGTTATACCCAGGCCGGCCTGCTTGGCGTTGCACTCTTTGCCACGGCCTTGCTGTCGTCGATTCTCGCCACCCAGGTCCGCCGCAGCGAGCAACTCGCCGCCGAGCGCGCGCTTGCCATCGCCCAGCTCTCGCGACTGAACGAATACGTGGTGCAGCGCATGCGCTCCGGCATCATGGTGCTCGATGACGCCCTGCGCGTAGTGCTCTGCAATGCCGCCGCCAGACGCATGCTCGGGGTTGGCGGCGAGCACGAGCTGGACGATGCGTTGCGCGAGGCTTTTCTGCGCTGGCGTCAGCGCGGCGAGAATCGCAAGAGCCCACTCAAGCTTGTCACCGGCGAGGAAGTCATCGTCTCCTTCAGCCGCCTCGGTGAAGACAGCAGGGGTGACGCACTGGTGTTTCTGGAAGATGCAGCCGAGATCCAGCAACGCGCGCAGCAGATCAAACTCGCCTCGCTCGGCCGCCTCACGGTGAGCATTGCGCATGAAATTCGCAATCCGCTGGGCGCAATAAGTCAGGCGGGTCAGCTGCTGGAAGAAGACACCACACTCTCCGCCGGTAACGCCCGGCTTGCCCATCTCGTGGTGGAGCAGTCCGGCCGGGTGAATGACATCATCAAGAACGTGCTCACCCTGGGGCGCAGGCAGCCCTCGGCCGCCGAGTCGTTTGCGCTGGGCGAACATGTGCAGCAATTTGCGGCGCGCTTTTGCGAGCGACATGATCTCGCGCCAACCGCCCTGTGCGTGGACTGCGATCGCGCGGATCTTCAGGTGCGCATGGACCCCGGGCATCTGGAGCAGGTGCTGTGGAATCTCTGCGACAACGCTCTGAAGCACGGAGAGCCACAGGCGGAGCGGGCACCGCTCATCACGCTGCGCTGTGGTCTGCAGACCGAAAGTGCCAGGCCTTGGCTGGATGTGGAAGACAGCGGACCCGGCATGACGGACGAAGTGGCGCAGCAGATCTTCGAGCCCTTTTTCTCTGGCGCACAGGGTGGCACGGGGCTGGGCCTTTATCTGTCGCGCGAGCTGTGCGAAGCCAACCAGGCGAGTCTTTCGCTGCTCACTCACGATGCCACGGGCAGCTGCTTCCGGATCCTGTTCGCGCATCCCGATCGACAACTCCTCAGCGCATAATCAAAAAATGAAAGCACGTGCACTCATCGTGGATGACGAACCGGCGCTCAGGGAGCTGGTGGCCATCACGCTTGGGCGAATGGAGGTGGAATGCACCGGCGCACCGGATCTGGCCTCCGCCCGGCGCGCACTCGCCGAGCAGGCCTTCGATTTCTGCCTCACGGACATGCGCTTGCCGGATGGCAATGGACTCAGTCTCATCGAACACATCCAGCGCCATCATGCCGGCCTGCCGGTGGCGATGATCACCGCGCACGGCAGCATGGAAACCGCCATCGAAGCCTTGAAGGGCGGCGCCTTCGACTTCGTGAACAAGCCGGTGGATATCACCGATCTCCGCAATCTGGTCGCCCAGGCGCTCAAGGTTCCCCCGCAGGAAGGGAAGGGGCCGCCGGCGGATCGCTCGCTGATTGGCGAATCTCCCGCCATGGCCCAGTTGCGCGAGAAAGTGCGCAAGGTGGCGCGCAGTCAGGCCCCGGTCTACATCAATGGCGAGTCCGGCACTGGCAAAGAGCTGGTGGCACGCCTGATCCACGCGCAGGGCCCACGCGCTGCCGGGCCCTTTGTGCCGGTGAACTGCGGTGCCCTGCCAGCGGAACTCGTGGAGAGCGAATTGTTCGGGCATCTCAAGGGCAGCTTCACCGGTGCCACTGCAGATCGTCCGGGGCTCTTCCAGGCCGCACATGGCGGCACCCTGTTCCTGGATGAGGTGGCAGATTTGCCATTGCCCATGCAGGTGAAACTGTTGCGCGCCATTCAGGAGAAGCGCGTGCGGCCGGTTGGCGCCGCGCAGGAAGAAGCCGTGGATTGCCGCATCCTCTCCGCCACCCATCAGTCACTGTCCGAACTGGTGGCTGCGGGTCGCTTCCGGCAGGACCTCTATTACCGCATCAACGTCATCGAACTGAAGATGCCGCCGCTGCGCGAGCGAGGCGAGGATGTGCTGCTGATTGCAGAGCACTATCTTGCAGCCCTCGCAACGGAGGGTGAACCCCTGAGCCTCGATGAGCAGGCCCGCGCGGCCCTCTTGGCTTACCCGTTCCCGGGCAATGTGCGGGAGCTGGAAAACATCCTGGAGCGGGCCGCCGCTCTCAGCGAGGGCGAGGTGATAGGGCTGGAAGCCTTGCCACTCGACAGCGCTGAAGGCCTCACCCCTTACGGTGCCGAAGGGTCGGGCACTGGAATCGGGCCGGCGCTCGCGGCCGAGGCCGCAGGCCAGGCTGGGGCCGGCCCCGTGGACGAGCCAGTGACCGAGCCCACGGAACGCGCCCGCCTGCTGGAGGCGCTGGAGAAGACCCGCTGGAACCGGACCAAGGCGGCACAGCTGCTCGGCATGAGTCTGCGCGCGCTGCGCTACCGCCTGAGCAAGCTGGGCCTGGAGTAAGGCGGATTACGTCAAAAAATGACGTGAATGTCAGAAAGTGACGCATGCCCTGGCGCCAAAACAGGGACTCCGGGTTGCGTTAAGAACCGTTAAGCCCGCGAACCACAAGGCTGCAAGGGCATGGGGCGTGCCCCTAAGATCGGTCCACGCAATGGGCATGCTCTGTGCAGGCATCTTTGCAAGGCGCAGGCTAACCCGGACACCAATGGCCGGACACCAAGGGAATGGGACAACCGTGCGACCGGGGATTCAACTCAACTTCAAAGGAGCATAACCATGCGCAACATGCAGCGCGGTTTTACACTTATCGAACTCATGATCGTGGTTGCGATCATCGGCATCCTGGCCACATTCGCCATTCCGGCGTACACGGATCTCACCAACAGGGCGAAGGTCAGCGAGGGCATTGCTTTGGCCGCGTCTGCCAAAACTTCAGTGTCGGAGTACGTGCTGAGTGAGGGCAAGTTTCCCGAGAGGGGAAGCGACGCCGGACTCTTCGAACCTGGCGCGGAAGATGATGCGGGGCAACCACTCTCAAAGTTCGTGACGAGCGTCATGTTAGACGCAGACCATCCGGCTTCAGAGGGTGTTCCCGGCGGAATAGTAGTCACGTTTGGCGGTAACTCTACCCCGGCGTTTATGAATACTTGCACGATCACGTTCCGCCCGCTATGCGCTAACGGGGAAGTCTGCACTGCAGACCAAGTCCCAGCCGATGGCGTGGACTGGGATTGCAAAGGTGGCACGTTAATGAACAAGTATCGTCCGTCAATATGTCGTATTTTGGATGGCGATGGTTCGTGCGGCCCGACGGCGTCTGACGGCTAATTCAGATACGAAAAGCCGAGGTGGATGTTGAAAAATCTCCACCTCGGCACAAATCGTTCTAGCAGCTTCCGAGAGCATCGCAGGCAACAAAAGCCGCCTCCAACTCTAAGCTACCCCGCCCCCAGCATCCCTCGCATTTCATCGAAGATCTTCGGCGTGGCTGCGAGCACGTTGCCGGTGGCCAACAGATCCTGCGCGGGATCGATCGCCCCCACCATGCCGCCGGCTTCCTGCACGATGAGTGCGCCAGCCGCGATATCCCAGGGTTTGAGCGCGTACTCCCAGTAACCGTCCAGCCGGCCCGCTGCCACGTAGGCGAGATCCAGGCATGCCGAACCGCCGCGACGGATGCCATTGGCCCGGCGCAGGAAAGTGGCGAAGGTCTTCAGGTAGGGGTCGATGAGATTTTCGTTGCGGATGGGAAAGCCGGTGGCCAGCAGGGAGTGATCCAGATCGCGTCCGCGGCCCACTCGCAGCTTGCGGTCATTGAGCTGCGCGCCCGCGCCGCGCACCGCGGTGAAGAGTTCATCCCGCAGGGGGTCATAGATGAGGCCCACTTCCGTCTGGCCCTTCACGGTGAGTGCAATCGAGACCGCGAACTGCGGGTAACCGTGCAGGTAATTGGTGGTGCCGTCCAGGGGATCGATGATCCACACGTAATCGCTGCTACCGGTGCGGCCGGATTCCTCGGCCAGAATCTCATGGCCGGGGTAGGCCTTGAGCAGGGTTTCAATGATGGCGGCTTCGGCTTCCGTGTCCGTGGTGGAGACGTAATCCCGCCGCCCTTTCAGATCCACCTTCACGGTGTCCATGCGGGCCTGGCTGCGCAGGATGAGGGTGCCGGCCCGGCGCGCCGCGCGCACCGCGATATTGAGCATGGGATGCATGGGCAGTCTTCGCGTCTACAATGGCGCGCAATCTTACCGGATATGGGCCCTTGGATGACGAATCCCGCGGAAAATACGGCCGATCAGGCCTTGCGTGAACGCCTGGCCTGCCTGCGCATCGTGCTGGTGGAGACTTCCCATCCCGGCAACATCGGGGCGGCTGCGCGTGCCATGAAGACCATGGGCCTGAAGCATCTGGCGCTGGTCAATCCGCGGGACTTTCCCTCAGCCGCGGCCACGGCCAACGCCTCGGGGGCGGATGACATCCTCCATGTCGCTTCCCGGCACACCAACCTTGCGGACGCTGTTGCAGACTGCGGCATGGTGGTTGGTACAACGGCCCGCCCGCGTTATCTGGAGTGGCCGGTGGAAAGTCCGCGCGCGATGGCGCAGGCGGTGATGGCGCTGCCGGCCAACACCCAATGCGCGCTCGTGTTCGGCCGCGAGCAGTCGGGACTCTCCAACGAGGAGCTTGCGCTCTGCCAGCGCGTGATCCGGATTCCGACGGATGAGGCCTTCAGCTCGCTCAATCTGGCACAGGCAGTGCAGATCTGTGCCTATGAATTGCGGTTGGCTGCCCTCTCGGATGCTCCACTTAAACTTTCCGAGGACAATGAGCCGCTCGCCAACGCCCGGGAAACGGCGGACGCCATCGAGCACCTCTTGCGGGTGATGGAGCGGGTGGAGTTCTACAACCCTGAGCGGCCCAAGCGCCTGCCGGGGCGTTTGCACCGCCTCATCAATCGCAGTGATCTCAAGCGCAGCGAGGTTCAGATCCTGCGCGGCTTTCTCACCGCCATCGAGGAAATGGGGCAGAGCCCAGGCTAGCCCAGTTCCAGCGATGCGCTCAACAGGAGTCCGTCGCCGGCGCGGTGCCCGCCGCGCGTCTTATGGCCGAGGGGGGATAACCAAAGCGCGCCCTGAACCGACGCGAGAAATGGGCGGGATCCTGAAAGCCGAAATCAAGCGCGATGTCGGTCACGGAAGCCGTCGACCATGCCGGCGCGCACAGTGCATCACGCGCAGCCTCGAGGCGGACCTGCATGATTTCTTCATGTAGCGACATCCCTGCCTCGCGAGCCAGCGCGAAAAGATAACTGGTCGAGAGGCCAAGTCGTTTGGCGAGATACGCGGGTGACAGCGCAGGGTTGCGAAGATCCTCGCGGATGAGATCGCGAGCGGCGGGCAAGTACACTTCTCCGGGCGCGCGTTGACCGGTGCCGCGGTCTGGAAAAACATCCTCGATCAGGCGCCCAAAAAGGCGCGGCAAGAGACTTGCGCCATCACCTGCCAAGGCGGCGCGCTCGCGCCACACGCTTTGCATGAGATCTCGCAGCAACACGCGCGAGCCTGCCTTTACCGTCACCGGAGCGGTGCACCGTCTGGCGAGAAGCGGGACCTCGGCGCGCAGGCGCGTAGCCGGAAAAACAATCGAGAGGAGCGCAGCCACACCATCCTGTGCGGCCGCGAGTGGCTGGGTGGCATCCATGAGGACGAGCGAGCCCGCTGAGCACTCCGCGCGCTGACCATGCTGTTCGAAACGGAAGGCGCCGCCTTCAACATAGGTCAGCAGCATCTTACCGGCGCAGTTCGTGCGATTCATGCGTGGGATATGGGCGCGAATCGCGCCCTCCGCAAATATGCGTGTCAGCCGCAGATCGCCACACTGCGCATCCTCCACAGCCCAGCGGTGACCCGTGCCGGAGGTGGCAGACGCCACGCGCATCGGTGCATAGGATTCGACAATCGCTCCCTCGTAACCCTCGATACTGCGGTGCAACGCGGGTGCCGCCGGTAGCGCTTGAATCTGCATGCTTGCCTCCCGTCCATCGTGTCAATTCCGGTGGGACGCGTGCTTTTTGCATCGCATCAGAACTTGAACACACAAGAATAGTTGCAGCCGGATCGGAGCATAGCGCGAGACAGGCGCATTGCCAGAGACCCGATTAGGGTGTTTGGCAATGAAAGACCCGGAGATATCCCGATGTCGGCACAGCCCCCCAATCAACCAGCCCAGTACGACCTCGTAATCCGCAGTGGTCGTATCGTCGACGGCACGCGCATGCCGACTTTCGTGGGAGACCTCGCCATCAAGGACGGTAAGGTAGCCGCACTTGGATGCATCGCCGGCACGGGCACCCGCGAGATCGATGCCCGCGGCCTCGTCGTGGCACCGGGCTTCATCGATGTCCACACCCACTACGATGCCCAGCTGAATTGGGATCCCTATGCCTCGCAAAGCTGCTGGCACGGAATCACCAGCATCGTGATCGCCGCCTGCGGATTCGGCTTCTCGCCGTGCAAACCGGAAGACCGCGAACGCGCCATGCAGCGCATGACGCGCGTGGAGGCCATCCCCTATCAGTCCATGAAAGAGGGAATGCGCTGGGATTGGGTGAGCCAGCGCGATTATCTGGAGTCATTGGAGCGTGCTGGGCTGGGCGTGAACGTGGCGAGCTACATCCCGCAATCGCCTATTCGAGCGTGGGTGCTGGGCGAAGAGGATACCCGGAGGGAGACAGTAACGCCCGCCGAATTGGAGCAGATGAAAGAACTGGTGCGCGAGGGATACCGCGCCGGCGCACTTGGGCTGTCCACGGATCTGAATTTGATCGACCGTGACTTTGATGGTTCGAAGCTTCCGAGCCTGATCGCCTCGGCGGCGGAGACCGAAGCCTTGATCGCTGTGGCCCGCGAATTCAACGTGGGTTCGATTGAAGTCACCCCCGAATCCCTGCATCTCGGTCCCGACGAAGCCTCCATGCTCGAGCGCTGGGCCGAAATCAGCGGGCGACCTGTGTACTACAACGCCATTCTGCAAGTGCACCACTTGCCCGGACAGTGGCAGGAGGCGCTGCACAGGCTCGAGGATATGAATACCCGCCACCGCATCTTTGCGCTCGGGAATACCCACCGCATCGAGTCGCTGTTCAATCTGGTGGACTACAACCTTTTCGATGACATGCCCGCATGGAACGAAGCCCTCGCGTGTTCGATGGAGCAGCGTATGGCGAATCTTCGCAGTCCTGCCGTGCGTGCCAAACTTCAGCACGATCTCGACCACTATACTAATCGCTTGTGGGCAGGCAACTGGGAGCGCATGAAAGTCTTTGATTCGTCGCAGAGCGAATACAAAGGGCGGTATGTAGGCGAAATTGCGCGTGGCCAAGGGCTTTCTCCGCTCGACATGTTCTGCGAAATCGCGCTCGGCGAAGAACTGAAGACCTTATTCCTCATCGAGGACCTCAATAATTCCGTGGATGAAGCCGTGGGGGAAATCGTCAGCCACCCCTTTGTGATCCCGGGGCTGTCTGACGGCGGCGCGCATACCCAGTTTCTGTGCTTGGGGAAATATCCCACGGTGATGCTGGCGCACTGGGTGCGGGACCAGAAAAAGCTGTCACTGGAAGAAGCGCACTGGCGCCTGTCTCATATGTCGGCGGCGGCCATTGGACTCGAGGGATTGGGGACACTGCAGCCCGGCATGCCTGCCGACATCGTGGTCTATGACCTGGAAGCCCTCAAGGTCACGCCATCGGAGCCCGTGTACGAAGACATCATTGGCGGAGGCAAGCGGCTCATCCAGAAGGCCGAGGGCTACCGACATATCCTGGTCAATGGCGTAGTGACTTTTGAGGACGGCGTCTGCACCGGCGAGCTGCCGGGAAGGGTGCTGCGGACCTCGTCCTACGTCCCCCGCGACACCGCCTGAGGAGGCCAGCATGAGTACCACGGGATGCCCGTATTCCGGAAAGCCACTCGATCAAATCAGCCTGCTGGACGAAGCGGTATTGAACGACCCTTGGGAGTTCTACGCCCGGCTGCAGCAGGAATGCCCGGTCTACCGTATGCCGGAAACCGGCATTCATGTGGTGAGCCGATATGAAGACATTATGCAGGTGATGAAAGACACCGAGACCTTCTCCAACGTCATTCTCGCCATGGAAGCGCTGCAGGGGGATAACGGTCGGCGCTACCAGCAGATGCTGGCGGAAAAGGGTTGGGTCCACGTGCATGTGCCATCGCACAGATCCGCCCAAACATGCCACACACCGACGGCTGGTGGACAGGGTGTTCACGGCCGAGCGCGTGCGGGCGCTGGTTCCCAAGGTCGAAGCACTGGCTCACGAACTGGTGGAGAAATTCATTCATAAGGGAGAGTGCGAGCTCATCAGGGATTTCGCTCTCCCCTTGCCCGGCATGATTCTGGGGGAGCAGCTCGGACTCGACAAGAACGACTTTGCGCGCTTTCAGCGCTGGGCGCTCGCCATGCTCGCTACCAGCAACGAAATCATGAGCGAGCAAAGGTTACGCGAGGTGGCCGATATCGAGCTGGACGCCCAGCATTATCTGGCGGAGATTTTTGAAGCGCGGCGCCGGCAACCCACGGGCGATCTGATTTCGGATCTGGTGCATGCCGCCCGGGAAGACGAAGAACCCTTCACGATGCACGAGCTGCAGAATCTGCTGAATCAGCTCATCACCGGAGGTTATGAAACCACCACCAGCGCCATTGCCCATGGCCTGTGGTTGCTAATACAGCACCCGGACCAGTACCAGAAACTGCGTGCAAACTCGGCACTGCTACGCCGGTATGTGGAAGAAGTGCTGCGGCTCGAAAGCCCCGTGCAGGGACTGATGCGCCACGTCACGAAGGACACCCTCCTGGCCGGCGTGGCGTTGAAGGCGGGAGAAACAATACTGGTGCGGTTTGGGGCCGCGAATCAGGACCCGGAAAAATTCCCTGATCCCCGACGCTTTGACATCGAACGCCCGAACGCCGCGTTCCATCTGTCGTTTGGCACTGGTGTGCACGTCTGCCTGGGGCAGCAGCTGGCGCGACAGGAAATCCTCACGGGAACCAAGGTGCTGCTGGAGCGACTGGAGAATTTTGCGCTCAACGGACCGATGCCCGATCCCCCGCACGTGTACAGCCTGAATTTCCGCCCTCTGAAGGCGCTACCTATTCGCTTCACGGCGAGGCCGGCGTGACGTTGACGTTAGCCCTGTCCAGTTTTGCTCGTCCTGCGCTGGGTGTGCGCGCGGCGAGCCCGGCACCCAGCCAACAAACGCTCAGGCCAAGGTACCGGAATACACCACCGGGGCATCGCCTTGGCGCGCACGGATATGGCCGATGCTGAATACAGTCTCGCCTGCCTCGCGCAGGCAGCAGCTCACGGCTTCGGCGTCCGCGTCGGCCACCACCACCAGCATGCCGACTCCGCAATTGAAGGTCCGAAGCATTTCTTCCGGTGCTACCGGGCCTGCCTGCTGCAGCCACTGGAAGACCGGCGGGAGAGACCAAGCGCCAAGATCGATGACCGCCTCCACCCCGTCCGGCAGCACGCGCGGGAGGTTGTCCGTGATGCCACCGCCGGTGATGTGGGCCATGCCCTTGAGGGTGAATTGCCCAAGCGCGGCGAGCAGCGCGCGCACATAGATGCGGGTTGGCGCCATCAAGGCGTCACCCAGCGGGCGCGCATCCGTGCCGCCGCCCAGCAAGGTGTCGAGTGGGGATGCCAGTGAAGCCCCGCTGCGGGAGAGAATCTTGCGCACCAGCGAATAGCCGTTCGAATGCACTCCGCTGGAGGCGAGCGCGAGGATGCGATCGCCCGGCGCGATGCGGCTGCCGTCGATCACGCGATCGCTTTCCACCGCCCCCACCACAAAGCCCGCCAGGTCGTAATGGCCGGGGGCATACATGTCCGGCATTTCCGCGGTTTCACCGCCGAGCAGTGCGCAGTTCGATTCCTGGCAGCCCTTGGCAATGCCTTCGATGACGGTGGCTGCGGTCGCCACTTCCAGCGCGCCGGTGGCGAAGTAATCCAGAAAGAACAAAGGCTCCGCACCCTGCACCAGCACGTCGTTCACGCACATGGCCACCAGATCGATGCCGATGGTCTCGTGTCGGTTGAGGTCGATGGCGAGCTTGAGCTTGGTGCCCACACCATCCGTGGACGACACGAGGATGGGGTCCTTGTAGTCCGTGGCGGCGAGCTTGAAGAGACCACCAAAGCCGCCCAGCCCCCCCATCACGCCTTTGCGCAGGGTTGCCTTGGCCGCCGGTTTGATGCGCTCCACGAGTTCGGCGCCGGCATCGATGTCCACACCGGCATCGCGGTAACTGAGCGGGGAATCAGGGGTATTTTTCATGCGCGCATGGTAAGGGCACGCCCCTTGAGCGTAAACCGGCCGCCGCGTGCAGCAGCCTTGACGAACCTCGAGCCCATCACATAGCGTGCGGCCATGCATTCACCTCGCCACTCAACCGCTCTCGCATTGCTTGTGGCGGGATGCCTTCTTGCACCCCCGTTGCCGGCCGTGACGGTGAATGACCTCGGCTCCGCGCTGGTGCCCGTGACGGACAACTCCAGCGGCGAGCAGACGCGGGGCGTCAGCAGCGCCTTCGAGCGCGTGATCATCAAGCTCACGGGCGACAGCCGCAGTCTCGCCAATCCTGCACTCAAGGGCCTGCGCAAGCAGGCCCAACAGTTCAACACCCTGTTCGGGTACGAGCGGGGGCGGGACGGTGCGCTCCTGCTGCGCGCGGACTTCGATCTGCCCGCGCTGAGTGCCGCGCTGCGCGAGGCAGGTTTCCAGGTCTGGGGCCGGGAGCGACCGGACGCACAAGCGTGGCTCATGGTGGAAGACGTGGCCGGACGCCGCCTGATGCCCAGTGACGAGGCCACCCGGGAAATCTTCGACAACTTCGCCCGCTTTGCCTCCAATCGAGGGGTCCCTGTGCGACTCGCCGCTGGGGAGCCGGAGCTCGAAGCGATGCTGGCCCTTGCCCGCGACGATGAGGCTTTGTTCGAAACCGTGCTGGCGGCCTCGGGCGATGCGCCCGTGCTGCTTGCCCTCCTGTTGAGGCAGGACCCGGCAGAAGGCGAGGCACCTACCGACTGGACCCTGCACTGGCGCAGCCTGATTGAAGGCGCAGCGCAGACCGGCAAGACACAGGGCGAACTGCCGGTTCCGGTGCTGGAGGCTGGCCTCGATGCCGCGCTGGACACCGTGGGTTCGCATTTCATGCAGGCAGTGACGGAGGGAGCCGGCACGGCCGAATTCGATCTCACGGTGGCGGGTGTGACCAGCCCGGAGGCTTACCTGCGTGCTGTCAAATATCTGGAAGACCTCGATACCTTGAAGGAGCTCTCCCTGCTTAAGGTGGAGGGCGATTTACTGCACTTCCGGGTGGAGGCTCATGGTGGCGCGCCCGCCTTCGCACAGGCCGTGGGCTTTGGGCAGGTGTTGCGCGCGGATCCCACTGCGCCCGGGCGTTATCGCGTGATTACATCGCCATGAATAACTCATGCATGAGCCCTTGCTGAGCCAATGCTGAGCTCATGATGACTGACTCCCAGAAATGGCTGGTCCTCGCCCTGCTCGCGGGCAGCGGCTGGCTGCTCTATCTGCTCGCGCCCGTACTCACGCCTTTTTTCTTCAGTGCGCTGCTGGCCTATCTCGGTGACCCGCTGGTGGATCGGCTGCAGCGCCATGGCTGCTCCCGCACCCTGGGAGTCGTGCTGGTGTTCGCGGTGATGTGCCTGGCGGCACTCGCCGCCCTGCTGGTGTTGCTGCCGGCCCTGGAGCGCCAGGTGCAGGTGCTGATAGCGAGCACGCCGCGTGCGCTGGACTGGCTGCAGAACAGCCTGCTGCCCTGGCTCTCGGCCCGGTTCGGAGTGACGCTCGCGGTGGATGCGGAAGTCCTGCGGCAATCCTTGACCGGGCATTGGCAGGAAGTCGGCAAGGTGCTGCAGCAGCTCTTCCTGCGGCTCGGACAATCCGGGCAGTGGGTGCTCGGCTGGTTGAGCTTTCTCCTCTTGGTGCCCGTGGTCACGTTCTATCTGCTGCGGGACTGGGATGCGTTGGTGCTTGCTGTGCGCAAGCTCCTGCCCCGGCGCATCGTCGGCCGCGCCGGGCAGATCGCGGGCGAGATCGACGCCGTGCTCGCCGAGTTCCTGCGCGGGCAGCTTTCCGTGATGGCGGTGCTCGCCGGGGTGTACATCATCGGCCTCTGGGTGGCGGGGCTCGATCTCGCGTTCGCCATTGGTCTCTTTGCGGGGCTGGTGAGCTTTGTGCCGTGGCTAGGCGTGATCGTGGGCGTGGCGCTCGCCAGCGTGGCGGCACTGCTGCAGTTCGGTGACTTGCTGCATCTGGGAGCGGTCTGTGCGGTTTTCGTGGTCGGGCAGATCCTGGAGGGCATGGTGCTCTCGCCCTGGCTGGTGGGAGATCGCATCGGCCTGCATCCGGTGGCCGTGATTTTTGCCGTGATGGCAGGTGGCCAACTCTTCGGTTTCATGGGCGTGTTGTTGGCCTTGCCGGTGGCGGCCGCCATCGTGGTGTTGCTCCGGCACTCCCATGACGGTTACCTGCGCAGCGCCTTCTATGAGGGTGATGACGCCGCCCCTCGCACATGACAGGCGCCCAGCTCAGCCTAGGCCTCTATGCGGAACCGCAGGCCGATTTCGCGGATTTCGTGGGCGAGACGAACGCTCTGGCGCTGGCGCGCGTGCAGGCCTGGGCTGGCGGTGCCGCCCCTTGGTGTGTGGGCCTGTGGGGCGGTGCTGCCGTTGGCAAGACCCATCTCCTTCAAGCGTCCATTCGCAGTGCCGCCGAATCCGGACGGACCGCCATGTACCTGCCGCTCAAGGATCTCCTGGCCCACGGGCCCGGCGTGCTGGAGGGGCTGGAGGCCCTGCAGGCCCTAGCGCTGGACGATCTCGACTGCCTCGCGGGTGATGCTGCTTGGGAGGAAGCGATCTTCTCACTCTACAACCGCTGCCAGTCGGCCGGACACGCCTTGCTCTATGCGATGCATGACGCACCCGCCGCGATGCGTTTCGGCTTGCCGGATCTGCGCTCACGCTTGAGCGCTGCGTTGATATTTCAGGTGCTGGAGCCTGCCCAGGCGGAAAAGCCGCGCGTGCTGCAGGCGGTTGCCGCACGTCGTGGTATGGCGTTGCCGGAAGCGGTGGCCAGTTTTCTCATCAACCGTTTGCCGCGCGCCGCGGGTGAGTTGATGGCGGCATTGGAGAAGCTCGATGCCGCATCCCTGAGTGAGGGACGCACGCTCACCGTGCCCTTTGTGCGTGAGACCTTGGGCCTGAAACCGGACTGAGGCGCGCTGGCGCCTCTTCAGCTTTTGGCGAGTTGCTTCGCCGTGGTGGCGAGCCGCTTGCCTAGCGCGAGACACAACGCTTTCTCATCTTCCGTGATGGCGCGCTCGCCATTGGCCCCCGCCACATGGCCTGCACCATAAGGAGAACCTCCCGCCTCCGTGCGCATCAGGGCGGCTTCGCTGTAGGGCAGGCCGAGAATCAGCATGCCGTGGTGGAGCAGGGGCAGCATCATCGAGAGCAGCGTGGTTTCGTGCCCACCGTGCAGACTGCCTGTGGCGGTGAATACGGCGGCCGGTTTGCCAATGAGCTCGCCCGAGAGCCAGAGATCCGAGGTGGTATCAAGAAACGCTTTCAGCGGTGCTGCCATGTTGCCGAAGCGGGTGGGCGAGCCCAGCGCGAGCCCCGCGCATTCGCGCAGATCGTCCTTGGTGACCCAGGCATCGCCCTCGGTGGAGACTTCATCTGCCGGGGTGTTGATGGGCGCGACGGTGCGCACGCGGGCACTGCAGCCGGGCACCGACAGCACGCCTCGCGCCACCAGTTGCGCCATCTCCCGCACATGACCGTGCCGGCTGTAGTAGAGCACCAGAATCTCTATCAGATCAGCCATCGATAAATCCCCGCAAGCACTGGGTCAGGTGGGCCATCATTTCCCCAAATCTTTGCGTAGACGTTCCAGAATCATCGGCAGGGCTTCAGCCATGGGAATGTGCGTGGGCTCGGCATCGGTGCGCGCCTTGAATTCGAGCGTGCCGGCGTCCAGTCCCTTGTCGCTGATGACAAAGCGATAAGGCACGCCGATGAGTTCCAGATCCGCGAACATCACGCCCGGCCGTTCATTACGATCGTGGAAGAGGGTGTCGATACCGGCGGCCTGGAAGCTTGCATAGAGCGCCTCCGCCGCCTCCTTCAAACGCTCCGACTTGTGCATGTGAATGGGTGCAATCGCCACCTGGAAGGGCGCGATGCTGGCCGGCCAGACGATGCCGCGTTCGTCGTGATTCTGCTCGATGGCCGCCGCCACGATGCGTGACACGCCGATGCCATAGCAGCCCATGACCATGGTCACGGACGAACCCTTTTCGTCGAGCACGGTCGCTTTCATCGCTTCGCTGTAACGGGTGCCGAGCTGGAAGATGTGACCCACCTCGATACCGCGCTTCAGTTCCAGCGTCCCGCGACCATCAGGGCTCGCTTCACCGGCGCACACATTGCGCAGATCAGCGGTCGTACCCTCCGGCAGATCCCGGCCCCAATTCACGCCCGTCAGATGCGCCTTGGGCGTATTGGCGCCGCAGACGAAATCCGCCACCACGCTGGCCGCGTGATCCACATACACCGGTATCTCGAGTCCGACCGGGCCGAGGAAGCCCGGCGGGCAATTGAGCGCCTTCACGATCTGTTCGGCCTTGGCAAAGCGCAGCGGCTTGAACACGCCAGGGAGGTTCTGCGCCTTCACGGCATTCAGTTCATGGTCGCCGCGCAGGACCAGCGCGACGAGCCCACCGTCTGCACCTTCCACCATGAGGGTCTTCAGGCAGCGCTCTGGCGGCACGCCGAGGAACTCGCTCACTTCCTGGATGGTGTGCTGGGTGGGGGTGTCCACGCGGGTCATCGGGGTGCCGGGTGCCGGGCGCGATGTGGTGGGTTGGGGTGCCGGCACCATTTCCACATTGGCGGCAAAGTCACCGGTGGTGGAGAAGGCGATGAGATCCTCACCCGAATCCGCCAGCACATGGAATTCATGCGAGCCGGAGCCGCCGATGTTGCCCGTGTCGGCCAGCACCGCGCGGTAGTCGAGCCCGATGCGGTCGAAGATGCGGCTGTAGGTGTCGTACATCTGCTGGTAAGTTTCCAGCAGGGAGTCCCGGTTGAGGTG
>VGUA01000048.1 GCA_016874535.1 Gammaproteobacteria bacterium
CGCCTCGGCCTGCGGCTCGTTCATGCCGTGGGGCTCAGCCCGAAGTGCTGCTGCGCGCCGCGTCCGCTTCGCCGGCCAGGATTTGCGCAGCGCCCGTGGCTTCGAGACGTGCGATGTCGTCGCGGTATTTCAGCAGTACGCCCGCGGTCTCCATGAGGAGTTCCGGTGTGATGTCCGTTTCCCCCAGGCCCATCAGCGCGCGGCTCCAGTCGACGGCTTCCGCGATGCCGGGCCGTTTGTTGAAGTCCATGCTGCGCAGGGTCTGCATGAGCCCGGAGATCTGGAGCGCCAGCTGCGGGGCGATACCGGGCACCCGACGCTCGATGATCTCGCGCTCCTTGGCGGGCGCCGGGTAGTCGATCCACAGATAGAGGCAGCGGCGCTTCAAGGCATCATTGAGCTCGCGTGTCCGGTTGGATGTGAGGATGACCAGCGGTGGATGGGTGGCCCGTATCGTGCCGAGTTCCGGGATGGAGACCTGGAAGTCGGAGAGGATCTCGAGCAGGAAGGCTTCGAATTCCTCGTCCGCGCGATCGACTTCGTCGATGAGCAGCACGGCGGGTCGGGGGCCGGGGTGACGCAAGGCGGCGAGCAGGGGACGCGCCAGCAGGAAGTCGTCGCTGAAGATGGTGCGCTCGAGCGCTGCGCGTGCGGCCGGATCCTGCTCGGCCATGCGGATATGCAGGATCTGGCGGGCGTGATTCCATTCATAGAGCGCCGTGTTGGCATCCAGACCTTCATAACATTGGAGACGGATGAGCGGGGTTTCGAGCAGGGCTGCCAGCACCTTGGCCATCTCGGTCTTGCCGACACCCGCCTCGCCTTCGAGCAGCAAGGGCTTGCCAAGGTCGTGGGCGAGCTTGAGGCTCAGTGCGAGCGGACGATCAGCGATGTAATCATGCTCGGCGAGCGCCGATTGGAGGCGCTCCAAGGTGGTGAAAGGCGCTGGCTGGCTCATCAGACAATTCCGGGGTGGGCGTGGCGCTGCCGCTTTGCCTGCGCGGGCGGTAACATGGCCGAGATTGGCCCATTTGCACAGAGAGAACAAGATGCGACTCATCGTCTTCCGGACCGGCACCGAAGCCCCGCGCATCGGGGAATTGTCTGCCGACGGCACCACCGTTGCCCCCTTGGTCGTGTCCGGCCCCATTGCGGAGCAGGGTGTGCTGGTGGCTCTGGATGAGCGCGGCAAGGTGCGCGAGCTGCCGCGCAGCGGCGAAACGCTCGCCCTTTCCGGTTTGAAGCTCCTGGCACCTGTGCCCCGACCGCGACGCAATGTGTTCTGCGTCGGCAAGAACTATCACGAGCATGTTAAGGAGTTCGCCCGTAGCGGGTATGACTCGAGTGCAACGACGGAAGCGCCGCCCGAGGCTCCAATAGTGTTTTCCAAGCTGCCGGAATGCGTGATCGCGCATGGCGAGCCCATCATGCAGGACGCGGCTTTTTCCACGGATACGGATTACGAGGCGGAGCTTGGCGTCATCATCGGCAAGGGCGGGCGCGGAATCGCGATGGCGGATGCGCTGTCGCATGTTGCGGGTTACACCATCCTGAACGACGTGACCGCGCGGGACGTGCAGAAAGCACACAAGCAATGGCTGCTCGGCAAATCCCAGGACACCTACTGTCCCATGGGACCGTGCTTCGTGACTGCAGACGAACTCGACCTCGCGAAGACCACCATCCGCTGTTGGGTCAACGAGGAGTTGCGCCAGGAAGCCTCCGTCGATCAGATGATTTTCGACATCCCCACCCTCATTGCGACGATCTCCCGTGGCATCACCTTGCTGGCCGGGGACATCATCGCCACGGGGACGCCGTCCGGCGTGGCGGTGGGTTTCACGCCGCCGCGCTGGTTGAAGCCCGGCGATCGCGTACGCATCACGGTGAGCGGCATCGGGACGCTGGAGAATACGGTGCAAGCGAGGCAGTCGACATGAGCACGCAAGTCATCGACGGGCTCGTGGTTGAGACGGAGGGGAGCGGCCCCGCGCTGCTGCTGGTGCACGGACTGGGCGGTACGTCCAACACCTTTGCCCCGCAGATGGAGATGCTGGCGGAGCATTTTTCGGTTATCAGGCCCGATTTGCCGAACGCCGGCAGAACCGGGGTGATGCCGCCGGCGACCCTGCGCGAGATTGCCGAGCGCCTTGCGAGGCTGCTCGACGCGCTCAATGTCTCGCAGGTGGCACTCGTTGGCCATTCCATGGGTACCGTGCTGTGCCAGTATCTGGCCGAGACGGCGCCGGCGCGCGTGTCGCGCATGGCTTTGCTCGGACCGATTCAGGAACCTGCGGAGGCCGGGCGCAAGGCCTTGCGTGATCGGGCCGGCGTGGCGCGCAGCCAGGGCATGGCCGACATCGCGGATACCGTGGTCAAGATCGGACTGGCGGCGGAAACGCGCGCGACCCAGTCTTCGACCGTCGCCTTCGTGCGTGAATCGCTGATGCGCCAGCCAGCCGAGGGCTACGCCCGCCTGTGCGAGGCGCTCGCGGAGGCAGGGAAAGCCGAGCCGGCGCGACTCGCGTGCCCGACACTGCTGGTGACCGGCGATCAGGACGCCACCTCGCCGGTGGCGGCAGTCGAGGCCATGAGCCAGGCCCTGAGCGATGCGCGCCTCCTGGTGCTGCCAGCCTGCGGGCACTGGGCCAGCGTGGAGCATCCCTACGCCATCAATGTGCTGCTCGAGAATTTCCTGCGCAGCTGAACAGCCTGAGTTTTGGGAAGGATGCCATGAGCCAGCGTGTCGTGTTCCGTAATGCCAACATCTTCGATGGCTCGTGCAAGGCGCCCTTTGCCGGCGAAGTGGAAGTCACAGGCCAGGAAATCACCGCCGTGCGGCGGGGGCGCAGCACCGGCAGGACGCGTGGGGGCGCGGGAGAGCAGGTGATCGACTGCCGGGGCGCCACACTCATGCCGGGTTTGTGCGACGCCCACACCCACTTCAGCTGGAACGATCAGCCGAGCCTGTCTGCAATCCAGCTGATGCCGCCGGAAGAGCACACGCTGTGGTGTGCGCAGGTGGCGGAAAAATACCTGGATATGGGCTTCACCAGTTGCGTGGGTGCCGCGGCCGCGAAGCCGCGACTGGATGTGGTGATTCGCAATGCCATCAACGGAGGCCAGATTCCAGGGCCGCGCTATCTTGCCAACAGCCAAGAGATTGCGACTGTTGGAGGACTGGGGGATGTCGCACCACCACACATCGAACACGAAGCCCTCAGCTTTGGCGCGGTGGTCAGCGGGCCGGAGGAAGTCCGGCGCATGGTGCGGCGCTTCATCAAGTACGGCGTGGACCTCATCAAGCTCAATCTCTCGGGTGAGGAAATCACCGGCGTGCCTTCCGCGGCCACCGTGATGAGCGATGAAGAGTGCGCAATCGCGGTGAAGGAAGCGCATGGCCGCGGGCTGCGGGTCTGCGCCCATGCCCGCTCGGGGGAATCCGTGCGCATGTGCGTGCGCCACGGGATTGAAATCATCTATCACGCCTCCTTTGTAGACGATGACGCGATAAGGCAGGTCGTCAAGCAACGGGATCAGCATTTCGTCGCACCGGGTCTCGCCTGGCTGGTCTGCACGGCGCGTGAGGCCGCCGCCTGGGGCATCGTGCCGGGCTCGCCGCTCGCCAACGCCTATGAAGCGGAGCTCGCAGCCGCTCTGAATGGCTTGCGCAAGATGCATCGCAAAGGCGTGCGTATCCTGCCGGGCGGCGACTATGGCTTTGCCTGGACGCCCCATGGGCGCAATGCGCGCGATCTGGAATATTTTGTCGACCTCATCGGCATGAGCTCCATGGAAGCGCTACTCTCGGCCACCCGACTGGGCGGTGAGATCATGGGTCAACCCGACAAGCTCGGTCAGATTCGTGCGGGTTACCTTGCCGATCTCATCTTGGTGGACGGCGATCCCTTGCGCGAAGTGAGAATCCTGCAGGACCGTTCCCGCATCCTGGCCGTGATGAAGGGCGGATCCTTCTACCGCGCGCCCGGTGAGAAAGCCTGGCGCGAACCGCGGTGATCGGCATCGTCGCAGCGCGAAAACACAACACGACACAACAACAGACACCGCATTGGCGGAGGAGGAAGGCATGGATCTGATCAGCGCGATGCGCACCAACGGCGCCTGCCGTTTCTATACCCCGGCAGCGATCCCGGATGATGTGCTGGCCCGGGTGCTGGACGCCGGCCGCTGGGGCCCGACCGGGGGCAATCGCCAGCCGGTGAGCTTCATCGCGGTGAAGGATCGCGCCAAGAAGGAAGTGCTGCGCGACTTGTACCTGCCGATCTGGGGACCGTACTACGAGGCTGCGAAGCAGGGCGCGATCCGCGTCGGGGCAAACTCGAGCCTGCTCGAAAACGCCGACCATTTTGCGCGCCACATGGCCGACATTCCGGTGATGCTGGTGGTGTGCGCACGCCTCGCCGACGTGCATCCGACGGATAATCGCCTCGGTCGGCTCAGCATCGTGGGGGGAGCGTCGGTCTACCCGGCCGTGCAGAACGTGCTGCTGTCAGCGCGCGCAGAGGGCCTCGGCACGGCACTGACCACGCTACTCTGTGAGGTCGAGCCGCAGGTCAAGGCGCTGCTCTCCATTCCGGAAGATGTGTCCACTGCTGCGATGGTGACCATGGGCTGGCCGGCGCGGCCTTTCCCGAAAAAACTCACGCGCCGACCCTTGGCCGAGATGGCCTTCGAGGACAGTTTCGGGACTCCGCTGCGCGGCGCCTGAGGGCGCTTACCCGAATGTGCGGGCTGTCGGGCTGTATCAGGCCCGCTTGCGGGCCACGAAGCGCAGGCGCACGTAGTCGAGGCTCCAGCTGCCGTCCGCCTGTTGGGCGGTGGGCCGCAGACTCTCCCGCAGACGCCCGATCAGCGCTGGCTGCTCGGGCTCCTCGACCGCCGCAAGAAAGGTCTGGGTCATGAGGTTCAGCCAGTCACCCACGTCGCCGGGCAGGGGCGTGGGACGCTGGAAGCGCTCCAGCGCGAGTACCTCGAAACCACTATCGGCCAGCAGATTCGCCCAGGTGCTTTCATCCGGAAAGAACCACGGGTTGTAGTCCGTGAGTTCGCGGCCCAGTGTTGCGAACTCCTGGCGATAGGCCTCAATCACGCTTGCCACATTGCCGGCCCCTCCCATCTCGCCCACGAAGCGGCCACCGGGCTTCAGTGCTGCCGCCACACCGGCCAGTACCCGACGCGGCTGGAGCATCCAGTGCAGGGCTGCGTTGCTGAAAACCGCATCGAATTCCGCGTTGAAGGGCAGGGCATGGGCGTCCATCACACGCGCTTCCAGGCCGCGCGCCCGGGCGGCCGCGATCTGGGCTTCGCTGCTGTCGATGCCGAAGACCTGGCAACCGGCGTCTTTCAGCTTGAGGGTGAGCGCGCCGTCGCCGCAGCCGAGATCGAGAATGCGTTCCCCTGCCTGCGGCGCGAGCAGATCGAGCAGAGGTGCACCTAGCGTCGGCACGAAGCCGGCGTGGCGTTGATAAACATCGGGATTCCAGATCTGTACAGGCATGGGGTCACCGGGCGGCGTCAATGAGTCGGCTTCCCGTACAATACAGGAACACCTTACAGAGCAGGAGGATTGCGCCGTGAGCAGCGAGATTCGGGCCATCGTGGCCGAGGAGCAGGATGGCAAGGTCAAGGGTCGCCTGAAGACCCTTTCAACGTCCGATCTGGGCGACGGCAATGTGCTCGTCGAAGTGGCGTATTCCACGGTCAATTACAAGGATGGTCTCGCCGTGACCGGCAAGGGCAAGATTTGTCGCCGTACGCCATTGGTGTGCGGGATCGATCTCGCCGGTACCGTGCTGAGCTCAGAGGATCCGGCGTGGAAGGCCGGCGATCGGGTGCTAGTGAACGGCTACGGGCTGTCGGAAGATCAGCATGGCGGCTACGCGCAGCAGCAACGGGTGAACGGGGCGTTCCTCGTCCGTGTCCCCGAAAAGTTTTCCTTCCATGACGCCATGGCCATCGGCACGGCGGGCTATACCGCCATGCTGTGCGTGCACGCGGTGCAGGATCACGGCATCCGTCCCGATCACGGGCCTGTGCTCGTCACGGGCGCTGCAGGTGGCGTGGGCTCCGTCTCGATCCTGCTGCTGAAGCGACTGGGTTATCAGGTGGCGGCGGTGACCGGCCGACCCGAGCTCGCCGATTACCTCACAGGTCTGGGTGCGGATGCGATCATCGAGCGCGCGGAACTCGCGCGTGACAGCAAGCCGCTGGAGAAGGAGCGCTGGGCTGCAGCGGTGGACAGCGTGGGCGCGTCGACTCTCGCCACCGTACTGGCCCAGACCCGTCAGGAGGGTGTGGTGGCAGCCTGTGGCTTGGCGGGTGGAGTCAGTCTGCCGTCCACCGTCATGCCCTTCATCCTGCGCGGAATCACCCTGCGTGGCATCGATTCCGTGCAGTGTGCGATGGCTCACCGGGTCCGCGCTTGGCATGATCTCGCCACTCTGCTTGATTCCGCCGCGCTCGCCCAGAGCACGGTTACGGAGCCTCTGGCGCGCGTGCCTGCTCTCGCGGAGGAGATCCTCGCTGGCAAGGTGAAGGGACGCGTGGTGATCGACGTCAACGCCTGATCAAGAAAATACCGCTCAGCGCCTCGCCATGGCGGCCAGCGCTGCGCGGACTTCCTGCGGGGTACTCACGGCCTGCGTAAAGCGCACCCGCAGGACCTGCTCTCCGACCACCAGATGAAAGCCCTCGGCATCGCAGCCGGCAAACTGCGGGTCTGGAGTGTCGGTATCGGTGAGGCCGAGATCCCGGCAATAGTGCCGCATGGCGTCCACATGATCGGCATTCATGTGCTCTGCCATGCTGGCCTCCAATTCCATGGCGAAGGGATTCACCGGCAGGACATCCGCAGGCTCCAGCCAGTGAATGGCGCCAAAGCCTCCAATGAAACGCAAACGCTTCACGCGCAGCCGGAAAAAGGCGAAGCCGTGCGTGAGATGGTAATCCCGGGCCTCCGGAAAGTAGCGGTAGTAACGGGAGGGAATGTCCTCGTCGGCGGCGTCTGTCCGCTCAGCATCCGCGAGCAGGGTCAGTCGACCATTGGCCTGGAGATCGCGCGCCGCGCGATCAAAAACAATCAACGAGACCCGGGAGTCCGCGAGCACATTGCGCGTGTGCTGGGCGATGTCCGCGATGAGGATGACCGGGTGCCCCTGCCGATCCAGGCAGAAGGGGACCACCGAGCCGAACGGATAGCCCGACATGGCGACCGAGAGGGTGGACAGCACCCCGTCATAGCATTGCAGGAGCAGGCTGCGCGCCTCGGCCGCAGCGCCGGTCTTGCCGCCGCTCATACCTCAATGGCCTCGGTCAGCGGCTGCAACTTCACAAGCTCCTCACCTTCGCGCAAGACCTGCTCGCCGACGCGATAGCGGATTTCGAGCACCGTGCCGTCGAAGGGAGCAAGGAGCGTGTGTTCGATCTTCATCGCCTCCAGCACCAGCACCGGGGTGCCGCGGGTCACGGTGGCGCCCACTTCGACCAGCACCGCCATCACGGCACCGGGCATGGGGGCGACCAGCTTGCCCCCGGCTTCGGTCTCGTCTTCGCCCGTATCGAGCAGGCTCAAGGGCGTGAAGCGATGCTGGGTACCGGACCAGAACACATGGGTCTCGCGTGCGGTGGCAACCACGGCGCCATGCAGACGGCTCGTGGCACTCTTCACTTCCACCCGTGCACCTTCGCAGCTGACGATTTGGAAGCGCAGTTCCTGCCCAGCGCAGATCAGCACCTGACTCGGGCCCTCTTGGCGCAGATCGAGGGTCAGCGTTTCCTCGCCGCGCTGGAACTTGAACGTGAAGCAAGGATCCTCGTTCAGGCGGAAGCCCACCAGCGTCTCCCACGGTGAACCGGCCTCCGGGGCGGGGGCATGGTAGCGGCGGAGCGCGTGCGCAGTCTGATGGTGCGCATGGGCGGCGAGCAGCAGGCAGACTTCGGGCGGGGTGGCGGTCGCCACCGGCACCAGTGCGTCGCGCTGGTCATCCACGAAGTGGGTATCGAAACCGCCGGCCTGGAATTCAGGATGCGCGAGGATACGCTGCAGATACGGAATGTTGCCGGTGACGCCCACAATCTCCGTATGCGCGAGTGCCCGTTGCATCTGCTGGAGTGCGTCGGCGCGGGTGTCGGCGTCGGTGATGATTTTTGCAATCATCGCGTCGTAGAAGGGTGTGACGCTGTCGCCGGTGACCACGCCGGTATCCACGCGAACATGTGCGGACTCGGCCGGCAGGGCCAGATGTTCGAGTCGGCCGGTGGAAGGCTGGAAGTTCTGGTCAGGATCCTCGGCATACACCCGGACCTCGATGGCATGACCCCGGCAGGTGATCTCCGACTGGGAGAGCGGTAGGGGTTCGCCGGCAGCGACCCGCAGCTGCCAGGCAACGAGATCCTGTCCGGTCACCCGTTCGGTCACGGGATGTTCCACCTGCAGACGGGTATTCATCTCGATGAAGTAAATGCCCCCGGCCCGATCAAGGATGAACTCTACCGTGCCCGCGCCCACGTAATTCACGGCATGAGCCGCCTTGATGGCCGCGCCGAAAAGCGTGGCGCGCTGGGTCTCGGTGAGATGGACGGCTGGTGCTTCCTCGATCACCTTCTGGTGACGCCGCTGCAGGGAACAATCACGTTCATGCAAGTGCACCACGTTGCCGAAGGTGTCACCAAACACTTGGACCTCGATGTGCCGTGGATTCTCGATGTAGCGCTCGAGCAGCACCGTGGGATCGCCGAAGGCGTTGCGTGCTTCCCGTTGCGCGGAAGCCAGTGCGGCTGGGAATTCGGCGAAATCCCGCACGATGCGCATGCCGCGACCGCCACCGCCGGCGGAAGCCTTGATGAGCAGCGGCAGCCCGACCTCCTGTGCCGCGGCCGTGAGGGCGGCATCGCTCTGTTCCGCACCGTAATAGCCGGGCACCAGCGGGACGCCATGGCCGGCCATCAAGGCCTTGGCCTCGCTCTTGGATCCCATCACGCGGATGGCTTCCACATCAGGCCCGATAAAGACGATGCCGGCTGCCTTGCAGGCCTCGGCGAAGGCCGCGTTCTCCGAGAGAAAACCGTAACCGGGATGAATGGCTTGCGCCCCGGTCGCCTGGGCCGCGGCGATGATGGCCGCGATATCGAGATAACTCTGCGCCGAGGGCGCAGGACCCACCCAGTGTGCTTCGTCGGCCTCGCGCACATGCAGCGCCTCGGCATCCGCGCTGGAATAGATGGCGACGGTCGCGATGCCCATGCGACGAGCGGTGCGCATGATCCGACAGGCAATCTCGCCGCGGTTGGCAATGAGAATTTTCTGGAACATGGTCTCTTCTCTCACATGCGGAAGACGCCGAACGGCGTCTTCTCAATCGGGGCATTGAGGGCGGCGGAGAGGGCGAGCCCCAGCACCTTGCGGGTGTCGGCAGGATCGATGATGCCGTCATCCCACAGGCGTGCACTGGCGTAGTAGGGGTGTCCCTGATCTTCGTATTGAGCGCGGATGGGCGCCTTGAAGCCTTCCTCTTCTTCGGCACTCCAGGCGCGGCCCTGCGCTTCCAGATTGTCTTTGCGCACCTGGGCAAGCACCGCCGCTGCCTGCTCGCCCCCCATCACCGAGATGCGGGCGTTGGGCCAGGTCCAAAGGAAGCGCGGGCTGTAGGCCCGACCGCACATCCCGTAATTGCCCGCCCCGAAACTGCCACCGATGATGACGGTGAATTTGGGCACCTTGGCACAGGCGACCGCCGTAACGAGTTTGGCTCCGTCCTTGGCGATACCTCCCGCTTCATATTTTGAGCCCACCATGAAGCCGGTGATGTTCTGCAGGAAGATGAGCGGGATTCCGCGCTGGCAGCACAGCTCGATGAAGTGGGCGCCCTTGAGTGCGGATTCCGAGAAAAGAATGCCGTTGTTGGCCACGATGCCGACCGGATAGCCGTGGAGGTGCGCAAAGCCGGTCACGAGCGTGGTGCCATAGAGCGCCTTGAACTCATCGAAGCGGCTGCCGTCCACCACCCGTGCTATGACTTCCCGCACGTCGTAAGGCTTGCGCAGATCTGTCGGCACCACCCCGTAGAGCTCCTCGGCCGGATACAGCGGCTCCTCCACCGCGATGCGTTCCACCGGCAGGGCCTTGCGATGATTGAGGTTGCCGACCATGCGGCGCGCAATTTCCAGCGCATGGGCATCATTGCGGGCGTAGTGGTCGGTCACGCCGGAGCGGCGTGAATGCACATCGGCACCACCGAGATCCTCGGCACTCACCACTTCTCCGGTGGCCGCCTTCACCAGCGGCGGGCCACCGAGGAAGATCGTGCCCTGATTGCGCACGATTACCGATTCATCCGACATGGCGGGCACATAGGCGCCGCCGGCCGTGCAGGAGCCCATCACCACGGCGAGCTGCGGGATGCCAAGGCTCGAGAGCGTGGCCTGGTTATAGAAGATGCGTCCGAAATGTTCGCGATCGGGGAATACCTCATCCTGACGCGGGAGGAAGGCGCCGCCCGAATCAACGAGATAGAGGCAGGGCAGGCGATTCTCGCGCGCGACCTCCTGGGCCCGTAGATGTTTCTTGACCGTTTCCGGATAGTAGGTACCACCCTTGACCGTGGCGTCATTGGCCACGAGCACGCATTCCACGCCACTGACGCGGCCGATGCCCGTGATGATGCCGGCGCTCGGCACCTCGCCACCGTACATGCCATGGGCTGCGAGCTGCGAGAGTTCGAGGAAGGGGCTGCCGGGGTCCAGCAGGGCCTTCACGCGGTCTCTCGCCAGCAACTTGCCGCGGGCCAGATGCTTGGCCCGGGCCTGCTCGCCGCCACCGGCGGTCACGCCTGCAACCTGCGCCTTGAGATCCGCGACCAGGGCTTCGAGGGCGGCCCGGTTGTGCTGGAAGCCGTCGGCGCGCACGTCTACCGAGGATTTGATCTGATTCATGGGGAGTTGTCTGTAATGGGGCTGTACTGGGTCTGGACTGGGCTGTGGATTCTGGCCGTCCCACGCTGCCTGCATGCGCCGTGCCGGGTGCCCGGATGTTACATGAACTGCCCCGGCTTCACGCATACCCGGGCCCGCGCCCGGCGGCTATACTGCGCCCCTCACGAGGCGCTGGCGGATGGGCTTGATGCCCTTCAGGAACGCAAGCGCCGCAAGGCATCGCAAACCATGAGGAAGCAGATCCATGTCAGAGGTCGTCAGCTACGCTTTGGACGGTGACATTGCCGTCATCACCGTCGACAACCCGCCCGTCAATGCGCTTTCGCTGCCCGTGCGCCTCGGCCTTGCCGCGTGTTTCGAACGCTTCGCGGCAGATGCCGGCGCCAAGGCTGCCGTACTCATCTGCAATGGCCGTACCTTCATCGCGGGCGCCGACATCACCGAATTCGACAAGCCCATCGAGGAGCCCTGGCTGCCGAAGGTGGTGCATTACATCGAGGATCTGGCGAAGCCCGTGGTCGCCGCCATCCATGGCACGGCGCTGGGTGGTGGTCTGGAGACCGCCATGGGCTGCCATTACCGCGTGGCCGTGGCGACCGCCCAGGTCGGCCTGCCTGAAGTGAGCCTGGGGCTGCTGCCCGGGGCCACCGGAACCCAGCGCCTGCCGCGCCTCGCCGGCGTGGAAGCCGCACTTAACGCCATGATCAGCGGCCGCCCGATGTCCGCCAAGCTGGCGCATGAGAAGGGTGTGCTCGATGCCATCATCGAGGGCGACCTGAAGGCCGGGGCCGTGACCTTCGCCAGTGATCTCGTCAAGGCCGGCAAGGGTCCGCGCAAGGTGCGCGAGATTGCGCTCGATGCTGCCAGCCTGCCGGCGGGCTTTTCCGCCGACTACCGCAAGTCCATCGCCCGCGAGACTCGCGGCTTCTTCGCCCCCGAGCAGATCATCAAGTGCGTGGAGGCGGCGGTATCCCTGCCGTACCCGGAGGCGGTCAAGCGCGAGAACGAGCTTTTCATGCAGTGCATGACTTCCCCGCAGTCGCGGGCCCAACGCCATCTGTTCTTTGGGGAACGCGAAGTGAGCAAGGTGCCTGATGTCCCGAAGGACACCGCACTGCGCCCCATCCGGCAGGTCGCCGTGGTTGGTGGCGGAACCATGGGCGGTGGCATGCGATGAATTTCGCCAACGTGGGCATTCCGGTCATCCTGAAGGAAATCAACCAGGAGGCTCTGGACCGCGGCATGGCCATCATCCGCGGCAACTATGAAGGCCCGGTCAAGAAGGGGCGGATGACACAGGAAGCCATGGACAAGTGCATGGCGCTCATCACGCCCACCCTCGACTACAAGGATCTGTCCACCGCGGATCTCGTGATCGAGGCCGTGTTCGAGACCATGGCGGTGAAGGAAATCGTGTTCAAGGAACTGGACGCGGTGTGCAAGCCGGGCGCGATCCTCGCCAGCAACACCTCCACCCTCAATGTGGATGAGATTGCCGCGTTCACGCGCCGGCCGGAGGATGTCATCGGCCTGCACTTCTTCGCGCCGGCCAACGTGATGACCCTGCTCGAAATCGTGCGGGGCGCCAAGACCTCCAACGAAGTCATCGCCACCAGCATGGCGCTCGCCAAGACCATCCGCAAGATTGGGGTGCTGGTGCGCGTGTGCTTCGGGTTCGTCGGCAACCGCATGTTCTTCCCCTATGTGAGGGAAGCCCAGCGCATGATGCTGGAAGGCGTGCCGCCGGAGCGCGTGGACCGCGTGGCGTTCGAGTGGGGCATGGCCATGGGGCCGCATGGAGTGTCCGACCTGTCGGGTCTGGACGTCTTCGACAAGCTCAACAAGGAATGGAAAGACAAGCCGAACGATCCGGCCTACTGCCGCATGATTCATGCGCTGGTCGAGAAAGGCCGTCTCGGCCAGAAGTCCGGTGCCGGAATCTACAAGTACGAGGGTCGCACGCCAGTGGCCGATCCCGAAGTCGCGGCACTCGCCAAGGCCGAAGCCAAGCGTCTCGGGGTGACGCAGGTGGAAGTGAGCGATGAGGAGATCATCGAGCGCCTGCTGTTCGCGATGATCAACGAAGGTGCCCTAATCCTCGAGGAAGGCATTGCCATGCGTGCCAGCGACATCGACGTCGTCTTCTGCAATGGCTACGGCATGCCGCGTCACCGGGGAGGTCCGATGAAGTACGCGGACGAAGTGGGACTGGCCAAGGTGGTAGCGGCGATGGAGAAGTATCGCGCCCGCTATGGGGATCTCTATTGGACGCCGGCACCGCTGCTCGCGCGGCTGGCGAAGGAAGGGAAGACCTTCAACGGTTGAGGCGGCTACCGGAGGCAAAGGTCGGGGCAGGCTGCCCTGACCTTTGCACCGGTTCCCCCGGGGCAAACCGCTCCGGGTTCCGGGTCGGTGTCAGGCGGTTTTCTGCACGTCCAGCTGCAGGGACTCCACCATGGCATCCCGCATCATGAATTTCTGGATCTTGCCGGTAACCGTCATCGGAAACTCCTGCACGAAGCGTACGTAGTGCGGGATCTTGTAGTGCGCAATCTGCCCTTGGCAGAAAGCGCGGATTTCTTCCGCCTCCGCCGTCTCGCCCTCGCGCAGCCTCACCCAGGCTGCAATCTGCTCGCCGAAGCGCGCATCCGGTACGCCGAAGACGGCGACATCCTGGATCTTTGGGTGACGGAAGAGGAACTCCTCGATTTCCCGCGGATAGACGTTCTCGCCACCCCGGATGATCATGTCCTTCACGCGGCCGACGATGTTGCAGTAACCCTCGTCATCGATGACGGCGAGGTCGCCCGTGTGCATCCAGCCCGCGGCATCGATGGCTTCGCGGGTGCGTTCCTCATCGTTCCAGTAGCCCTGCATCACGCTGTATCCGCGCGTGCAAAGTTCTCCCTTCTCGCCCCGCGGCACGGTCCGGCCCTCGGCATCCACGATCCTCACCTGCACATGGGGATGGATACGGCCGATGGTGGACACTCGGCGCTCCAGAGGGTCATCCGGCTTGCTCTGGAAGCTGACGGGACTGGTCTCCGTCATGCCGTAAGCGATGGTGACTCCGCTCATGTGCATTTCGTTCAACACACGTTTCATGACCTCGATGGGGCAGGGCGCCCCGGCCATGATGCCGGTGCGCAGGCTGCCGAGGTCGTAACGGCTGAACTCCGGATGGTCGAGCTCCGCTATGAACATCGTCGGCACCCCGTGCAAGGCCGTGCAGCGCTCGGCGGCCACGGCTTCCAGCACGGCCTTGGGCTCGAAGGCGTCGCTGGGGAAAATCATGGCGGCGCCGTGGCTGACGCAGGTCAGCACGCCCATCACCATGCCGAAGCAGTGATACAGCGGCACGGGAATGCAAAGCCTGTCGCCAGCGGTAAAATGCATGGCCTGGCCCACGAAATAACCGTTGTTGACGATATTGAAGTGGGTGAGGGTGGCGCCCTTGGGCATGCCCGTGGTGCCGCTGGTGAACTGGATGTTGATCGGGTCGTCCGGTTGCAAGAGACCCGCCAGGCGCACCAGTTCCGCCTGCTCCGCAGCGCCGCCCAGGGACGGGATGTCGACGAATCGGTACATGCCGGGCTGGGGCGCCTCGTCCAGGGCGATCAGTGTTCTCAGGTGCGGAAGCTTGTCGGCGGTCAGCGCGCCGGGCGCACAGTGCGCGAGTTCGGGCGCAAGGGTGCGCAGCATCCCGAGATAATCGCTGCTCTTGAAGGTGCTCGCGGTGACCAGCGCCGTGCATTCGACCTTGTTGAGCGCATATTCCAGTTCGGCCAGTCGGTAGGCGGGGTTGATGTTGACCAGGATGAGGCCGGCCTTGGCAGTGGCGAACTGGGTGATGACCCATTCCAGTGTGTTGGGCGACCAGATTCCGATGCGATCCCCCGGCTTCAGGCCCAGCGCCACCAGACCGGCGGCGAAAGCGTCCACACGCGCGCCCAGTTCGGAGTAGGTGAGGCGAATCTTTTGGTGACGTGAGACCAGCGCCAAGCGCTCCGGCCACTGCGCCCGGGCATCGTCGAGAAGTTGGCCCACCGTGCGGTAGAGCAGAGGCTGCTCGCTCGTGCCGCAGACATAACTCGGTGCGTTACCCGGTGAGTTTGGGTTGCCCATCACTTCTCTCCCGCCAGTTTGTCCTCGACACTCCGGATCTTGTCCTGCATGTGCTGCGTCTTGTCCGTGCGTGTTCCGAGCTTGAGGTTGGTGAATACGCGTGGAACTCCGAGGGCATGCAGTCGTTCATGACAGGCTTTCACGCAGGCCATGACCGCGTCCCACTCGCCCTCGATGACCGTGCCATAAGGATGCATCTGGGACTGAAGCCCGGCGGCCCGAATCAGCAGCTGGCATTCCGCTATTTCGTTGGAGACCGAGGTGCCGACGCCTATCGGCACCACGCAGAGGTCGATCATCACGTGCATGTCAGAACTCCAGATTGCGCGGGGTGCGCGGGAAGGGAATGACGTCGCGGATGTTGGAAACCCCGGTGGCAAACATCAGCAGCCGTTCAAAGCCGAGACCGAAGCCGGCATGGGGTGCCGTGCCGAAGCGCCGCGTATCCAGATACCACCAGTAGTCCTCGCGTCGGAAGCCCATCTCGTCCATGCGGGCAAGCAGTCGGTCGTGGCGCTCTTCACGCTGGGAGCCGCCGATCAGCTCGCCGATGCGCGGCACCAGCAGATCCATGGCGGCCACCGTGCGGCCGTCATCATTTTGCCGCATGTAGAAGGCCTTGATGTCGCGCGGCCAGTCGTGCACGAAGACCGGAGCCTTGAAGTGCGTCTCCGTAAGATACCGTTCGTGCTCGGTCTGCAGGTCTGCGCCCCATTCGGGCGTGTATTCGAAGTCCACCCTCGCGGCTTTCAGGATCTCCACGGCCTCGCCGTAGGGCAGGCGCACGAATTCCGCCGCCCGCACTCCGGCGAGTCGTGCTTCCACTTCGGGATCCACGAACTGCTTGAAGAGCGCGAGATCCTCCTGGCAGTCGGTGCAGACAAAGTCCAGCAGATGGCGCACGAAATCCTCGGCGAGCTGCATGTCGTCCGCGAGATCAGCGAAGGCGATCTCGGGTTCGATCATCCAGAACTCGGCGGCGTGCCGGCTGGTGTTGGAGTTTTCCGCCCGGAAGGTGGGGCCGAAGGCGTAGACCTGGCCCAAGCCCATGCAATAGCTCTCGACCGCGAGCTGCCCGGAAACCGTGAGATGGGCTTCCTTGCCGAAGAAGTCCTCGGTGAAGTCGCCACGGGACAAGGCGCGCCCGCCGGCGTCACCCTGCAGGGTGGTGACGCGAAACATCTCGCCTGCTCCCTCACAGTCGGCACCGGTGATGATGGGCGTGTGGATATAGTGGAAGCCTCGGCGCTGGAAGAAGTCATGCACGGCCCAGGCGAGCCGCGAACGGATGCGGAACAGGGCGCCGTACTTGTTGGTGCGGCTGCGCAGATGGCCGATGGTGCGCAGGAACTCGTCACTGTGGCGTTTCTTCTGCAGCGGATAGTCCTCGGCACAGGTGCCGAGGATCTCCAGCCGGCGCGCCTTGAGCTCATAGCGCTGGCCCTGGGCCGGTGACTCCACCAGCTCGCCCTCGATGCGAACGGCACTGCCGGTGGTGGTCTCGCGAATCCGCGCATGACCTTCGGTGGCCTCGGCCACGATCACCTGCAGGCTGGCGAGGCAGGAACCGTCGTTCAATTGGATGAAGGAGAAATCCTTGGCATCCCGGCGGGTCTTGACCCAGCCGGCAACGGTGGCACTGGCAACGGGGCCGGAAGCCTTGAGCAGTTCGGCAATGGGCGTGCGGGCAGGCTGCATCTGCAACTACTCCGGTTCGTAACCGAGCACCGGCGCCAGCCAGCGTTCGGCTTCGCGCGGATCCATACCCTTGCGGCGCGCGTAATCCTGCACCTGATCGCGGTTGATGCGGCCGACTCCGAAATAGCGCGAGGCGGGATGCGAGAAATAAAAGCCGCAGACCGCGGCGGCTGGCTTCATGGCGAAGCTTTCGGTCAGCCTGATGCCCGTCTTCTCCTCGACATCCAGAAGCTGCCAGATCAGGGGTTTCTCGGTGTGATCGGGGCAGGCCGGATAGCCCGGTGCCGGGCGAATCCCGCGATAGCTCTCGGCGATGATCTGTTCGTTGTCGAGTTGCTCTTGCTCGGCGTAGCCCCAGAATTCGCGCCGGACCCAGGCATGGAGCCGCTCGGCGAAGGCTTCGGCCAGACGATCCGCCAGCGCCTTCGCCATGATCGCACGGTAGTCGTCGTGGTCGCGCTCATAGTCCGCCACCAGCTCATCGAGGCCAAAGCCCGCGCACACGGCGAACGCCCCGAGATAATCGGCGAGACCGCTGTCGCGCGGCGCCAGAAAATCGGCCAGTGCGAGATTGGGCTGGCCGCCAGGCTTGCGCTGCTGCTGGCGCAGGCTGTGTACCACTGCGAGTTCACCGCGCCGCTGGTCGTCGGCATAAATCTCGATGTCATCCATGCCGACCGAATTCGCCGGGAACAAACCAACCACGCCACGTGCCCTGAGTTTCCTGTCACGCACGATGTCGGCCAGCATCTGCTGGCCATCGCGGAACACCTTGCGGGCTTCCTCACCCACGATCTCGTCATCGAGAATACGCGGGTAGCGGCCGGCGAGTTCCCAGGCAGAGAAGTAGGGCGTCCAGTCGATGTAGTCCACCAGATCATCCAGCGACCAGTCGTCGAACACGCGAACCCCGAGCTGCTGCGGCCGCGGCGGCTGGTAATCCGACCAGCCCGGATCGAAGCGGTTGCGGCGGGCCTCGTCCAAGGTCAGCCAGTCGATGCCGGCCTGACGCTGCTTGTGTCGCTCGCGGATGGTGGCGTATTCGTCCCGCAGCTGGGCCATGAAGCCTCGTCGCAGGTCCTGGCTCTGCAGGCTGGTGGCGACACCCACGGCCCGCGACGCATCCTTCACATGCACCACCGGCCCCGAGTACGCGGGGGCGATCTTCACCGCCGTATGCGTGCGCGAGGTGGTTGCCCCGCCAATCAGCAGCGGCAGGTCCAGCTTGCGGCGCTCCATCTCGCTGGCCACGTGCACCATCTCCTCCAGCGAGGGGGTGATGAGACCGGACAGTCCGACCAGGGTGGCGCCCTCACGCACTGCGGCATCGAGAATGTCGTTGCAGGCCACCATCACGCCGAGGTCGATGACCTCGAAGTTGTTGCACTGGAGGACGACCCCCACGATGTTCTTGCCGATGTCATGCACGTCACCTTTGACCGTGGCGAGGACAATCTTGCCGGCGCTGCGCGACTGGCCTTCGGCCTTGGCGGCTTCAATGAAGGGAATGAGATGGGCCACGGATTTCTTCATCACCCGCGCGCTTTTCACCACCTGGGGCAGGAACATCTTGCCGGCGCCGAAAAGATCGCCCACCACATTCATGCCCGCCATGAGCGGGCCCTCGATCACATCGAGAGGATGTCGTGAGGCCAGACGTGCCTCTTCCGTGTCCTCGACGATGTAATCGGCGATACCCTTGACCAGTGCATGCGAGAGGCGGGCCTCCACAGGTTCCAGACGCCAGGCCTCGACTTCCGCCTTCTCGCGGCTGCCGGCCTGGACGCCGGAGGAAAACTCGATGAGCCGGTCCGTGGCATCGGCACGTCGGTTGAACAGGACCTCTTCCACCCGTTCGCGGAGTTCGGGCTCGAGTGTGTCGTAGATGCCGAGCTGGCCGGCATTGACGATGGCCATGTCGAGGCCAGCGCGAATCGCGTGATACAGGAAAGCCGAGTGCATCGCTTCCCGCACCGGATTGTTGCCGCGGAACGAGAAGGACACATTGCTCAGCCCCCCGCTGACCAGCGCATGGGGCAGGTTCTGCTTGATGGTCCGGGTCGCCTCGAAGAAGGCGATGGCGTATTCGTTGTGCTCCTCGATACCGGTGGCAACGGTGAGGATGTTGGGATCGAAGATGATGTCCTCGGGCGGAAAACCGACTTCGTCCACCAGCAGGTGGTAGCTGCGCGCGCAGATTTCGAATTTGCGTGCCGCCGTATCGGCCTGGCCCTTCTCGTCGAAGGCCATCACGATGACCGCAGCCCCCATGCGCCGGATGTGCGCCGCCTGCTGCAGGAATCTCTCCGGTCCTTCCTTCAGGCTGATCGAGTTCACCACGCCTTTGCCCTGCAGGCAGCGCAGGCCGGCCTCGAGCACGCTCCAGCGCGAGGAGTCGAGC
>VGUA01000049.1 GCA_016874535.1 Gammaproteobacteria bacterium
TTCTGTGGCCTGCTGCAGCTCGCCGCCATGACGGCGGCCCTGCTGCACTTCCGCCGGTTCACGCCGCGAGGAAATCTTCGACGAGACGCATGAAGCCCTCGAACTGGTCGTGGTGGACCCAGTGGCCAGCGTTGGCAAAGGTCTCCACCCGCGCATTCCTGAAATGCCGTGCGCGACCGTCCTGCACAGGGTTGGAAGCACCACTCTCCGCGCCGTACACCAGCAGAGTCGGGCAGGTGATGGCTGCCCACAAGGCCTGCACTTCCTCGCTCGCCATGTCGTACGCCGGCCATGAACGCACGTAGTTGTCGAATTTCCAGCTGAAGGTGCCGTCCTCGTTCTGGTTGACGCCGTATTCGGTCAGATGGCGGGCCTGCGCCGGTGAGAGATGCTTGTTTTCCTCATGCATGCGCCGGAAGGCATCCTCCAGGGTCGGGTAGCGGCGCGGCAGACGGCCGGCGAGATCGCGCTGCTCGGCGATCCAGAGCCTGAGGCGTTCGGCCAGCCCCAGCTTCGCGCGTTCCTGCGCCATTTTGGGCGAAGCGCCCAGGCCTTCGATCGCCACCAGGCGCTGCACATTCTCGGGATACAGTCCGGCATAACGCAGCGCGATGTTGCCGCCCAGGGAATGGGCGACCAGGGTGACCGGCGCGAGCTTCAGCTGATGGATGAGCTGCGCCAGATCGTAGAGGTATCCATCCATGCGATAGGTACCGTCTGCCGCCCACTGACTGTCGCCATGCCCGCGCAGATCCGGCGCAATCACATGCCAGCGATCACGCAGTCGTTCTGCGACCCAGTCCCAGTTGCGGCAGTGGTCGCGGCCACCATGCACCAGCACGAGTGGCGGCGCCCCGGGATTGCCCCAATCCACGTAGTGCTGACGCAGGCGTTGGGAGAAATAACTGTGCGAGGTAGGGCCTGTACTCATGGTCATGTCGCTGTGTCAGGAGGATGGAGACTATCGCCTGTGGTTGATTCACGCGAGCCGGTACGGGGATAGTAGCGAAGATGAAGGACTGGAATGCAATCAAGGCCTGGCGCGTCACGACCCGCCGGCAGCTGCTCGAAGCGCGTGCAGGCCTGCCCGCAGCCATACGGCGTGAGCTCGGCAGGCGAATCAGCCGACATCTGGTGGAAACCGTGGCGCCACTTGCCGAGGATTGCATCGGCTTCTACTGGCCCATCCGCGGCGAAATCGATCTGCGGCCAGCCCTGCGCCAATGGTGCACAGGCGCTGTGCGCGCGGCGCTGCCCGTGGTGGTGGCCAAGGATGCCGCCATGATTTTTCGTCCTTGGCAGCCGGGTGCCGCCATGACCACAGGCGTGTGGAATATCCCGATTCCAGCGACGGAAGAAAAGATCACGCCCACGGTGCTGCTGATCCCGCTCGTGGGCTTCGATGGCGAGGGTTATCGCCTGGGCTATGGCGGTGGCTTCTACGACCGCACTCTCGCTGCCGTGTCACCAGCTCCACTCACCATTGGCATAGGCCTCGCCGCCTCCAGGCTGCCCTCTGTCCATCCTCAGCCGCATGACGTTCCCCTCGCGGCAATCCTGACCGAGGAAGGCTGGGTCCGCCCGCTGCCGGAAAACGAAGCACGTCGCCGCCCTGTGAACTGAACCCGCAGATGCTGCGTTGCAAGGCACTGCATCACCGGTTGCAGCCCTGCTCGCCCGCCTCTAAGGTTCAGCGTCAACCCGCACCAGAACATCGGGGTCTGCATGAATGAAATGAAGGGTGGCTGCTTGTGCGGCCAGATCCGCTACACCGTAGGAAAAATCGCCAGCACGGCGGTCTGCCACTGCCGGGACTGCCAGAAGCGGACCGGCACCAGTTTCTCGGTGGTGCTCGCAGTGCCGCGTGAAGCGTTCTCACTGCAAGGGGTCACGAGTGTCCACACCACACGAGGAGAGTCCGGCGGTTCGGTCGCGCGGCATTTCTGCGGCCACTGCGGCTCCCCTCTCTACTCCGCGGTTGAAGCAGCCCCGGGCGTGGTGTTCGTGAAAGCCGGCACCCTCGATGACGCAGGCACGCTCAAGCCGCAGGTCGAGTTCTGGTGCGACACCGCCCAGCCCTGGCTGGAGCAGCGTGCAAGCCTGCCCCGCATGCCACGCAATCCACCGTTGGCCTGACATGAACAAGAGCGATTTCTATCAGGAAGCCCGCAACGACCTCCCAGGTCCCCTGGCCGGCATCGTCGTCGTCGAGGCCACCACGACCTGGGCAGGCCCCATGGCCGGCTGCGTGCTCGCGGATTTCGGCGCGACGGTCATCAAGGTTGAACATCCGGAGGGCGAGGTGATGCGGCGCTTGCCACCCTTCGTGCCTGGAACCCGTCTTTCGGTGATGCAGGAAGTGGTGAACCGCAACAAGCAGAACCTGTCCTTGAGCCTCAAGGATCCGGAAGGACGCGACATCTTCCTCGAGCTCTGCCGTGGCGCAGACATCGTGATCGAGAATTTCAAACCGGGCACCTTGGCAGGCTGGGGTGTGGGTTACCAACACGTGCGCGAGGTGAAGCCGGACATCGTCTATGTCTCGATCAGCGGCTTTGGTCAGTTCGGCCCCTACTCCGACCGTCCCGGTTACGACCCCATCGCGCAGAACTTCACCGGCTGGTCCTCGCTCAACGGAGACCCGGATGGCGCACCCACCAAGGCGCCCACTTTCCTTGGCGACGATCTGGGGGGCCTGCACGGCGCCCTGGGTGCGATGGGTGCCCTGCTCCATCGTCAACGCACGGGCGAAGGACAGCACGTGGATATCGCCCTCACGGATGGTCTCATCTTCCAGAGCAACGGCTGGTTGACCATCGGTGCCATGGGTCTGCCGACCGAGCGCTGGGGTAACCAGTTTGCCGTCGCTGCGCCGGTGAATTCCTATGTCTGTACCGACGGCCGGGTATTCGCCGGCGTGCTGCTCGATTCGCACTGGAAGACCTTCTGCGCGCATATTGGGCGCGACGATCTCGCCGGCCTGAACGGAGGCGAACGCATCCAGCGCCGCGCGGAGGTCGATCAGATCTTTGCCCAATGGTGCATCACCCGCAGCACCCGCGAGGCGGTGGATACCCTCAACGGGCTCGGCCTCGCGGTGACCCGCGTGAACACCTTCGCCGAAAGCGCGCAGCACGAGCACGTGAAGGCGCGCGACATGCTCCAGCCGACAACACTCACCAACGGCAACGAGATCCCGCTGACCGGGCCCGCTGCCAAATTCTCGCGCACGCCCACCCGCGTGCGCTCACCCGCGCCCAGTCTCGGCCAGCATACGGAAACGTGGCTGCAACGACTGGGCTACACGGCTGAACAGATTTCCGATCTGCGCAGCCGCGGCATCATCTAACCCAAGGATCAAAGCGATGAGCAAGACCTACACCGGCGAGTGTTTCTGTGGCGCGGTCAAGATTGCCGCGAATGGTGATCCGGCCGGCATGGGCTACTGCCACTGCGCGGACTGCCGCCACTGGTCCGCCGGCCCCATCAACGCGTTTACTCTGTGGCCTCCGGCGCAGGTCCAGATCACCGAAGGCGCGGAGCATATCCAGACCTACAACAAGACCGAGAACAGCTATCGCAAGTGGTGCAAGAAGTGCGGAGGGCATCTGTTCAGCGAGCATCCTGGGCTTGGTCTCACGGATGTCTATGCAGCCATCCTGCCCACCCTGCCCTTTGCGCCCGGCCTGCATGTGTTCTACAGCGAGGCGAAAGTGCGCGTGCATGATGGCCTGCCGAAGTGCAAGGACATGCCCGGCGAGTTTGGTGGCTCCGGCGAAACCCTGCCGGAGTAAAGCACTCCCCGCCAGCCCGGGGCCGCATTGACGCGGCCCCGGCATCGCCTCCTCCCCGTCCCTGCATGTCCCGGCTCCATCGGCCCACGATTTCCCGGCGCCGCTTCCTTGGCGCGAGTGCCGGCCTGCTGCTCTCTCCCCGCGCCCCGACGGCGGAACGCCCGTCCGCGAAAGACCCGTTCACTCTGGGAGTTGCCTCCGGCTATCCGACACCGGACGGCGTGACCTTGTGGACGCGTCTCGCGCCACAGCCGTTTGCACCTCTGGGCGGCATGGATGGCGGCACGATCACGGTGAGTTGGGAAATTGCGCACGACGAAGACTTCCGGCAGCCCATAGCCCGCGGCGAGGCCACTGCCGAGGCCGCCTGGGGCTATTCGGTGCATGTGGATGTTCGCGGACTTGCCACCGGGCGCTGGTATTTCTATCGCTTTCACGCAGGCGGCGCGACCAGCGCGGTGGGGCGTACCCGCACCGCCCCTGCCCTCACGGAGGCTGCACCGCGGCTGCGGATAGGGCTCGCCTGTTGCCAGCATTACGAGCATGGCTATTTCAGCGCCTATCGCCACCTGCTGGCAGATGACCCCGACCTAGTGATTCATGTTGGAGACTACATCTACGAGGGCAGTTGGGGCGCGCAGGCGGTGCGCAGGCATATCGGACGCGATCCGCATACCCTGGAAGACTATCGCGCGCGCTACGCGTGTTATCGCCTGGATCCTGATCTACAGCGCATGCATGGCGCCGCGCCGTGGCTCAACGTCTGGGACGACCACGAGGTGGAAAACGATTACGCGCGCGACCGCTCCCACTATTACGAGGATCGCGCCGTATTCCTCGCGCGGCGCACCGCTGCCTGGCAGGCCTTCTACGAGCATCTGCCGCTCCCCGCAAGCATGCGGCCGACGGCTGAAGGGATGCGCATCCATACCTCGGTGCGTTGGGGCACACTCGCGCAGATCGCCATGCTCGACACCCGACAGTACCGAAGCTACCCGCCCTGCCACAGCGGGAAAGACAAAATCGGGCGCCCCTGCCGGGCCTTCGATGATCCGGTGGCCACGATGCTGGGCGATGCACAGGAAGCCTGGCTGTATGAGGCGCTGCACAGGTCACCGGCGCGATGGAATCTGGTCGCCCAGCAGCTGTCGCTGGCCCGCTACGATGCAATTCCGGGGCCGGAAGAGAAATTGCACACCCAGAGCTGGGATGCCTACCCTCATGCACGCCGGCGTCTGCTCGAAGTGATGGCGGATGTGCGAGTTGGGAACCCTGTAGTGCTGGGGGGAGATTGGCACGCCTTCTGGGCCAATGATCTGCTGGATGATTTTTTGAAGCCGGACGCGCGCCCCGTGGCCGCTGAAATCGTGACAACCTCATTGAGCGCACTCGGGCCGGATGAGTCCGCCGTGCGGGCGGTGCGCCGTGAAGCCCCGTGGTTGAAGTTCGGCACCGCGCGTTACCGCGGCTATGTGCGACTGGCAGTCACGCCGGAGAGACTCGACTGCGACATGCGTGCAGTTGCCGACGTGACCGACCCACGCTCGGCCTGCCTCGCCCTCTCCAGCTGGAAGGTGGAGAACGGCCGGCGGGGGATAGTCCGCGCTTAAGGCGCCCGAAAACCCGCGTCGCGCAGCAAGGTCTCGCAAGGGCGGGAAAATTCCGGGTCCAGTTCCGCCACGCGGCGCCAGTCCTTGGCGATGGATTGCATCATGTCCGCGGAGGTCGACTCCATCCTTCCCTGCGCTGCCTTGCCATGACGCTTGATGGCCTCATTCAGGCTGAACTCGCCGGCAGAATAGAGCGCATCGTACTGAGTGACGTCATTGCCTCTTGCCGCCAGAAAATAATACGCCGCGCAGGTCGCAAAGCCGGGAGCTCCCGCTGGTTCCGTGAGGCCGGTCGTGGGCAGCAGGCAGGTCATCAACAGCAATCGTACAGGTTTCATGGGAATGCTCCGCGCAGCCTGGCGAGCGCCGCGCGCACCGAGGCAAAGGCAAGTTCTTCGGGTTTGACCGACGCAAGCTCGCGCCAGTACAGGGCCGTCACTTCCGCATTGGGCACTACGGGCGGGAGGTCATTCACCCACACCTCGAACATTGCATCGAGGGTACGGTAGTTCACCTCACGGTAACGATAAAGATTGGGTACGGAAAAAAGATAGCGTGGATTGTTGATGGCCACACCCAGTTCCTCGCGTACCTCGCGCACCGCCGCCGCTTCCAGATCCTCATCGGGATCGACAAACCCACCGGGCAGATCGAGCAGGCCTCGGCCGGGATCCTGTCCGCGCACCACCAGCGCAAGCTCCTCGCCCCGCCGCAGCATCACGCATACGGCGGCGGCCAGGTTGTGAAAATAGACGAATCCGCACTGCGCACACTGATGCCTGCGTCCATCGTCGGAGGACAGGCTATCAGCGCCGCAGCGAGGGCAGAACCTCGCCCATTCCCTGCTGAATTCGTGCGCGGGCGGGCTCATTGTGATGCGTTTATGCGTGGCGAGTCCGGCGCCGGAACTCAGGCGCGCTTGACCTCCACCTCGATGAAGGCGAGCTCCTGCGGACCATCATTGATGACGTTGTGCTCCACGCCCACAGATCGCGAATAGGAGCGACCAAGCTTCAACTCCGCCGTGATGTTCCCCTCCGGGGTCTCCAGGAGCAGGGTGCCGTCGGAGATTGGCACCACCACGTAATCGTGGCCATGGCGATGCCAGCCGGTTTCCGCGCCTGGCGCGAAGCGCCACTCGGTGACGCGCACGGCATCGTTGTCCACCTGCACGGTGGCGGTTGCAGCGGGTCTGTTGCTCATGGAAGTGCTCTCCTGCGTGTAACGCGGGGTTTGAGGTTCATGCGCCCGTCAGGCGCGCCCGGAAGATGAAGAATACCGCACCCAGCAGGCACAGGCCGGCCCAGAGGTAATCGAGGGTCAGGCGTTCGCGCAGGTAGAAAATGGAGAAGGACACGAAGATGCCGAGGGTGATCACCTCCTGCAGGATTTTGAGCTGACCGACATTCATGACCTGGTGGCCGATGCGATTGGCCGGCACCTGCAACAGGTACTCGAAGAGCGCGATGCCCCAGCTCACAAGCGCCGCGATGAACCACGCCTTGTGATTGAGCTGCTTGAGATGGCCATACCACGCAAAAGTCATGAACACATTGCTGGCCATCAGCAGCAGGATGGTCCAGAGATAGGGGGAGGCGGAAGCTGGCATGACGGACATCAGGGCCAGAAGCGACGAACCCGGCAGGATGCCGGGTTCGTTGGCTTGCCGCAGGCCCTGTTCGGGCCCTGATCAGGCTTTCGGCGCGTAGGCCGAACACCAGCCCTTGGCCGCAACGGCCTGGCCGGCGAAGATGCCGCAACCGGCCCATTCGCTATCCGGCGTGCCCTGGTAAAGCACGCAGGTCGCGCAAATCGAGCCATCCTTGTACATGGGGTACTTGGCCTTGTCGACTTGGGCGGCATCGTGCTTGTAGCCAAGACCGCTGGCCTGAGGGCTGGCCTCATCCACATGCGGCAGGTCCGCCGCATAGGCTACCCGGTTGGCCACGAGCTGGGCGACCGAAACGGTTGCCACCACACCGAGGCTGCGCTTGAAAAATGCTCTTCTCTGCTGGTCCATGAAACACCCTCCTGCTGGAGTTGATTGATGATGGTTTTATTGTCTGACGGAGTTTGCGACCTTCGACGCCCCACATGGCCCGGAGTTCAGGCCGTGAGGTAATCGTGAATCACCTCGCCGTCTTCGAGTGTGAAATCCGCGCGATAGAGATAGCCTCCGATCACCCGCGTGATGGGGATGTCGCAGAAGCGATCGACCGGCGAGGGAAAGAACTCCAGCGTCGCCGGGCCCTTGAACACATCCTTCATCACCACGTTGCGCAAGGTGGTGGAAGCGAGCTGCATCACCTCCGGCGGCGCCCCATTGCGCACCGAAGGGATCATCTTGAGCTGGACATATTCCGCACTGCCGCCCAGCTCGCCACGGGAACAGATATCACCAATCTGCATCGCGCCCCGTACCAGTGGCAATCCCCCTCGTTCCACCGTGCCACTCATCACGCCATCCTTGTCGGAGAGGGTCACGCGGCCGAGCTTCTTCGGGAAGCCCCAGATCTCGCGCCCGCCACAGATGGCGATATCGTTGTCGAGAATCAGCGACAGCGAGTAATTCACGGGCCGGCCCTGGAAGTGCGCGTGGGCGGCCAGCAGAATCTCGTGATAGCTGCCAAATCCCGCCGTGAAGAAACGGCTGATCTGGGCGAACATCGTGGCCTTGGGGTCGATCACCAGCGGCTTTGGCACATAACGCGCGAGCACCTTGGGGTCGCTCTCGAAGACGATCATCATCGAATGCGCGTCGCGATATTCGAAAGGCGGCGGCGTATACAGCGGCGAGAGATGCGGCATCGCATAGCCGAACGGAGATTTGAACGGCTTGGGTGCGGTTTTCTTCCTGACTTTGGCGTCCATCACGAACTCCCGACTGGTTCCCGATACGGGCATCCTACTCCGCGTGCAGCGCTTCCACCATCTCGCGCAGGCGCGCGGCGTCCATGGCATCGTGCACCGGGATGCTGAACTCCGCGTGGGTCACGAGGCCCCGGTAGCGGGCGAGCAAGCGGGGCACGATCTCGTCCCAGGTCCCGACCGTCGCATAGAGATCCAGCACCTCGTCACTGATCCTGTCCGGCATTTCCTCCCAGCGCTGCGCCCGCGACAGTACCTGGAGTTCATCGGCGAGGGCGCCCAGCCCATGGGCCTCGAAGCACGCACGGTAGGCCGGGGTGGAGGCATAGAACGCCACCCGGGCCCGCACGTCCCGTATTCGGGTGGCGAGGCGGGCGGCATCCGGCGCGGTGGCAATCAGCGGCTTGATGGAGACGGCGAATCCCTCCAATGAGCGGCCTGCCTTGTGCGCGCCCTTGCGCACGGCCGGCAGCATCACTTCCCGGATGTAATGCGCGGTGCATACCGGGTGCGGGCGCATGCCATCCGCCACTTCGCCTGCCACCTGGCAAAGATACGAATTCACCGCAGCCAGATGCACCGGAATGGCGGGATGTTCGATGGGCTCGGGCGTGAAGAGCGGCACGGACAGGTTCAAGCGGTAATGCTTCCCCGCGAAATCGAGCGGTGTGCCCTGCTGCCAGGACGTCCAGATTGCACGCAGGGCCTGCACGTATTCCCGCATCCAAGGGCCCGGCGCCGACCATTGGAAGCCGAAGCGTCGTTCGATATGTCCCTTGACCTGGGTACCAAGCCCCAAGGTGAAGCGCCCGCGTGACAGGCGGGCGAGGGTCCATGCGGTCATGGCAGTGACCATGGGGCTGCGTGGAAAGGCGATGGCCACGGCGGTGCCCAGCTTCAAGCGTGTGGTCGCTGCCGCCGCGAGCGTCATTACCACGAAAGGATCCTGCTTGGTATCCTCGACCATCAGGCCGTCGTAGCCGAGCTCCTCGACCAACCGGGCATCCTCGGCGACGCGGTGGATGTCCAACGCCTGCTCGGGCGCCCTCAGGCCAGGATCCACCTTGCCCAGCGGCAGCAGTGTTTCAACCTTCATCGGCGCAAATCCTCCACCATGGTGGCGAGCAGTGCGGCCTCCGCCTCGTTACCCACCGGGATGCTGAACTCCATGGAATCGGCCAGACCCGCGTAACGGCCTCGCAGCTGGTCGACTATGGTGTCGTGCAAACCCACCGTGACAAATTCTTCGAGCACCGCATCGGATACCAGCGCAGCCATCTCGGCCCAGCGCTGTGCGCGGGAATATTCATTCAGCCGCTGCGCGAGATCACCCAGATCATGCGCTTCGAACGCCGCGGCATAGGCCGGCGTGGAGCCATAGAAAGCGACTCGCCCCCGCATCGCCTCCCGTTTGTCTGCCAGCGCTGCGGGGGTGGCGGCGGTCGCGACCAAGGGCTTGACTGCCACCTCGAAGCCTTCCATTGAACGCCCGGCCCGCGCCGCGCCCTTTCGCACGGCAGGCAGGATTACGCTCTTCAGGTAGTGGGGGCTGCAAATCGGATGTACGCGCAGGCCGTCGGCGAGTTCGCCAGCGACCCCGCACATGGCGGGATTGACCGCTGCGAGGTGGATGGGGATGGGTGCGCACGCGAGCGGCGCGGGCGTGAAGATCGGGACATTGAGTTTGATGGTGTAGTGGGCGCTCGCGTGATTCACCGGCGTGCCATCCTGCCAGGCCGTCCACAGATCACGAATGGCGCGGAGGTAGTCGCGCATCCAGGGCGCGGGCGCGGACCATCGTCCCCCGAAGCGACGTTCGATGTGGCCCTTCACCTGGCTGCCGAGTCCCAGCACGAAGCGTCCACCCGAGAGGCGCGCCAAGCTCCACGCGGTCATGGCTGTCACGGTGGGGCTGCGGGGAAACGCGATAGCCACCGAGGTTGCCACCCGCAGCCGGGAGGTGGCATGCAGGGCAAGCGTGGACATCACATAGGGGTCGTCCTTGTTGTCCTGCACGGCGATGCCATCGAAGCCGAGACTTTCCACGCGCGCCGCCTCAACTGCCACCGAGGTGATGTCTACGGTGCCGTCGGCACGTTTGAGCCCCGAGTCGGCCCGCCCCAATGGCAGCATGGTTTCAACGAACATTCGCAACTCCCCGTTCGAAGCCGCAAGCCTAGGCGAAGCGATGCACCGCGCCAAGCGCGCAACAGGGTTGAGTTGTCGCGTTGCGTGCTGACATCATCGGCCACGCGAATCGCGCACCTCCCGGAGACTCCGTGCATGTCCTCTCCCGTTGCTTCTGTCGCCGGCGCTGCGCCTGCAGGCCGCTGGCCTGTACGTTACACGCTGATTGCACTGTGCGTGCTCGCCACCTTCGTGTGCTACATCGACCGCGTGAACATCTCGGTCGCGGTGCTCGCCATGCAGGAGGAATTCGGATGGAGCGAAACCACCAAGGGTCTGGTGCTGTCCTCCTTCTTCGTGGGCTACATGGGCTTCATGCTGGTCAGTGGCTGGCTGGCAAACCGCTATGGTGGCCGCCGCGTGCTGGGCTTTGCGGTCTTCTGGTGGTCCATTTGGACGATGCTCACGCCCCTTGCGGCAGGCATGTCCTTCGCCATGCTCATCTTCGCCCGTATCGCCATGGGCGCCGGCGAGGCTGCCACCTTCCCCGGCGTGTACAACCTCTACGGTCGCTGGGTGCCGCAGCAGGAGCGCTCACGGGCCGTGGCCTTCCTGACCGCCGGCATCCCTCTGGGCACGCTGTTCGCGCTCACCACCACGGGCTGGCTCGTGGCCGCCCATGGCTGGCCGATGGTGTTTTACTGCTTCGGTGTGGTGGGTTTGTTCTGGTGTCTCGCTTGGTTCCCGCTGGTTCGCGATCATCCCCGGGAACATCCTCGCATCAGTGCCGGGGAGCGCGAGATGCTGGAGGCTGCGGCCCCGCAGGAATCCTCGCGCGGCCCCGTACCCTGGGGCAGGCTGCTGCGCGCACCGGCCGTCTGGGCGCTGATGATCAACCACCTCTGCACCAACTGGGTGTTCTACATCCTGCTCGCCTGGTTGCCGAGCTACTTTCGCGGGGCGCTGGGACTGACTCTGACCCAGTCCGGACTGTATGCCGCTGGGCCGTGGGTCGCCATGTTCACGGTGGGCACCCTGAGTGGCTATGTCGCAGACGCCATCGTCCGGCGCGGCGTGAGCCTTACCGTGGTTCGCAAGACCATGCAGGTGGTGGGGCTCTCCGGGGCGGCATTCTTCATGCTGGCCGCGCGGGACGTGACTTCGCCCGACGTCGCTTTCGGCCTCATGTGCGGCGCCCTCGGTACCCTTGCGCTGACCTGGGCCGGGTTTCTGCCCAACCATCTCGAGATCGCACCGCGCTATGCGGATGTGCTGATGGGCATCACCAATACCGCCGGCACCTTGCCGGGTGTCATCGGAGTGGCGGTCACCGGCTGGATGGTCGAGGCCACCGGCACCTATGACGCGGCCTTCCTTCTGGCGGCTGGCGTCAATCTGTTCGGTGCCGTGGTCTGGCTGTTCTTCGGCACCTCGCGCAAGGTGGTGGACTGAACCTCAGCCGGGAGTCAGGCGGGCGAGGCACTCCTGGCGCAGCTGAGTCTTCAGGATCTTGTTGGCGCCGGACAGGGGCAAGGGGTCGGCACGGAATTCCACGCTGCGTGGGCATTTGTAGCCCGCGATGAGGCCGCGGCAATGCGCGATGAGCTCGGCCTCCGTCACCTTGCGGCCCGGGTGCAGTACCACGATGGCATGCACTGTCTCCACCAGATCGGCATGCGGCAGGCCGATGACCGCACATTCGCGCACGTCCGGGTGTTCGTGGAGCGCATTCTCCACCTCGCCTGAATACACATTCTCCGCGCCGGTGATGATCATGTCCTTGATGCGATCAACCAGAAAAATGAAGCCCTCCTCATCCATGTAGGCCGCATCCCCCGTGTGCATCCAGCCTCCACGCAGGGTTTCCGCGCTCAGTTCCGGCTGGCCCCAGTACCCCTGCATCACCATCGGGCCACGCACCTGGATCTCCCCCACTTCACCGCGTGGAACTTCGCGATCCTCCGTATCGGCAATGCGAATCTCGGCCGTCATGAGCGCTTGGCCTATGGATTTGAGACGGCCGGCGTTCGGTCCTTCCAGCACGTGATATTTGGGCGGCAGGGTGGTGGCCGACGGTGACAGCTCGGTCATGCCATAGGATTGGGCAAAGCGCACGCCAGGCATCAGGGCCAGCGCGCGCTTGAGCACGGCCTCGGGCATGATGGAGGCGCCGTACACGCAATGCGTGAGGCTGCTGAAATCGCTGGTCTGGAACTCGGGGCAGTTCAGCAGCCGGTTCAACATGGTCGGCACGAGGATGATGTGGGTCACGCGATGTTTCTCGATGGCGTGCAGCACCGCAGCCGGCTCGAAGCGCGGCAGGATCACATTGGTCGACAGACAGCTGACGGCGGCAATGAGACGCGCGCTGCCGGAGGTATGAAACAGTGGCGAGTTGTGCAGATACACCATGTCCTCGCCAAACTCGTTGACCGGAATCACCGCCAGCGTGTTGGCCACCAGATTCGAGTGGGAGAGCGAGACGCCCTTGGGCCGGCCGGTAGTCCCGCCGGTGTAGATGATGGCGAGCAGATCCTGTCCTGCACGCCGCAGATCCTCCATCGGCGAATGCCCTGCAATCAGGGTCTCGCACGCCAGCGGACCTTCGCCGTCCAGGGTAATCACCACGCGAAGATCCGGGCAGCCAGCCTCCAGCACCGCGCGCCGCGCAGCATACTCGGGCCCCAGCAGCAGAATCCGGGCGCCGCAGTCGTTGAGGATGTAGATGAGCTCGGGGTCGGACAGCCGCGTGTTCAGCGGCACGATCACGCCGCCCGCCCACGGCGTGGCGTAGTGGAACTCGAAATAAGGGAAGCCGTTGTCGGCCAGCATCGCCACCCGGTCGCCCGGTGCAAGGCCCAGGGCGCGGAACGCGCCGGCCAGGCAGGTCACCCGGTGACGAAACTCGGCCCATGTCTGCTGCTGGCTGCCGCAGATCAACGCGGTCCGCCCGGCTTTCATCTGAACCGCCCGGTCCAGCACTTGAGTCAGATGCATGTTCCCCTGTCCTTCCTGCACGCGCGCGGCGCCTGTCGAATCAAGGGCACCGAGTATACCCGCGCCCCTGACCAGCGCGCCTCAGGGGATGGATTCCGTATACTCGGGAGACTGACCCGCCCTGGGCGGGCAAATGGTCCCTGTCTTGGAGATCTCCGGCGATGAAGCAATTGTTCCGTACCCGCACCTTCAGCCACGACGATCTCAGGGACAGTGGGCTTAAACGTTGCCTGAGCGCCTTTGATCTGAGCCTGCTCGGGATCGGTGCCATCATCGGGACCGGCATCTTCGTGCTCACGGGAATTGCCGCTGCCACGCAGGCCGGCCCGGCGGTCATCCTCTCCTTCGCGGTGGCGGGCATGGCCTGTGCCTTCGCCGCCCTCTCCTATTCCGAGCTGGCCGGCAGCCTCGGCGGCTGCGGAAGCGCCTATGGCTACAGCTACTCGGCGTTTGGCGAACTCATCGCCTGGATCATCGGCTGGAACCTCCTGATGGAATACGGCATGTCGGTCGCCGCGGTTGCCAACGGGTGGTCCGGATATTTCATCAATGCCCTGCAGGCCCTCGGCTTGGAATTGCCGGCGGCGCTCACTGCCGCGCCTTCCAAGGGTGGTCTCGTCAATCTGCCGGCAATGGCCATCGTCATCGCATTGACCGTGCTGCTGGCCATCGGGGTGCGTGAAAGCGTGCGCATCAATGCCGCGATGGTGTTCGTGAAACTCCTCACCATCATCATCTTTCTCGTGGTGAGCGTGGGTGCGGTGAATCCAGACAACTGGACACCGTTCATGCCATTCGGCTGGTTCGATCGCGCCGCGGACGGACATACCTCCGGGGTGCTGGCTGGGGCGGCCATGGTGTTCTTCGCCTACATCGGCTTCGATGCCGTGACGACCGCCGCGGAGGAAGCGCGTGATCCACAACGCGATCTGCCTGTCGGCATCCTGTCGTCGCTCGCCATCTGCACCGTGTTCTACATGGCTGTGGCGGCCGTGCTGACCGGAGTGGTGCCCTATACCGACCTGAATGTCTCATCACCAGTCGCCCATGCCTTGTTGGAGATCGGCCACCGCTGGGCTTCCGGCCTGGTCGCTGCCGGCGTCATCGCGGGACTCATCACGGTGATGCTGGTGTGCTTCTACGGGCTCACCCGAATCATCTTCGCAATGGCGCGGGATGGCCTGCTCCCGCCCTTCTTCGGGCTCATCCAAGATCGCACCCGGACACCCGTCACCACCATTGTGCTCACCGGAATCGTGATCGCCTTCTTCGCCGGCTTCGTGCCCCTGGGTGAGCTGGCCGAGATGGTGAACATTGGCACCCTCTTCGCCTTCACCATGGTGTGCATCGGAGTCATCGTGTTGCGGCACACCCGTCCCGAGCTGGTCCGGCCCTTCAAGGCACCCTGGCATCCGCTGATTCCGCTGGCTGGCGCCCTGTCCTGTGGCGCGCTGATGAGTTTTCTACCGGCAGTCACCTGGTGGCGTTTCCTGAGCTGGCTGGGCATCGGGGTGGTGGTCTACTTCATCTACGGCTATCGCAAGAGCAAGCTTGCTCCGGGTATCGCCTGAACGGATCTTGTGCGGATAATGAGGCTCGGTCCCGCATTGCGGCGGCATGAGATTTGGGTCGCACGTACAACAACAAAACCTGGAGGAACACATGACACTGCCGGTTGGCTATTTTCCTTGCACGCAAGATCCCCCCAAGGGAGAGAATGTCGCACGCATGATCGACGAGATCGTCGAACAGGCTGAAGTCTGCGAGCAGGTCGGCTTCGACGGTTTCTTCTTCACCGAACACCATCAGCAGGAGGACGGATACCTCCCGGCTCCCGTGCTGATGGCGGGCATGGTGGGTATGCGTACCCGTCGCATCAAGGTGGGCACCTGTGTGTTGCTCGCGCCGCTCTACCATCCCATTCGCCTCGCGGAAGACATCGCGGTGGTCGATCAGGCCACCAAGGGCCGCTTCATCACGGCTGCCGGCATCGCCTACCAACCGGGCGACTTTGCTGCCTTCGGCGTCAATCCCAAGCAGCGCGTGGGACGCACCGAGGAAGTGGTGGAAGTGTTGCGCAAGGCGTGGACGGGCCAGCCGTTTTCTCATCCGAGCAAGTACCACACCATCGAGAATGTGCGCGTGACACCCACGCCTTACCAGGCTGGCGGGCCGCCGATCTGGATGGCGGGCTGGGTGCCCGAGGGCATTGCCCGCGCGGGGCGCATGGCGGACGGCTGGATTGCGGATCCCATCCAGTCGCTCCCCGTCATCAAGGAATACACGCAACAGTATCGGGATGCCGCCAAGGCCCACGGCCGCAAGCCGTTCGTCTGCCTCATGCGTGATTGCGTGATTGGGGATACCTGGCAGCAATGCGTGGACAAGAGCGCGATGACCATGGTCACGCACCGCTGGTACTACGGCTTCGGTGCCTACGCACCGGACAAATATCTGCAGGATGTGAAAAGCGCGGACGAGTTGACCTTCGAGCAGGTCGCCAAGGACCGGCTCATCGCCGGCTCACCGGCGGAGTGCCTGGAGCAGTTGAAGATGTGGCAGGAGGAGATCAAGCCTGACTACCTCATGCTCCGCATGCGCCAGTTGGGTGCCCCCCCGCAGGCGGAGGCGCTGCGGGACATCCGTCTGTTTGGCGAACAGGTGATACCAAAACTCTGACCGAAGCGGAGGTGCCGGGCGCGATGGAAGTGCCCGGCTGATGACATGCAGGATTCAATGCAATCAGAACCCCGGGTTTATGGGGTGGGTGATGCTTCCTTTCTGGCTGCAGGTGGAGAAGAAGGTCTGCGCAAGCTGGTCGACAGGTTTTATGAGCTCATAGATACCCGCGAGGATGCGCGGGTGATCCGCGCGATGCACGATAAGGATCTGACGGTATCCCGGGACAAGCTCACGCGTTTCCTGTGCGGCTGGCTGAATGGTCCCAAGCGCTATCAGGAAAAATACGGTGCCATTTCCATCCCCGGCTCCCACGCGCATCTGGCGATCGGTGCTGCCGAGCGCGATGCCTGGCTCTCCTGCATGCGCGAGGCCTTGGCCGAACAACCTTGGGCAGAGGACTTCAAGACCTATCTGCTGCAGGCGCTCTCGCGGCCTGCCGAGCGCGTGCGCAATCAGCCCTGAGCCCAGGGGTGGCCGGGGCGGCGCTGATGGCAGACAGCCCCGGCGAGCCTCGGGCCCGACTCAGCGATACCCCGGCGGCGGCGGTGTTCCCGGCGGCGGATAGGCGGACGCAGGCGGAGGCGCCGCGGGACGTTGCTGAGTGTAGGGCTGGGTCCCCGCGGGTAGCGGCACCTGATGGCCCTTGGCGTACATGCACTGGACATAGGCCGAGTCGAAACGATTCTGCGCCGCACCGCCGCCCGTGTTGTAAGCCTCCGTGCCGGCGGCGCTGCCAACGATCAGGCCACTGCCGGCACCGATTGCCGCACCCGCTCCTGCATTACCCGAGGCAGCTCCAATGAGCGCGCCGGCCGCAGCACCCACCACCGTACCCACAGCTGCGCTGTTCAGCGCGCTCTGGTCAGCCTGTTGCTGGTTGGTCGTCTGGCCCGTGGCGTTGCGGGCGTAGGTCTGGCACTGGTAGTCGTCGTATTGGAACTGTTCGAAGTTCACGCCCTGCCCCGGCAGCGCCATCACACTCGGTCCAAGCTGGTAAGTGGCACACCCGGAGAGTGCCAGGGCGATGCCGGCAACGAGTGCAGTCTTGCGGTGTGTGTTCATGGTTTTCCTTGTGTAAGGTGCTGATGAAACGATGGCAGCAAGCCGGTTCTTACCGAGACGAGGGTGGCAACGTTGCGGGATCCACCGGCACCCACTGCTGATCGCATCTGGGCACATGGGGGTAGTAGCCCGCTGGGCTCGGGCAGTAGTACCAGAGTACCGTTGCGGGTATGGCCACTGGCGGAGGATCGCGCTGCACGTATACCGGCGGGGTGCGCTCTATGATCACCGTGCGGGGAGGTTCGTAATACCAGGGCCGATACGCTGGCCACGGCGGACCGCCCCAGAAAAACGGATCGTTGTAGTAGAACCCCAGTGACGAGCCATGACGATAGCCGTGGCTGTGGTAGCCGCCATACCAACCGAAATGACCGCGCGCTTCCGCCGACACGAGACAGAGGCTGGTCACACCGCACAGCGCGATGGGAATAATGAACCTCAGCATGAATGTTTGACTCCTGCCCACTTCCCTGCTGGCAGCCTGTGCGTGATGGCTTGAACGCGGCCTGAATAAAGGCGTCCTTTTGGCGAATCAGTCCGGATGGGTCAACCCTGACAAATCTGTATCGAGATCGACGATTCCCCATTTGGCCAATGTGCTGACGAGTCCAAAGACTACCGGCATAGACTGTCCGGTCTTCTCGGCAATGACAGACACAGACCGCCAGTCAGTGTCATTCAGCGCAGCACACACGGCATCGATGCGCTCCGCGGGGCCAAGATGCTCAGTGGCGAACCTGAACAGCGGATGGCCGGCCACCGCGCGCCGCTCACGAGATGTAACGACCCACCGAATTTCTGCTCAGGTGCTATGTTGAGAAGGAGACATACCCATGAGCGACGTGATGGAAGAAGAGATCAAGCGCTGGACAGCGCGACGGAAGTCAGCCTTGGTGCTGGATATCCTGCAGGGCAGGACCACGGTGTCAGAGTCTGCCCGCCAGTTTGACCTGACGCCTGCCGAGGTTGAGGGCTGGGTCGAGGACGGCAAGCGGGGGATGGAGAATGCCCTGAGGGCGAAGCCGGAGGATGTCCGGGAGCAATACGAGCGCCAGCTGAAAGAGCTCCAGGAGGCCTATGGGGAAGCCATGCTCCTTGCGGAGCATCTGCGCCAGCGGGCGCTTCATCGCCGGGCCTACAGCTTTTTTGCGATGACGTCCTTCAACGCCGTCACCTCAAGCGCCAGATCGGCGTACATTCGCTTGAGCTTGGCATTTTCGTCCTCAAGCTCGCGCAATCGGCGAACGTCTGACACCTCCATCCCGCCGTACTTCGACTTCCAGACGTAGTACGTCGCGTCCGAAATCCCCAACTCCCGGCAGACATCTTTCACCTGCCGGCCTCCTTCCACCTGTTTCAACGTGTGGACAATTTGGCTTTCACTGAACTTGCTCTTGCGCATCTCGGGCCTCCCAGGGCGTAGTTTGCCCCGAATGCCCCAGTTATCCACGGACCTAAGTTACGGGAGGTCGACAGCACAGGTGTATCAGGAAGGGCCTGAAAACGGTATTTTCTCATGCTGCGCCGCCGTATAAAACACCCCAAAACACCTGCTACACCACCTACTACACCCTAGGTATAGGGGTGGTGGTGGTGGTGCTAAGGCCCACCACTCACCCACCCATACCCTTTTTGCCGCCTAGGTGGTGCAG
>VGUA01000050.1 GCA_016874535.1 Gammaproteobacteria bacterium
AACACCGGCACACCCATTTCCACGCGCACCTCACCATCCGCAAGCAAATCGAGCGCGTAACTGCGCGCGCCTATCTGTACCTTGAGCGCGCCGGTGCCGGCTTCACCGCGCAACTGCAGATAGCGCGCAACACAGCGCACGCCATTGCCACAGTGCTCTGTGGCCGTTCCATCGGCATTGAAGACCCGGTAACCGACCGCGGCGTCCGCCAAAGTCGGGGCATCCAGCACCAGGATCTGATCACAGCCCACGCCATAACGGCGATCCGCGAGGCGCGCGAGTCTGGCGGGCTCAAGTGGCAGCTCGCGGGCTCTCAAATCGAGCACCACGAAGTCGTTGCCCAGTCCCTGCATCTTGACGAAATGACATTGCATGGGCGGATTGAATCAGTCTGGCGAGGTGACCGCGCATCGTAGCGGATTTTGGCGGAGCTGCCGATCACGAATCTTCAGCGATCCGGCACCGGACGCAGCACGAAACCTTCGCGCGCCAGCAGGGCAAGCACGCCGTCCGTCCCGGGTAGATGCAAGGCCCCGAGCGCAACGAGTTGTCCTCCTTGCCTGAGCGGCCCGAGCAGGCGTTGCGCCATGATGCGATTGCGCTCCGCCACCAGGCGCTGGTTCAGGCGGGTCTCGGCCTCCCCTGCCTGGTGCGTCGACACCGCGAGCAGCGCCTTCAGATCACCCGCCCGGTAATGCGTCACAACTTCCCGGGTCTCGGCCTGCAGCCGCGCGTAGTGACACAGTGTGTGCTCGAGCAGATCCACCTGGTCGGGCCGGGAGAGGGTACTGAAGATGGCGGTCTGCTCCGCGAAGGTCTCCAGACCGTGCACGGGTTTGGCATGTTTCCGGGCGAGCCTGGCTAGCTCCATGTCGAGTGGCATCCCCCGCATGTCGGGCGGCAGGTTGAGCGTGGTGTAAACCGCCCAGGGTTCCAGCCGAGTGGCGGCGGCAGGGTCGCTGCCATAAGCGCCGAGCAGACGGGTTGCGTGAGCAAAGAGCTCCTCGCCGATGAGACTGTCCAGCGTTTCACCCGGAGGGAGCGTCATCAGCGCTGGCAAGGCGTTGAGCGCCGAGGCATCCAGCGCCACTTCAAGCCACAGCGCGCGACTGTCACGCAGCAGAGCCACCAGGAGAGGGCTTGGTTGAGCGACCTGGGCGGCATCGAGATGAATGGTACCGAAGAGATGGTTGACCTTGCCCTCCGGGCTCACCACCTGCCACAGGAAGCTGTCGGCAAAAGTGGTGTCCACTTCCTCCGCCGCTGTGACCGTCCAGGGTGTGCATTCGAGCGCCGGGGCAGTCGAAGCCAGCAGAAGGAGCGATGTGAAGCACGCAAGGGCGCGTACGCCCCCCGCAAACCGACCTGGCTCAAGCCGGCGCGTCATCACCCAGTGCGAGTGTGGGTTCGGCGTTCATCCGGGACAGTGCCGCCAGCGCCTCCTGGCGCCGCGGGTGACTGAGCCAGTCGCCCTCCCCTTCCATGCGTCGCCCATGCAGGCGCATCAGACGAACCTGGGACAGTGGCTCCGGTATGAATTCCAATCGGTCGATGACGTGGCTGGCCGCTGCACGATCATTGCAGATGAGGCACATGTCGCAGCCTGCAGACAGGGCCATGTGCGTGCGTTCCACGAAGCCCCGCGTGATCGCGGCACCGGACATGCTGAGGTCATCGCTGAAGATCGCACCCTTGAATTCCAGCTCCTGCCGCAGCACCTCACGCAACCAGCGGCTGGAGTAACCCACCGGAACGCTGTCGACCTTGGGAAAGAGGATGTGCGCGGGCATCATGCCCTCGATCCCCGCGGCTGCGAGCAGACGGAAGGGCAGCAGATCACGGCTGCGCAAGGTTTGCAGGGTCCGCCTGTCCACCGGCAGTTCATGGTGGGAATCGGCCACCACCGAGCCATGTCCCGGGAAATGTTTGCCGACAGCCGCCATGCCCGCCGCATGCATGCCCCGCACATAGGCTTGTGCAAGCTTGGCGACGATCTCCGGTGCGGCATGGAAGGCGCGGTCGTTGATGATCCGGCTGTGCCCGGAGTAGAGATCGAGGATGGGCGCGAAACTGAAATCCACACCCGTCGCGCGCAGCTCGCTGGCCATCAACCAGCCGAGGTCGGCGGCGAGCCTCAGCGCCTCGGCCGGTGCGCTGTCGTAATGATGACCGAGCCGGATCAGCGGCGGCAGGGCACTGAACCCCTCCCGGAAACGCTGCACTCGGCCCCCTTCATGGTCCACGGAAATCAGCAGTTGCGGCGTGCGCAACGCGTGGATTTCGCGGGTGAGCGCAGTGAGCTGCTCGCGGGACTCATAGTTGCGCGAGAAGAGAATCACACCGCCCACAGCGGGATGCGCGAGGACGTTGCGATCCTCCGCGTTCAAGGTCGTGCCCTGGATGTCGATCATCAGGGAACCCAGGGGCATGCTGCTCTCCATCACCGCGGGATGCGGGGCGTGCAACGCATGATAATGGAATCGGTGAGCGTGAGAATGCCCGGCAAGGCCAAAGGCTGCGGGGTGTTCAGCGCGGCAACTGCCACCGCTGCCGCAGGCGTTCACCAGCGGTCTGCATCGCCATGACCAGAGAAAGGATGGCGAACCCGGGCCCAATCAGCATGTGCGGCGCCACCAGCAGAAATTGCGTGGCTTCGCGCAACATGCTGCCCCAGGCCGCCATGGGGGGCTGCGCGCCCAGTCCCAGGAAACTCATGCCGGCCTCCGCGGCGAGCGTCGCCGCAAACGCGAACGTCGCCTCCACCAGCAGGGGCGCGGCGAGCAGGGGCAGGATATGACGCAGCAGGATGCGCGCTTCCGGGGTGCCCAGTGCCCGTGCGACCAGCACATGCTCCCACGACTTCAGGCTCGCCGCCTGCGCACGTGCCAGGCGCGCGAAACCGACCCAGCCCACGAGGCACAGGGCCAGGGCCACGTTGCCGGTACCCGGTCCGAGGATGCCTGCCAGCGCAATCGCGAGCAGCAGCCCGGGGAACGCCTGGAACAACTCGACCACACGCTGCAGGCAGGCATCGAACCACCCTCCCCGCCAAGCGCCAAAGGTACCGAGAAACGTGCCCACACACAGGGACACGAGCACCACGCCGGCAGCCAGCGGTGCGGATACCGCAGCGCCCGCAACTGTGCGCAGCAGTATCGAGCGTCCAAGATCATCACTGCCCAGCCACAGATCTGCAGCGGGCGGTGCGAAAGCACGTTCGAGCGCGATGCGGTTGCCCGCCTCGACACACCAGGGTGCAACACAGGCCAGTGCGAGCCAGCCGACCAGCACTCCGAGATACCAGTGACGCACCATCAGCCCGACCAGTCGATCCGCGGATCACACCACGCGGTGATGAGATCCGTCAGGCGATTGACGATCACCCAAGCCGCGCTGATGACCAGCACGCAACCTTGCAGCAGGGGATAATCGCGGCGTTCGATGGCTTCCATCGTGAGGGTGCCGAGCCCCGGCCAGGAAAATACGGTTTCCGTGATGACTGCGCCCCCCAGCAAGGCTCCGAGCTGCATGCCGAGCACGGTCAGTACCGGAATCGCCGCATTGCGCAGGCCATGCCGCCACAGTGCGGCTGCATGACCGAGACCGCGTGCGCGCGCCGCCCGCATGAAGTCCTCGTCAAGCACTTCCAGCAGCGCTGCACGCAATTGCCGGGAGAGCACCGCTGCCATGCCGAGGGCGAGGGTCAGGGCAGGCAACACCACACTGCCGCGCGTGTCCGCGCCCCCCACGGGTGCCCAGCCCAGCCACACCGCGAAGACCATGATGAGCACCGGCCCCAGGATGAACCCGGGCACCGCGCCCCCTGTGAGCGCCACCGCGCCGGCGAAATGATCCGGGAGTCTGCCTGGCCTGAGCGCGCTCCAGATTCCCAGCGGCAGAGCCAGCATGAGCGCGAGCAGCACGGCACTGCCCGCCAGCATCAAGGTGCCCGGTGCGCGTGCCACGAGCAGGTCGAGGATGGGTTCCTGGGTCTGCAGGGAGCGTCCCCAGTCACCTGTCAGCAGGCCACCGTAGTAACGGCGAAGCTGCTCGGGCAGGCTCGCCTCCAGCCCCAGCGCCTCCCGCAGCGCCATGCGGTCCGCACCGGAGGCGCGTTCACCCAGCATGGCATCCACCGGATCGCCCGGAATAGCCTGCATCAGCAGGAACACCATCAAGGAGACACCCAGCAGGGTGGCGATCGTCGCAAGGAGACGCGTGGCGAACTGAAAGGTCCGCATCATCGTGGTCCCGGCCTGACGTTCACCGCGCGACTCAGTCGGCGAAGCGCGGTGGCTTACCCGCCCGTTGTGCGGCGACGGCTTCCTCGATGTCCGGTGAGAACAGCAGTCCGGCATTGCGTGCCGCAACCTCGGCAAGACCTTCGGCCACCGTGTGATCCCGGCTGAAGTTGAGTGATTCCTTGGTCCCGCGCATGGCGAGCGGAGACTTTGTCGCCATGGACGCGGCCAGCGCGGCCACTTCGCTCGCCAGGGTTTCGGCATCGGGATGAACACGGGTGACAAGGCCCATGGCGGCAGCCTCCGCGCCGGAATATTCACGGGCGGTGAGGGCCATCTCGCGCGCAAAGCCTTCGCCCACGATGCGCGGCAGGCGCTGCAGGGTGCCGACATCGGCGACGATCGCCACATCGATCTCCTTCACGCAGAAGCGGGCGTCCGCCGTGGCATGACGCAGATCGCAGGCGGTGATGAGATCGATGCCCCCGCCGAAACAGGCCCCGTGGACTTGTGCAATCACGGGTTTGCGACAAGCCTCCAGGGCACTCACGCATTCCTGCAGCGCGCGGATGCGATGCCTCAAGACTTCATGCCGTTGCCCCGGCGGCAGCGCGAGCACCGTCTGCTGCAGCTCGCCCAGCATGGAGAGATCGATCCCCGAGCAGAAGTTGCGCCCCTTGCCGGACAGGATCACCACTCGCACCGCCGGTGTCTCGTCCGCCCAGCGGCAGGCATCCCGCAGTTCAAACCACATGGGTTCGTTGAGTGCGTTGGATTTTTCCGGGCGGTTGAAACGGATTTGGGCGACGCCCGCTTCAAGGCTCACGTCCAGAGTCTGGAATTGCATGCAGTGCCTCCCCGAGGCTGAGGAATCAGTCGTTGAGAAATCAGTGGATGAGCACCGGCGTGCCGACTTCCACACAGGTGAAGAGTTCGAGGATGTCGGCATTGCGCATGCGCACGCAGCCCCGCGAGCCAGGGGTCCCCAGTATCACGTCATCCGGTGTGCCATGCAGGTAGATGTAGCGGGACCAGGTATCGCACTCGCCCCCGAGGTTGAATCCGGGCTCCGCGCCCGCCAGCCACAGGATGCGGGTGAGTATCCAGTCGCGTCCCGCGGGCTGGGTGGCGGCGTACTCGGGACTGTGGATCTCGCCGGTAGGCCTGCGCGCCGTGAAGACCGTATTGGCCGGCGTGCCCGCCCCAATCTTGGCTCCGATGTAATGAAGGCCACGCGGCGTGCATTCGCTGTTCTGGCGCTCGCCCGGACCGTTGCGTGCCGTGGACACCGCATATTCGCGCAGCAAGACCTCGCCAAAGCGCAGCCGCAGGGTCTGGCGCGCGAGGTTCACTTCAAGGTTGGGCAGTGCGAGGTGCATCGAGGGCAAGTCGGGTGTTCAACAGTCCGTCGTAGTGGCCGTTCATGTCGGTATCGTAACCGACCACCCGGCCCCCCTGAACCACCACGATGTCTTCGAACCACAAGGAAACATAGGGCAGATCCTGCGCCAGCAGGCGCTGCACCGCGCGGTAGCCCGCCGCGCGTGAGGCTTCGTCCGGCGCGCGTTCAGCCTGCTCGATGAGCGCATCCGCGTCCGCGCTCGCATAGCGCCCCCGGTTGGCGCCGGCGGGCGGCACCGAGGTGCTGTGGAATGCCTGGCGGAAGATGTCCGGGAGCTGCAGACCCACCCAGGACAGCGCATAGAGCTCGAAATCCCCGCGCCTGATGTCGCCAAAGAAGGTCCCCCAGTCGTGGCTGCGGATGATGAGACGAATCCCCACCACCGCCAACTGGTCCTGAAGAATGGTCGCGATGCGACGCCGGAAGAAGTCGTTTGAGGTCTTGTAGGTAAGCTCCAGGGGTTGAGCCAGCCCGTACCCCAGCTCCGCCAGCAGCTGGCGCGACTGTGCCGGGTCGTGCTTGAGAGGCTCCGGCGCGGCCACGCCGGCCCAGTGTTCCGGCACCAGCACACCTTCCGCGAGGCGCGCCTGGGCTTTGAACACATGACGCACCAGAGCCTCACGATCGATGGCCAGTGCGATGGCCCGTCGCACGCGCGGATCGCGCGTCGGCCCTTCAGCCAGATTGAAACCGAGATAGGTATAGACGGTGCCTCTCACGCGTTGCACCGACACCCCGGGTTCATGCGACAACCACTCAGTCAGCTCAGGCGAGATTCCGCCCTGCACGAGATCAAGCTCACCGCGCGCGAGTTTCAGCGCACGCGTGGTTTCATTCGGCACCACCAGGAAGTCGATGCGTTGCCCGTCTTCCAGCCGCTCCAACTGGATCCGCTGCGGATTGAAAGGCGCAGCGAGACGAAACCCGCCACTGCCCGTGAATACCGTGGGTCTGGATGCTGACTCGAGTTCGCGCGCGGGCAGCACGCCCAAGGTCAACAGGCCGGGGAACAGCGGATCCGGCCGCGTGAGTCGAATCTCGAGAGTCCCCTTGTCCGTGGCCTCGATGGAGGCGATGTGCGCGAGAGCACCGTGATGCGGCGAGGCCAGGGTGGGATCAAGCACGCTGCGATACGTTGCAGCCACATCCTCGGCGCTGATGACTGTGCCGTCGTGAAAGCGCGCCTCACGCTGCAGACGGAAGACATAGCGATCCGGCGCCAGCATGTCCCAACGCATGAGCGCCGGTTGCGGACGGAAAGCCGAATCGAAATCCACTGGCGCGATATAGAGTAGACGGCACAGGCGGGCTGCTGCGGCATCGGTCGCGAGGCGAGGATCCAGCGTGGCGGGCGCACTCGGCAGGCCGAAACGCAGGACGGAATCCGGCGGCTGCGCACAGCCCGCGAGCAGGCTGAGCGCAAGGCACAGGCAGCAGAGCTCAGCGACGAGGTTCGAAAAGGGCGATCGATTCGACATGCGCGGTATGCGGGAACATATCGACGATGCCCGCCGCCTGCAGGCGAAACCCGCGATCCCGGACGAGAATTGCGGTATCGCGCGCAAGGGTCACGGGATTGCAGGACACATAGATGAGGCGACGGGTGGCTCCCAGATCAAGCGCGCGCAGAACCTGCTCCGCACCGCTGCGCGGAGGGTCGAGGAGAATCTTCTCGAAACTGCGGCCGGCAAGCCGCGCCACGCCTTCCTCGGAAAAAAGGTCGGCACGATCGAAAGTCACGTTGGCACAGCCGTTGGCCTCGGCGTTCTCCCGCGCGCGTTCGACCAGGGCGGCGTCACCGTCCAGGCCCAGCACCGAGGCCGCGCCCGTCCTGGCCAACGGCAGGGTGAAATTGCCGAGACCGCAGAACAGATCGAGCACCCGCTCCTCCGGCCCGGGGGCCAGCGCCTTCACGGCAGCACCAACGAGCTCCGCATTGACCGCCGCATTCACCTGCGTGAAGTCACCGGGACGAAAACCGAAGCGCAGGCCGGACATCGTGTAATGCAGTTCCACCGGCGCACTCACCGGCGTACAGCTCGCAGGGTCTGCAGGCTGCAGGTAGAGATGCAGCCCGGTCGCCTGCTCGAAGGCGCGCAGCAGCGCGAGATCCTCTGGCGTGGGTGGCGCCAGGTTGCGAATCGCGAGCAGGGTGGAGTCATCATCCACGGCCATCTCGATCTGCGGGATCTGTTCCCGGATGCTCAGGCTGTCGATGAGATCACGCAGTGCTGGCAGGCGCTCGCCCACACTGGGATGCAGCACCGCGCAATGCGTCACTTCGGTCACGTAGTGCGTGGATTTCTCGCGGAACCCCACCAGCACCCGACCCTTCTTGTGCACCATGCGCACACTCAGGCGGGCACGCCTGCGGTATCCCCAGAGAGGCCCCGTAATCGGCGGCAGAATTTCCACCGGCCGGGTATTGCCCTGGTGCTTGAGGAGTTCCATGAGCACCGCCTGCTTGTGCGTGATCTGTGCTGCGGGTGCCAGGTGTTGCAGGGCACAGCCACCACAAAGGGTGGCGTGTGGGCAGACAGGCACCACGCGATCGGCGCTGGGTTGCTCCAGGGTCTCGGTTGCCGCCTCGTCGAAGCGACGGTGCCGACGGGTCACCCGGGCATGAATCTTTTCCCCCGGCAGTGCATCGGCCACGAATACCGTCTTGCCCTCGACATGACCGACGCCGCGCCCTTCATGCGAGAGGCGTTCTATCGTCAGGTCGTATTCGCGCGGAGAATTGTCCTTGCGTCTCATGCCCCGGGCGGCCAGGCGGCCAGGAAGTCACGGAAGTGGGGTTTGTCCTGCTCCAGCAGATACTGGCGCAGTCGGGCCAGCTCCTCGGCGTGTTGGATAGCGTGCAGATTGCCGCGCATGCGTTCGAAGCCGAGGTATACCAGCCAGGTGTTGAGTACATCAACCTCGCAGTAGTCGCGAATCTCGCCAAGCGCACCCGCGAGGTACTTGGTCCACACATCGGCGCCGGTCATGCCGAGCTTGCCCGGAAAGCCCATGAGGCTCGCAATCTCGTCGAGCTTGGCCGTGGCACGCGGCTGATAGCCCGAGAGAACGTCCATGAGATCCAGATGCCGCCAGTGATAGCGGCTCAGATAGTTGTTGTAGCGGAAGCTGTTGTCATCATTGCCCGTCTCCCAGTAGCGGGGCGCGGCAACACCATTCAGCAGGGCCCGGTAGTGCAGCACAGGCAGATCGAAGCCCCCGCCATTCCAGGACACCAGGGTTGGTGAGAAGCGCTCCAGACCATCGAAGAAACGATGGATGAGATCCGCCTCGGTGGAATCCTCTTCACCAAGCGACCACACGGTAAGCCGGTCGTCATGGCGGAAGACGGCCGCAATTGCGCACACACGCTGCAGGTGATGCCGCAGGAATTCGCTCTGGCCACCGGTCTCCTGCTGGCGCTTGGCCACCATCACCTTGGCGACATCCGCATCGCTCAAGCCTTCCAGATCCCACAGCCGCCGCGCACCCTCCACATCCGGAATGGTCTCGATATCGAAGACGAGGCAATTGAAATTCATGGCGGATGCTCAGGCTGGGAACACTTTGGTGGAGAGATAACGATCGCCGCGATCGCAGATCACCGTGACGATGGTGGCATCGTTGACTTCGGCACACACCCGCAGCGCCGCGACCATGGCGCCACCGGCCGAGATGCCGCCAAAGATGCCCTCCTCCGCGGCCAGACGGCGGGCCATCTCCTCCGCCTCCTGCTGGCTCACATCGAGCAGACGATCCACCCGCGAGGGGTCGAAGATTTCCGGCGCATAGGGCGGCTTCCAGCGGCGGATGCCGGGGATGCTCGCCCCTTCTCCCGGCTGCACACCGATGATTTCCACCGCTGGATTCTGCTCCTTGAGATAGCGCCCCGTGCCCATGATGGTGCCGGTGGTGCCCATGGCGCTCACGAAATGCGTGACGCGGCCGTGGGTGTCGCGCCAGATCTCGGGGCCGGTGGTTTCGTAGTGGGCCAGCGGATTGTCCGGATTGGAGAATTGATCGAGCACATGCCCCTCGCCGTCGGCCTCCATGCAGCGGGCCAGATCTATGGCGGCTTCCATGCCGCCCTCACGCGGCACCTGGATGAGCTCGGCGCCATAGGCTTTCATGATGGCGCGCCGCTCCATGCTCATGTTGTCCGGCATGATGAGGATGAGGCGATATCCGCGCATGGCCGCCACCATGGCGAGCGCAATGCCGGTGTTGCCGCTGGTGGCTTCGATGAGGGTGTCGCCGGGTTTGATCTCGCCCCGCGCCTCGGCCCGCACAATCATGTTGCGCGCCGGACGGTCCTTCACCGAACCCGCGGGATTGTGGCTTTCGAGTTTGGCCAGCAGCCGGTTGGAGGTCTCGCCGGGGAGGCGTTGCAGGCGCACGAGCGGCGTGTGGCCGACCGTTTCCTCGATGGTGGGATAATCCATGCCCGGGATTCTAACCCCGGGCCGGGGGGCTCACTAGGCGCGATGTCCTAGAAGTGGTAGCCGAGATTGAAGAGGTGGAAATTCACGCCGGGGTTCTTGTCCCCGAGGCTCGCATTGGAAAGATGCTGGAAGCGGTACAGGAGCTCGAAGCGTCCCTGCTCGCCAAAACGCACACCACCGCCGACATGGCTGCCGAAGGAGAAGTTGATGTCGAAATCCTTGTCTTCGATTTCGCTCTCCGTGGCGAGATGCGGGCCGAGGCCGAGTTCCAGGAAGGGCGCAAAGCCCGAACCCGGCGCGCGCTGCCAGCGGAGCACCGGCGTCGCGTGGAAATCGACCAGCGAATCGTTGCCGGTGCGGCCGGGATCGCTGTCCCAATAGTTCAGGCCACCTTCCCAGTAACCACCGAGGTACCAGTCACCGGTCTTCAGCCACTGCACGCCCCAGTCGAAGGTGACGTTGGCGCCGTAGCGATCAATCTCGGCGTCACCGGCCGAGTTGCCGTATTCGAAAGTCACGCGATCGAGCGCGGAGGCGGCACCAGCGGTGGCGAGCAGGCCGGCGCACAGCAGGCCGCGAAGATAGGTGGGGACCATGGATAATCCTGTTCCGAGCGGGGTTTGAGATAGTCGAAGGCTAGCCGAGTGACCTGTCGGTTTCAACCTGTGCTCCGGGTCTCAGCCCCGGCTGAGAGACCGAGGCGTCGACTCAGCACCCAGGCATCCTCGCGCCCTTCATGGGCGGGGTAATACCCGCGCCGGACTCCAATTTGCACGAAGCCGTTGCGGGCGTAGAGCCTTCTCGCCGCCAGATTGGACGGCCGTGCTTCCAGGAACACGCGGCTTGCGCCGTGCCCCCGAGCCACCTCCACCAGGTGGTCGAGCAGTTGCTGGGCGTGGCCACGTCGCTGGCGTGGCGGATCCACGCAAAGATTCAGTACATGCGCCTCGTCCAGTGCCATCGTCATGATGCCGTAACCGAGCAGGCATTCCCCCTCCAGCAGGCTCCAGCAGGAGTAAGCGGCGCGCAGGCAGTCGGCAAAGATGCCCGCAGTCCAGGGGAAATCGTAGGCGCGCTGCTCCACTTCCATCACCTGCACCAGATCGTGCTCGCGCATGGGCCGCAGCAGCAGGGGATCGGGCATGGGGACGGCGCTCATGGGGATCAGCGCGGAGGCAGTGACTCGAAGACCTGCCGCGCAAACAGCAAATCCTCCCACGCCCTGCGCTTCTCGCCCGGCGAACGCAGCAGGTAGGCCGGGTGGTAAGTCACCACCACAGGGATCTCCTGTCCGCCGAACGCATGGCGGTGCCCGCGCAACTTGCCGATGGGTGTTTGGGTCTTGAGCAGGTTCTGGGCGGCGATTCGCCCTACGGCGAGGATGATCCGCGGATTCAGCAAGGCTATCTGGTTGAACAGATACTGCTCACAGAAGGCTACTTCATCGGGCTTCGGGTCGCGGTTGGAAGGTGGCCGGCATTTCAGGATGTTCGCGATATAGACCTGCGGGCGCGGCAAGCCCAGGGCGCCCAGCATGGAAGTGAGCAGCTGGCCTGCCCGGCCGACGAAAGGCTCACCGCGCTTGTCCTCTTCCGCGCCCGGCGCCTCACCGATGATCAGCCATTCGGCATTGCGATTGCCGGTGCCAAACACCGTCTGGGTGCGGCCCTGATGCAATTCGCAGGCGGTGCAGGCGGACACCCGCGTGGCAAGCGTTTCCCAGTCGAGCAAGGGCTGTACAGAAGGCAAGACAGCCGCCGTTGCCCTGCGTGCAGGCGCGGTTTCCGCCTGTGGTGGTTTTGCTTCGCTCGCTGCGGAGGCGCGGCGGGTACGCGGCGGCGTCACGTCGTCTGTTTCCGGCGTACGGCGTAGCCAGACGTCCACTCCCATGGCTGCCAGACAGGCCTTCTGGCGCGCGCTGACCATACGCCCATGACCTCAGGCGGTTTGGGGGTGTTCCCGGTGTACCGGAAACAGGATCTTGTTCAAGGCATTCAGGTAGGCCTTCACCGAGGCCACGATGATGTCCGTATCCGCACCCTGCCCGTTCACGATGCGGCCCGCGCGCTCCAGGCGCACGGTCACTTCGCCTTGCGAATCCGTGCCGGTGGTAATCGCATTCACCGAATAAAGCTGCAGCTGCACGCCACTGTCCATGATCTGCTCGATGGCGCGATAGGCGGCGTCCACCGGACCATCGCCATCGGCCTCGGCAGTGCGCTCGTCCCCACCTATCGACAACACCAGAGTTGCCCGCGGTGTCTCACCCGTTTCCGTGCGTACCCTGAGCGACACCAGCCGGATGTGTTCGTTGGCTATCTCGGTGGCGGAGTCGGAGACCAGCGCCTGCAGATCCTCGTCGTAGATCTCGGTCTTGCGGTCCGCAAGATCCTTGAAGCGCTTGAAGGTCTCGTTCATGTCTTGCTCGCTCTGAAACTCGATGCCGAGCTCCTTGAGCCGTGTGCGCAGCGCGTTGCGACCAGACAGCTTGCCAAGCACGATGCGGTTGGAATTCAAACCCACATCCTGAGCGCGCATGATTTCATAGGTTTCGCGATGCTTGAGCACGCCGTCCTGATGGATGCCGGATTCATGCGCAAACGCATTGGCGCCCACGATGGCCTTGTTCGGCTGCACCGGAAAACCGGTGATGGTGGACACGAGCCGCGAGCAGTTCATGATTTCCGTGGTCTCGATGCGCGTTTCGCAGGGGAAGTAATCCTTGCGCGTGCGCACCGCCATCACGATTTCTTCCAGTGAGGCATTGCCCGCGCGCTCACCGAGGCCATTGATGGTGCATTCCACCTGGCGCGCGCCATTCATCACCGCGGCCAGCGAATTGCCCACCGCAAGGCCAAGGTCGTTGTGGCAATGCACGGAGAAGACCGCTTTATCGCTGTTCGGCACGTTGCTCATGATGCGACGAATGAAGTCACCATACTGCTCCGGCACCGCATAACCCACGGTATCCGGAAGATTGATGGTGGTGGCGCCGGCGGCGATCACCGCCTCCACGATGCGCGACAGGAATTCGAACTCCGAGCGGCTGCTGTCCTCGCAGGAAAACTCCACGTTGTCCGTATAGTTGCGGGCGCGCTTGACCGCCCGCACCGCAGCCTCGAAGACCTCATCCGGTTCCATCTTCAGCTTCTTCTGCATGTGGATGGGCGAAGTGGCAATGAAGGTATGGATGCGGTAGGACGGCGCATCTTTCAGTGCTTCGTAAGCCCGATCGATGTCTGCATCCCCGGTGCGCGAGAGACCGCACACGGTGCTGTCCTTGATGGTACGGGCCACCGCCTGCACGGCCTCGAAATCGCCCGGGCTCGCAATGGGGAAACCGGCTTCGATCACATCCACCTTCAGGCGCTCGAGGGCCTTGGCGATGCGAATCTTCTCCGCCTTGGTCATGGCGGCGCCAGGGCTCTGCTCGCCATCGCGCAGCGTGGTATCAAAGATGATGAGGCGGTCTGTCATGGCATTTCCTTCAGGGCGTGCGCGCGCGGCCCGCGCGTTTGCGACGTAACTGGTAGAGCGTGAGGATTGGTCCGGAACTGGCGTAGGCCACAAAGCCCATCAGCAGCACCACGGGAGGATTGACTGCAATGGCGCCGAGGCCCGCCACCACCAGCAACACCTTCATGAAGGGCACGCGCCCGCGCAGGTCGAGATCCTTGAAGCTGTAGAAGCGGATGTTGCTGACCATCAGCAGGCCGCAGGCCACGGTCACGAGAAAGGTCAGGGCGACCAGCAGGCCGGAGGCATTCAAATCGTGCGCATCGAAGCACCAGATGAAGCCGGCCACCACCGCAGCGGACGCCGGGCTCGGCAGGCCTTTGAAATACTTGCGGTCGCTGGTGGCGGCCTGTGCATTGAAGCGCGCGAGGCGCAGGGCGGCGGTGGACACGTAGAGAAAGGCCGCCAGAAAACCGAACTTGCCGGTCTCATGCAGCAGCCATTCATAGGCGAGGATCGCAGGGGCCACACCAAAGGACACCATGTCGGCCAGGCTGTCGTACTCGGCGCCAAAGGCGCTCTGGGTATTGGTGAGGCGGGCGATGCGCCCGTCCAACCCATCCAGCACCATGGCTGCGAAAACCGCGACCGCAGCCATCTGGTAGTTGGCATGCAGGGATTCGACGATGGCATAGAAACCGGCCAGCAGGGCGCTGGTGGTGAGCAGATTGGGCAGCAGGTAGACGCCGCGGCCGCGCATTCCCGGCACTCGTGGTGGAATGAGCTTGAAGACCTGCCCGGGTTCGCGTGCGTTGTTCATGTCAGTGCACCCTCATGGCGCTTGCGCTTGTTCACGCTTGCAGCTTAATCCCGCGCGGCGAGGGCGTCCATGCGGGTGCTGCCGCACCCACGGCCGCAGGGCCGGGAGGCGGCAGAGTCCGGAGCCAGACTCAGTTCTTGGACTGGTCCACCAGGCGATTGGCCTTGATCCACGGCATCATGCCGCGCAGGCGGTCGCCCACTTCCTCGATGCCGTGGCCACGGGCAATGCGGCGCTTGGCCTTGAGCACCGAGGCACCGGTCTTGTTCTCGCCCATCCACTCGCGGGCGAATTCGCCGTTCTGGATTTCGGAGAGGATCTTCTTCATCTCCTGGCGGGTCTCGTCCGTCACGATGCGGGGACCGCGCGTGAAATCGCCATACTCGGCGGTATTCGAAATCGAGTAGCGCATGTTGGCAATGCCGCCCTCGTAGATGAGGTCGACGATGAGCTTCAGCTCATGCAGGCACTCGAAGTAAGCCATTTCCGGGGCGTAGCCAGCTTCCACCAAGGTGTCGTAGCCGGCCTGAATGAGCGCCGTGGCGCCACCGCAGAGCACCGTCTGTTCGCCGAAGAGGTCGGTTTCCGTTTCTTCGCGGAAGTTGGTTTCGATGACACCGGCGCGCGCACCGCCGTTGGCGGCTGCATACGACAGTGCGATCTCCTTGGCCTGGCCGGACTTGTCCTGTGCCACCGCGATGAGGCTCGGCACACCCCCCCCCTGCTGGTAGGTGGAACGCACCAGATGGCCGGGGCCCTTGGGCGCGATCATGATGACGTCCAGATCTTCGCGCGGCGTGATCTGCCCGAAGTGGATATTGAAGCCGTGCGCAAAGGCCAGCGCCGCGCCCTGCTTGATGGCGGGCTCGATGTCGTTGCGGTACAGGTCGCCCTGCTGTTCGTCCGGCGCCAGGATCATCACGAGGTCGGCTTCCGCCACCGCGTCCCGCACGGCCTTGACCGCGAGGCCCGCCTTCTCGGCCTTGCTCCAGCTGGTCGAGCCCGGGCGCAGCCCCACCACCACTTGGACGCCGGAGTCACGCAGATTGTTGGCGTGTGCATGGCCCTGGGAACCATAGCCGATGATGGCAACCTTGCGGCGCTGGATCAGGGAAAGGTCGGCGTCCTTGTCGTAATAGATATTGAGGGCCATGGGTTCTACTCCAGGTTGGTTCTGTTGGGGCTGTCAGGTGTTTGGGCGATGAATGTCGGCGTTCAGGGTCGGCCAAAAAAATCAGGCGCGCAGGGCCTTGGTGCCGCGCAGGATGCCGAGCACCCCGGAACGCACCACTTCCATGATGCGACGGGCACCGATGATCTCAAGGAATGCATCGAGCTTCACGCTCTCTCCGGTGAGCTCGACGATATAGGACGACTCGGTCACATCCACGATACGCCCGCCATAGATACCGGCCAGCCGCGCGACTTCGTCACGCTGCTCGCCGCCCGAGGCACGTATCTTGATAAGCATGAATTCGCGCTCGATGGCGCTGCCTTCGCTGAGATCGATGAGGCGGATCACATCCACCAGCTTGTTGAGCTGCTTGGTGATCTGCTCGATCACTTCTTCCGATCCCCGCGTGACGAGCGTGAGCCGGGACACGGTCGGATCTTCCGTCGGTGCCACCGACAGGCTCTCGATGTTGTAGGCGCGGGCGGAGAAGAGCCCCGCCACGCGCGACAGCGAGCCTGCCGTGTTCTCGAGCAGGAGCGAGATGGTACGACGCATCAGGCAAGCTCCCGCTCGGAGGTGCCGGGGGCAAGATGCATCTCGTTCTGGCCCTTGCCGGCCGCGATCATGGGGTAGACGTTCTCACACTGGTCGGTGATGAAGTCCATGAGCACGAGGCGGTTCTTCATGGCGAAGGCTTCCTGCAGCGCGCCCTCCACATCACCCGGCTTCTCGATACGCATCCCCACATGACCAAAGGCCTCTGCCAGTTTCACGAAATCCGGCAAGGAATCCATGTAGGAATGGGAATAGCGACGGTCGTAGAAGAATTCCTGCCACTGACGAACCATGCCCATGTACCGGTTGTTGAGGCTTACGATCTTGATCGGCAGGTCGTACTGCAGACAGGTGGAAAGCTCCTGCATGCACATCACGAAACTGGCTTCGCCCGTCACGCACACCACCTTCTCGTTGGGGAAGGCCAGCTGCACGCCCATCGCCGCCGGCAGGCCGAAACCCATGGTGCCGAGGCCACCGGAGTTGATCCAGCGGCGGGGCTTGTCGAAGCCGTAATACTGCGCGGCCCACATCTGGTGCTGGCCCACATCGGATGTCACGTAGGCATCGCCATTGGTGATGCGATGCACGGCCTGGATGACCGCCTGCGGCTTGATGAATTCGCTCTTGCGGTCGTAGCGCAGGCAATCGAGTTTCTGCCAGTCGCGAATCTGCTGCCACCAGGCATGGGTCTCACGATCAATCGGCTTGAAGCGTGCCTCCTCGATGAGCTTGTTGAGCTCGCCAAGTACATTGCCCACGCCACCCACGATGGGCACGTCCACCTTCACGTTCTTGGAGATGGAGGACGGGTCGATGTCCACATGGATGATCTTGGCGTAGGGACAGAATTTCGCGAGGTCCCCGGTCACGCGGTCATCGAAGCGGGCACCGATGGCGATGAGCACATCGCAGTGGTGCATCGCCATGTTGGCCTCATAGGTGCCATGCATGCCGAGCATGCCGATGAATTGCGGATCAGACGCGGGATAGGCGCCCAGCCCCATCAGCGTGTTGGTGACCGGAAAGCCGAGCAGGCGACCGAAGCGGGTGAGCTGCTCGGAGGCGTTGTCCAGAATCACGCCGCCACCCGTGTAGATCATGGGCTTCTGCGCATTGAGTATCAGCTGGGCGGCCTTCTTGATCTGCCCCGGATGGCCCTTGGTGTTGGGCTTGTAGGAACGCATCTCCACATGCTCGGGATACACGTAGTCCGCCACGTTGGCGGTCACATCCTTGGGGATGTCCACCACCACCGGGCCGGGACGGCCGGTGGTCGCCACATAAAAGGCCTTCTTGATGGTGGGGGCGAGATCTTCCGCCCGCTCGACCAGGAAATTGTGCTTCACGCACGGGCGCGTGATGCCGATGGAATCCACTTCCTGGAAGGCATCGTTGCCGATGAGATGGGTAGCGACCTGGCCGGTGAACACCACCAGCGGAATGGAGTCGAGATAGGCCGTGGCAATGCCCGTCACCGCATTGGTCGCACCGGGGCCGGAGGTCACCAGCACCACGCCGGGCTTGCCCGTTGCTCTGGCGTAGCCGTCGGCCGCATGGGTGGCGCCCTGCTCATGGCGCACCAGGATGTGCTTGATGGTGTCCTGCTTGTAGAGCTCGTCGTAGATGTGGAGGACGGCTCCACCGGGATAGCCGAACAGGAATTCGACGCCTTCGTCGATCAAGGAGCGCACGAAGATTTCGGCGCCGCGGAGTTTTTCGCTCATGATGACCTCACTCTGTTGATAGCAAGTGCCGCAGTCTTTGCGCGTGCCGCGGGGTGAACCGCGGTCGGGCTCCGACCGTCCCCCGTGCCTCGTGAGCACGGGGTCGGCGTTCAGGGGACAGGGCCGCACAGGGGTGCAGGCCGCTGTCAAGGGCGGGGACGTTAAAAGGATTCCCGGAAACGGTCAAGCGGGGGTGTCGTGCCGCTGTGTCCCCGGCGCGGGTAGAATGCCCGCTCCCTGCCAACAGCAAGCATCCACATACCATGCGTGTTTCCCAGCTCCTCATGCCCACCCTGCGCGAATCCCCGGCCGATGCCGAGGTGATCAGCCACCAGCTCATGCTCCGCGCCGGGATGGTCCGGCAGCTCGCAGCCGGCATCTATACCTGGCTGCCACTCGGTCTCCGGGTGCTGCGCAAGGTGGAAGCCATCGTGCGTGAGGAGATGGACCGCGCCGGCGCCCAGGAGGTGCTCATGTCCGGGGTGTTGCCGGCGGAGCTGTGGCAGGAATCCGGTCGCTGGGAGAAATATGGCCCCGAGCTGCTGCGCCTGCAGGACCGCCATGACCGCCCCTTCTGCCTCGGCCCCACGCATGAAGAGGTCATCACCGACCTCATCCGCGACGAAATCAAGAGCTACAAGCAGCTGCCGGCCAACTTCTATCAAATCCAGACCAAATTCCGGGACGAGGTGCGCCCACGCTTCGGCATCATGCGGGCGCGCGAATTCCTGATGAAGGATGCCTATTCCTTCCACCTCAACCGGGACTCCCTGCTGGAAACTTACCAGCAGATGTACGACACCTACAGCCGCATCTTCGA
>VGUA01000051.1 GCA_016874535.1 Gammaproteobacteria bacterium
CTCGCCGACGCGCAGCTCATGGGCGGGGTTCGCAATCGACCACAGCAGGCAGACCGCGACCGCCTCGACGCCGCGCTTGGGAAAGGTCTGGAGCATGGCGCGCACGGCGGCCTCGTCCAGCGCCGTTTCCACCCCGCCCTCGGCGTTGATGCGTTCACGCACCTCGAAGGTATAGCGGCGGGGGATGTAAGGATCGGGATACTCCATACGGAGGTTGTGTGGCTCGGCCTTGCCACCTTCCTTCAGCAGCAGGATGTCCGGGAAGCCTTCCGTGGTGAGGAAGGCGGTGCGGGCTATCTTGCGCTCCACAATGCCGTTGGTGCCGCGCGTGGTGCCGTAGAGGAACATGGAGGTGTCGGCCAGCAGATCCTTGGCATTCAGGCCCAACTGCTCGGCCGCCACGTCGAGGCCCGCCGCGATGCTGGCAAACGCACGGCTGCGGTCGGTCAGCGCCTTGCCAATGGTGAAGCGGCCGGCAGTGTCGGTGACGACCACGTCGGTGAACGTGCCGCCGGTATCGACTGAAATTCGGAAAGGCATGCGGAAGATCCCCTGCGGAGTGAAGATGGACGGGTCCGGCGAAGGTACGCAATGGTTCGCGGGGGCGTCAACGGCCTTGCCGGCGCCCGGTCTGCGGGTGCGGGCCGGCCTCCTCAGGGACGGGGCGCGGTGTGGGAATTCCTCAATGAACGCCCAACAGCTTGTGCCACTGGGCAGTGAACTCGAAGCGCAGGCCGAGGCGATTGAGCTCATACACCATGGCGAGCGTCTCCTGCTGGTTGCTGCCTGAGCCCGACCAGCACGGTTGCAGGTAGTAGTTCCAGGCCGAGAATCGCTCGTAGTAATCCCTGAGCACCTCCGCCGACTGGCCGGTGTAGACAATCTTGAGCTCCTGGGCGAAATCCATGGCGAGCTCGTCCACCAGCCCTTTGGGCGAAACGGTGCACCAGTCCCACGGAGCGTTCACACGGCGCATGCCCGAGGTCTGGATGTTGATATGGAGATCCCGCCGCCGGCATTCGGCCACCACGCGGTCGAAATCCTCATGCTCCGCGGGTTCGCCCCCGGTGAGACAGACCCAGCCGCGCGGCCCCACCGCCTGCAGGGCGAGCTCCGCGAGCTCCACCGGGGAATACTCCGTACCGCCCTTGAAACCCAGGGATTCGGGCTGGTCACAGACTTCCCGGATGGGGCATTTCACGGCGCAGCCCTGAGCCCGGATGAAGAACATGGGCTTGCCGGTGAGGTGGCCCTCGCCCTGGATGCTGTGGAAGAGTTCGCTTATACGCATATAACCGGTTATTTTACGGCCGCCTTGCCGACTAATCACCCGACTTCAGGCGCTTTCCAGTTGCATGAACCCCGCTGACCTCCTGCGCAGCCTCGGCGCGCGCCTTTCCGAATTCACGGAACGCTGGCTCCCGGATGCCTGGGTCATCTGCATGATGCTCACGGCGGTCGCGCTGGTGATTGCCATGGCCGGCCCGGGCGTGGGGCCGGAGGAGGCCGTGCTGGCTTGGGGTCAGGGCGTGTGGAAACTGCTCACGCTCGGCATGCAGTTCACGCTCTCGATGGTGGCAGCGTATGCATGCGTTGCGTCGCGTCCCGCCTGGCGCCTCTTCGACTGGCTGGCCGGCCTGCCCAATCCCGAGCGCCCCCTGCAGGCCGTGGTGCTGGCAGGCGTGTTCTCCATGTTCACGGGCTACCTCAACTGGGCGTTCTGCCTGGTGTCCTGCGCCCTGTTCACTCCGTTTCTCATCCGCCGCAATCCGCGTGCGGACGTGCGCGTGCTCATCGCCAGCGCCTATCTGGGGCTCGGCACCATCTGGCATGGCGGCTTTTCGGGCTCGGCGCCACTCATTCTGGCCACCCCGAACAATCCGCTGGTCACCCCGGCTACACCGGGCGGCACGGCGGTGGTGGAGCGGCTCTATCCAATCAATGAAACGCTCTTCAACAGTTTCAACCTGGGCTATCTGTGCGTGATCTTCGTGGTGGCGCTTGCCACGGTGGTCATCCTGCATCCCCGTCACGGCGCACGCACACTTTCGCGGGAACAGGCGGAGGCCATCCTGCCCGCCCCGCCGCCGGAAGATCCCGCCCCCCGCACCCCCGCCGAACGGCTCGATCAGTTCAGGGGCTGGGTGTGGCTGGCCCTGCTGCTGCTCATCTATCCACTCGCCAACACCATGGACACCAAGGGCTTCGCCGAAAGCTGGACCATCGATTCCTACAACATCGTGTTCCTGGCGCTTGCGCTGCTCCTGCACGGACGCCCCACCTCGTTCCTTCGTGCTTGCCGCGCGGCGATGGACAGTGCCTGGGGCATCGTCGTGCAGTTTCCGTTCTATGCGGGGATTTTCGGCCTGCTGCAGTTCACGCCGCTGGGCCACTGGCTGGGCGAATTCTTTGCACGGGTGGCGAGCACGGAGACCTATCCGCTGGTGGTCTACCTCTACTCGGGCTTCATGAATCTGTTCATCCCTTCGGGCGGCTCGAAATGGCTCATCGAAGCACCGTTCCTGCTGCCGGCTGGTGCCTCGCTGGATGTGTCCGTGGTCACCACCACACTGGCCTATGCTTATGGGGACTCCACCACCAATCTCATCCAGCCCTTCTTCGCCATTCCGATTCTCGCGGTGACCAAGCTGCGCTTTGGTGAGATCGTCGGTTACACCTTCCTCGTGGCGCTGGTGCTCATGCTGGTGAATGTCGGAGCAATGCTGCTGATTCCGCCGAACCTCTGAGCCCGCCCCTTGCGGGCGCTGCCCTACTCGATACCGTCGAAGAGCACGCTGGAGAGATAACGCTCCCCCGCATCGGGCAGGATGACGACGATGGTCTTGCCGGCCATCGCCGGCTCCGCAGAGAGGCGCGCTGCCACGGCCGTCGCCGCGCCGCAGGAAATCCCCGCCAGGATGCCCTCCTCCGTCGCCAGACGGCGTGCGTAGGCGACCGCATCCTCATTCGTTACCTGCTCGATGCGATCCACCAGCGAGAGATCGAGGGTTTCCGGAATGAAGCCCGCGCCTATGCCCTGAATCTTGTGGGGCGCGGGTTGGAGCGCGAGACCCGAGCGCTGCTGGGACATGACAGGACTGGTGGCCGGCTCCACCGCCACCGACAGCACCGCTCGGCCGCGGGTGTGCTTCAGGTAGCGCGAGATGCCGGTAATCGTGCCGCCGGTGCCGACGCCGGAGACAATCACATCCACTTGGCCGTCGGTCGCGTCCCAGATCTCCGGGCCCGTGGTCTTTTCATGGATGGCGGGGTTGGCGGGGTTCTTGAACTGCTGCGGCATGTAATAGCGGGCCGGATCGCGTGCCACCAGTTCCTCGGCCTTGGCGATTGCGCCGGACATGCCCTTGGCGCCCTCGGTGAGCACCAGTTTGGCCCCGAAGGCCTTCAGCACTTTCCGACGCTCGAGGCTCATGGTTTCCGGCATGGTCAGGGTGATGGGATAGCCCTTGGCCGCGCAGACGAAGGCGAGGGCGATGCCGGTATTGCCACTGGTCGGTTCGACGATCTCCATTCCCGGCTTGAGGAGTCCGCGTTGCTCGGCGTCCCATATCATCGCCGCGCCGATGCGGCACTTCACGGAGTAGGCGGGATTGCGACCCTCGATCTTGGCGAGCACCAGGGCACGACCTGCCGCGACCACACGGTTGAGGCGCACGAGTGGCGTGTTGCCGATGGAGAGCGCGTTGTCCTCGAAATACTGCATGGCGGACTCCGTAACAGGGGGCTGAAAGTGACCGAAGTGTACGCGCTTCCAACACGACCTTGCGACCAATCGCGGATGGACCGGGCGTGTCTGCCATTTGCCTCCGATTCACGTCCAGCCGACTAACATGCCTGCGGTCTTTCGGCTTATCATCAAGCACCCCGGCATCGCCACCTCTCCAACCTGCTCCGAGGCCTCCACACACCATGCGTCCGGTCACGCAACGCGGCAGCCGCAGTCTGTTCGCCCTACTCGTCCTCACCGCCCTCTTCTTCTCCACGTCCGCGAGCGCCAAAGACCCTCTGCAACTGGGCTGGCTCGAGCGGGTGCGGCTGCAGCCCTGGGATGTGGTGGTGAAGGCCAAGCTCGACACCGGTGCCAAGACTGCCGCCATCCACGCCACCGACATCGAATACTTCGACAAGGACGACAAGGAATGGGTGCGCTTCAAGCTGTCGCTGGATCACCGCGACCCGAAGGCCGAAACCCTGCTGGTCGAGAAGCGTCTGGAGCGCAAGGTCAAGATCAAGCTGCGTGGCACGGAGAAGACTTCGCTCCGCCCCAGTGTGAAGATGGAATTCTGCCTCGGGGGCAAGCGCTATCAGGCGCTGTTCACGCTCACGAATCGCGAGAAGTTCAACTATCCGGTGTTGCTTGGCCGTCGTTTCCTGGCGGAGCTCGCCGTGATCGATCCCGCTGCCAAATACAATTCCACCCCCACCTGTCCGGCCTCGAAGAAGTAACGGACCGGATCCCAGAGGAGGTCAGCAGGTGCGTGTTTCGGCCGTTTTTGTCTGGGCTTTTATCTTCGCCGCGCTGGGACTGGGGCTTGCCGGCCTCAAGGTGAGTCGGCTCGGTATCCCGCTCGACCCGTCAGCGGAGGCCACCGTGTGGGACGTGGAGGCGCGCGTGACCTTCCAGGGTCGCGGGCTGCCTGCCAAGGTGGCCTTGGCGCTGCCCGGTGCACCACGCGGCTTCGCCGTGTTGGATGAAGATTTCGTGTCCCGGGGTTACGGGCTTACCGTGGGCAAGGATGAAAAGGCCACCCCGGAGGCCGTCTGGACCGTGCGTCGCGCCGGCGGCTCCCAGGCGCTCTACTACCACACCAAGGTTTATCCCAAGCGCGATCAGTCGCGCGCCATCACCGATGGCCCGCCGCCCACCTTCCCCGAGGTACCGGAGTACGAGGAACCTCTCGCCTCCGCCGTGAGCGCGCTTCTCGCGCGGGCCCGAGCCGAGTCGGCGGACGTGGTCACATTCACCAGTCTTCTGCTCGCCGCGCTCAACAACTCGGACGACGAAAACGCCAAAGTCATCCTCAAATCCGCGACCGCAGAACAATGGCCCTTGCTGTTGACTGAAATCCTGGCTGGCGCTCGCATTCCCAGCCGCATCGTGCATGGCCTGGCGCTGGACGGAGAATTCACGGGGCGGGAGCTGATGCCCTGGCTGGAGGTGCACAACGGAGACGTGTGGCAGGGTTTCAATCCACGTACCGGCCAGCCGGGTTACCCCACCAACTTTCTGGTGTGGAAGTTCGCGGACCGGGAACTGGTGAGCACCAAGGGCGTGAGCAATGTGTCGGTGACTTTCTCCGCCGCGCAGACCCCCATGACCCAGCTCGATGTGGCGCAGCGTGTGGACAGCAAACTGAACACCGGGCTGCTCACCCTGTCGCTGAGCGAGCTCCCCGTCGCCACCCAGAACGTTTATCGCGTGCTGCTCATGGTGCCGCTGGGGGCCTTCGTCATCGTCATCATGCGCATGGTGGTGGGCATTCCCACCTTCGGCACGTTCATGCCCATCCTGGTCGCGCTTGCTTTCCGCGAGACCCGTCTCGCCGCCGGCGTGGCCCTGTTCCTCATCGTGGTGTCCGCCGGCCTCTTCATCCGCAGTGCCGTCACGCACCTGCGCCTGCTGCTCGTGCCGAGACTCACCAGTGTGCTCGTCATCGTGATCGGGCTGATGCTCGCGGTCAGCCTCATCAGCAACGAGCTGCATATCGAACAGGGTCTCTCGATTGCGTTGTTCCCCATGGTCATCCTCACCATGACCATCGAGCGCATGTCCATCGTGTGGGAGGAGCGCGGCCCCGCCAACGCCATCAAGGAATTCCTCGGCAGCCTCACGGTTGCCATCTTCGGCTACTTCGCCATGACCGAAGAGCATCTGGTGTATCTGATGTTCGTGTTCCCGGAACTGCTGCTGGTGGTGTTGTCGCTGTGCCTGGTGTTTGGCGCCTACACCGGCTACCGACTGAGCGAGATCGTGCGCTTCAAGGATCTAGCCAAGGATTGATGCGGGCATGATCGGCACCTGGCTCGCCCTGCGCAAACGAGGCATCCTGGGCCTCAACGCGCGCAATCGCGCCTACATCATGAAGCGCAATCCCCGGCGGCGTTATCCGCTGGTGGATGACAAGCTCACGACCAAGCAGCTCGCCATCGAATCCGGGATCTCGGTGCCACCGCTCTATGGGGTGATCGCCACCGAACATGACCTCTCCGGACTCGGAGACATCCTCAAGCCCTACAGCGAATTCGTGATCAAGCCGGCGCGCGGATCCGGCGGTGCCGGGGTGCTCGTCATCGACGGCCGTCGGCGCGAGATGTTCGTCAAGACCGATGGTCGCGGACTGCCGCTCGCCGAAATCGAGTATCACGCCTCCAACATCCTGAGCGGCATCTATAGCCTCGGAGGTGTGCCGGACAAGGCGATGATCGAATACCGCGTGCGCGTGGATCCCATCTTCGATCCGGTGAGCTACCAGGGCGTGCCGGATATCCGGCTGCTGGTCTATCGCGGGGTACCCACCATGGCGATGGTCCGCCTGCCCACGCGGCAGTCGGACGGCAAGGCCAATTTGCACCAGGGAGCGGTGGGTGTCGGTATCGAAATCGCCACCGGGTTGACGACCGGCGGGGTATGGCACAGCCGCGCCGTGCAGGAACACCCGGATTACGGCGTGCCCCTGGCCGGTATCCAGATCCCGACGTGGCCGCGCCTGCTGGAACTGGGCGCGCAGTGCTACGAACTGACGGGCCTTGGTTATCTCGGCGTGGACATCGTGCTCGATCGCACTCACGGGCCATTACTGCTCGAGTTGAACGCGCGCCCCGGACTTGCCATACAGATCGCAAACCGCAGTGGCCTCAAGCTGCGCCTCGATGCCATCGATGCCCAGGAATCCCTGCCCGAAACCGCCGAGGCGCGTTGTGCGCTGGCCGTGGAGCTTTTCAAAAAACCTTCTCACTCCTGATCAACGGCTGCCCGGGGCGCGACACGCACTCCCTCCCGGGGATGGTTTACCATCCTGCGCACGAGTGATCAGGAAAACACCATCGCCACCCTGCTGCAGCAGGCGCTCGCCCTCCATCGGGCGGGCCGTCTCCAGGAATCCGAGGCGGCCTTCCACAGCATCCTGCAGCGCGAACCGCACAACTTCGATGCCCTTTACTGGCTCGCCCTCGTCGCCATCCGCGGGCAACGCCAAGCGGAAGCACTGCAGTGGCTGGATCGCGCGCTGACGGTCAAGCCGGACTCGGCCGCCGCGCTCAATGCGCGTGGCTCTGCGTTACGTGCACTCAAGCGACCCGACGATGCACTCGCGAGTTATGACCGCGCGCTGGCGTGTGATGCCGGTGACAGCAATGTCCACAACAACCGCGGCAATGTGCTGAAGGATTTGGGTCGTCATGCCGAGGCTCTGGAAAGCTACGACAAAGCGCTTGCTCTGCAGGGGGATTTTCCCGAGGCGCATTTCAACCGTGGCCTCGCGTTTGAAGCCATGGGCAGGCAGGACGAGGCGCTCGCCGCTTTTGACCGTGCGATCGCCTTGCCTGCGAACTACGCCGAGGCCTTCAATTCCCGCGGCATCGTGTTCCAGAACCAAAAGAAGGTTGCGGAAGCCCTCGCGAGTTTCGACGCCGCGCTGGCCGTGCGTCCCGACTATCCGGACGCGCTGAGCAATCGCGGCGCAGCCCTGCACGCCCTGGAGCGTTACGACGAATCCCTCGCCAGCTATGACCGTGCGGTGACCGTACGGCAAGACCATGCCGAGGCCTGGTACAACCGCGGCAACACCCTGCGCTCCATGGGACTGCTGAATTCCGCGGTCACCAGCTATACCCGAGCCATCACTCTGCGCCCCGAGTATCCGGAGGCTTATGTGAACCGGGGTCTGGTAGAACAGGATCTGGGACAGGTTGAGGGCGCCATGCGCAGCTATGCGCGCGCGATTGCGCTGAAGCCCTCGCATGCGGAAGCGCACTGGAACCTGAGTCTGGCGTTGCTGGTGGCGGGCGAGCTGCCGCGCGGCTGGGACAAATACGAATGGCGCTGGCAGCGCCCCGGGGTGAGCCTGCCGCCGGATTCACATCTGAAGCCACGCTGGACCGGGCGGGAATCGCTGGCGGGCAAGACCATCCTCCTGCGCAATGAGCAGGGCTTTGGGGACACGGTGCAGTTCTGTCGTTATGCCGCGCTGTGCAAGGCAAAAGGCGCGCAGGTGATCCTGGAAGTGCAGCGCGATCTGGTGCCTTTGATGCGCGCGCTCGAGGGCCCGGATGTGATCATCGGTCGCGGCGATCCGCTTCCCGCCCATGATTTCCAGTGCCCGTTGCTGAGCCTGCCTTTTGCCTTCCAGACCAGCCTTCAGACCATCCCCGCACCCGGTCGTTACCTCACAAGCGAGGCGGAGAAATTGCGGATCTGGCATCAACGCCTGGCGGCTGTACCCACACCGCGTGTCGGCGTGGTGGTCAGCGGCAGCCCGACACACGGCCGCGACCGGGAGCGCAGCATCGCCTTGCACGATCTGCTCACTGAACTGGATCTGCCGGTGAACTGGGTCAGCCTGCAAAAGGAGTGTCGCAAGGGCGACATGGCCGCCATCCGTTCCCGCACTGATGTCGCCTGGTTTGGGGATGAGCTCAGGGATTTTTCCGATACCGCGGCCTTGGTGGACGCGATGGATCTGATCATCACGGTGGATACCAGTGTGGCCCATCTCGCGGGGGCGCTGGGCAAACCGGTATGGGTGATGCTGCCCTTCTCGCCCGACTGGCGCTGGATGTGGCATGGAACCGCGACGCCCTGGTATCCCTCGATATCGCTTTATCGTCAGTCCGCCGGTGGTGACTGGCCGGGCGTGTTCGCCCGGATTCGGGAGGATCTCGCGGCGTGGCTTGCCTCACCCATCCGCACACGGCAGTTGTCTCCAAGGTAATGCTGAGCGGATGTACAGGGGGATGCCCTGTAGCGGACATCTGACTTCGTCCGCGGAAGGGCGCCCCCTGTGCAGCCGCGAGCGTAAGGGATATCTCGTGCAGTCGACCGGCGAGCGACCCTCCGCGCTTCGCACTGCGTGAGGCGCGCTTCGGGTCTACTCCCCGGTCGGCTTCAGCACATGGCCGCTTTTTTCCAAGGTGATCGTGAGCGGGTGTACAGGGGTATGCCCTGTAGCGGACATCTGACTTCGTCCGCGGAAGGGCGCCCCCTGTGCAGCCGCAGGGGGCAGAAAAAGCTCAGAGCAAGGCGCGCAGCGCCTTGACGTCCTCCGGACTGCCGAGAATCACCGGCACCCGCTGATGCAGGGAATCGGGAACCACATCCAGGATGTCGAACTCACCCGTGCTGCCCATACCACCAGCCTGCTCGAGCAACCAGGCCATGGGATTGGCCTCGTACATCAGCCTGAGCTTGCCCTTGGGCGCCTTGGCCGTGGGCGGATAGAGGAACACGCCCCCCTGCAACAGCACACGATGGACATCCGCCACCATGGCACCCGCGTAACGGCTGGCGTAACCGGCCTTGCGGCAGTCGGCGATGAAGCGCTGGTAGCCAACCGGAAAGCTGTCGAAATTCGCTTCGTTGACGGAGTAGCTCTTGCCCCGCGCGGGGATCTGGAGATTGCTCGCGGTGCGTACGAAAGTGCCGACCGAAGGGTCGAGCACGAACATGTCCACACCCTGCCCCATGGTCATCACAAATACGGTGGAAGGCCCGTAGAGCACATAGCCTGCAGCGACCTGACGGCGCCCGGCCTGCAGTTCAAGCTCCGTGCCCGGAGGGACTTCGTAGATGGAGAAGATGGTGCCGACGCTGCCGCCGACATCGAGATTGGAAGATCCGTCCAGCGGATCGAAGAGCACCGAGTAGCGCACGCCGCTGGCTTGGGCGTCATCCACCACCAGAAGTTCGTCGTTTTCCTCTGAGCCAAGCACTGCCACCCCCTCGCGGGACTGCAGTTCGCGGATGAGGAGTTCATTGGCGATCACGTCCAGCGCCTGCTGGCTCTCGCCCTGAACATTCATATTGCCGACCGCACCGAGATTGCCGTCGATGCCGGCCGTGCGCAGGCGGGCGGCGATGGTCTTGCAGGCACTGGAGATGGCGGAAACGATCCAGCTCAAGGACTTGCCGGCATCACTGCGGGCCGCGCGCTCGGCGGCCAGCAGATGGGACTGGAGAGTTGGTGAAATGGGCGCGGCGCGTAACTGCACGACTGCTGCGGGGACGGCCATGGGTGGATTCACTCCTGAATTCATTGACGGATCATAATGCAGACGGGCCCGCACTGTGACCACCGTGGATGAAGTTTTCGTGACGGAATCGCCGCAAAAACCGCGTGGACCCACCCGACATTCGGGGAGTCCTCGCTGCATTTATCGGCCCGCGCGAACGCGGCTTGAGTAATAACGGCTACCCCAAGCCGCCCGGGGATTGAGCCCGACGCGCGCCCCACGCAGTGCGAAGCGCGGAGGGTCAAGCGCCGGGCGGCTGCACAAGCCTTGCCATACGCGGCTGCACAGGGGGCGCCCTTCCGCGGACGAACTCCAATGTCCGCTACAGGGCATTCCCCTGCACATCCGCCCACGATCACCAAAACAAAAGCTGCCGAGTGCAGGCGCCAGAAGCCGGCCGGGGGTTGAACCCGAAGCGCGCCGCACGCAGTGCGAAGCGCGGAGGGTCAAACGCCGGGCGGCTGCACCTGACCAGACAGCCCCGGCAACAACGGGGCGCCCCCTTGCTTGACAAGGTTTGCGCCCTCGTTTGGGATACCGGCACGCTATTTCAAACCCGTAAATCCCGCTGTCGCAAGCGGCCAGGAGACTCCGGATGCGCGTCAATTCCCACGCCACGCTGCCCACTCTCAACCTGCCCGGCCTCGAGCACCAAACCCTCGCGGGCAGCCGCGATGGCATGAAGTCCTTCGAGATCTGGCGGCAGAGAATCGCGCCCAAGGCCGCCACCCCTGTGCACTGCCACGACTGCGAAGAGGTGATCACGGTGCTGTCCGGCACGGCGGAATGTCACTACGACGGCAAGACGGCGGTCATCCGCGCCGATGAATCCCTGCTGATTCCGCGCAGCGTGATCCACCAGATCTGCAACGGTGGCGATGACGAGCTCTACATCATGGCAGCCCTCGCCATGTCCCCCGTGCAGGTCCGCACGGCGGATGGCGCGCCCATGCCCCTGCCTTGGGGCTGATCTCGGCATGGATCAGTACTCGACAGGATTTGTCCCGGGCGCTCCGCGCCTTGCTTACAGTGAAGCCGGCAAGGGTGCGCTGGTCATCTTTCTGCACGGCATAGGCGGCAATCGCCGGAACTGGGTGGAGCAGATGCCGGCGGTTTGCACCCACTTCCGCGCCGTTGCCTGGGATGCACGCGGCTACGGCGACAGCGAGGACTATGCCGAGCCTTTGCGCTTTCCGGATTTCGCGAGCGATGTCGGGCGCCTGCTCGATCACCTCGGCGTCCCAGCCGCTCATCTGGTGGGGCTGTCGATGGGTGGGCGCATCGCGCTCGATTTCTTCGAGCAATGCCCGGAGCGGGTGCTGAGCCTCGGGCTCATCGACACCTTTGCCGGTTACGACGAATCCTTCACGCCGGCGGCCCGCGAGAAATTCATCGAACTGCGGCGCAAACCCCTGCTCGAAGGCAAGGAGCCCCGCGATATCGCGCCTACCGTCGCTAAAACTCTGGTCAGCTCGCGCGCCTCAGCGGCGCATATCGACGCGCTGGTGGACAGCATGGGCAGGCTGCACAAGGAGTCCTACATCAAGACCATCGAGGCGATGACGCGCTACGAGCGCGTGGCGGATCTCTCCCGGGTGCGGGTGCCAACGCTCATCGTGGTGGGGGATCAGGACAGGCTCACGCCACCCGGCGTGGCGCGCGAGATGGCGGCTGCAATCTCTGGATCCTCGCTGGTGGTGATCCGCAACGCGGGACATCTGGCCAACATCGAGCAACCGGAAATCTTCAACCGCGTGCTGCTGGATTTCCTGCGCGCGCTTTGAGAGCGCGGGAACCGCGCCGCTCCAGCACCCGGATCAACCCGGTGCTGGCGGCGGATCGACCTCGAAGGTATGCGTGAAGCTGCGGCCCTCGGAGTCTGTCATGCGGGCCTCCAGCGTACCGCCCTGCTGAGGCTGAAAGAAAAACCGGAAACTCGGATCCTCGCTGATGGAGATATCGGTCTCCGCGGTCATGATGTGCCGGCCGTTGAAGTGGATCACCACCTGGGTCACGTAGTCAGCGGGAATATACGCGCGAGTGCGCTGATCCAGCTGCATGCCCGTGATGTTGGGGTGACGAATCATCAACTGTCCCAGTGCACCGTCCCGCACCGGGTCGCGCGTGGCACGGAACTGCATCTGGCCGATGCGTTCGCGGGCCTCCTTCAGTTTCAGGAATGGCGGAGGCTCCGAACACCCACCGCTCGCCCGCGTGTAGCCCTCATCCATGTAGAGCTCGCCGGTATTCATCTCGGCCACCACCCGCACCTTGGTGAACTGGTTGATGCGCAGACGTAGCGCCAGATCCGCCTCGCCCATCTCGGGTGTCAGAGTGAAGACCCCGGCGAGTGGCTTGGGATTCTTGTCCACGAACACGAACAAGCGCTGGATGTAACGCTCGGCGGTCTGCGGCTGTTTGGCGTCAATGGAAACCGGCACCACGCCGGCATCTTCCGCACGCAAGGGTATCCGCAATTCAACCGCCTCCTTGCCCAGTGCAATCTCGCGATCCTGGAAGTACTGGGGACGAAGCAGCGTCTCCCATAAGTCGACCTCGGACTGTGCGCCCACGGCGAGAACGTCCGTGACAAGTGTCGTCAGCAGGGCAAGGAGCAGGATTCTCGGCAACATGGGGTTCACCCGTGGATTCACCCGGCAAGAATAGCGACAGCGCAACGCGGGTGGCAAACCCGTCGCCCCGGACAGACAACGCCACCATGCAGCCCCGCAGGGCTGGATGCCCTCGCCCGGCCAGCGCCCCGACCGCCACTGACAGGCTTCCATCACTCGCTGCTAAGATGCCCGCATGACACCGCAAGAATTCAATCAGGGCCTCCTGGCCTTCCTGGACCGCTCCCCCACGCCCTTCCACGCCACGCGCGAGATGATGCAGGCACTGCTTGCTGCCGGTTTCACGCAATTGGCGGAGGATGAAGTCTGGCGCCCGGAAGCGGGCGGGCGATATCTCGTCACACGCAATGAATCCTCGCTCATTGCCTTCACCCTGGGGCATGAGCCGCTGGTGAGCACGGGTCTGCGCCTGGTCGGCGCACACACCGACAGTCCTTGCCTCAAGCTCAAGCCACATCCGGAACTCGTGCAGCAGGGCTACCAGCAACTCGCGGCAGAGGTCTACGGCGGGGTGCTGCTGAATCCGTGGTTCGACCGCGATCTTTCACTGGCCGGGCGCGTGACGCTCATTCGCCCCGATGGCAGCCTGTGCAACCGGCTGCTCGATTTCCGCTGCCCGCTGGCCATCATCCCGAGCCTCGCGATTCATCTCGACCGCGAAGCCAACGACAAGCGAAGCATCAATCGCCAGACCTATCTGCCGGCGCTGATCCAGGGCAAATCGACCGAACAGTTCGATGTGAAGGCAGAAGTCCTGCTGGCCCTGGTGCGCGAGGAGCCGGCCCTCGAGGGCAGCCGCGTGCTGGCCTTCGAGCTGAGTTTTTATGGCACGCAGCCGGCGCAGATCTTAGGCTGGCGCGGCGAATTCATCGCCTCCGCACGCCTCGACAACCTGCTGAGCTGCTACACCGGCCTGTGCGCCCTCAGGGAAGCAGGCGGCGAGGGTTCGCAATGGCTGGTGTGCAATGACCATGAGGAAGTCGGCAGCGCATCCACCAGCGGTGCGCGCGGCAATTTCCTGGAAAGCGTGCTCTTGCGGGTGTTTGATGATCACGGCGCGCAGGCGCGGGCCATGGCGCGGTCATTGCTCGTCTCGACGGACAATGCGCACGCGGTTCATCCCAATTTCCCTGACCGGCACGATGCCCGGCACAGCCCGGTAATCAATGGTGGACCGGCGCTCAAGGTGAATGCCAACCAGTCCTATGCCACCAACAGCGAATCCGCGGCGGTGTTCATGCACGCGGCGGAGCTCGCGGGCGTGGCCGTGCAGTCCTTCGTCGCGCGGGGCGACATGGGCTGCGGCAGCACCATCGGCCCCCTCGCCGCCACGCGCCTTGGCATACGCACCGTGGATGTGGGCGTACCAACCTTCGCCATGCATTCGATCCGCGAGCTCGCCGGAACTGCCGATGCCTTTGCGCTGTATCGGGCGCTGGCGGCGTTCTACGCCCTGCCGTCGGTCCAGGTGACCTGAGGCGCTGCCCGCGCCTGCCGAGCTCACAGATCCCGAATCAGGGCGTTCAGATCACCGCTTCGATGACATGGGGACCGCGAGTCCCCAGCATGCTGCGCAGGATCTGCTCGAATTCCTCCGCAGTCTCGGCCCGCGCGGCATTCACACCCATGCCACGGGCCAAGTCAGTCCAGCGCAGGGAGGGATTGCCGAGATCCAGCATGGACAGCGCACGCGGTCCCGGAGAGCCCACGCCCACCCGTTCGAATTCGATGTTCAGCACCGTGTAGCTGCGATTGGCCAAGATCACGTTGATGACATCAAGGCCTTCCCGGGCCATGGTCCACAGCGCCTGCACCGTGTACATGGCACTGCCATCGCCTTCCAGGCAAATGACCTTGCGATCGCGACACGCCACGGCCGCGCCCACGGCCAGCGGCAAGCCATCACCAATGGAGCCGCCCATCAGCTGCAGCCAGTCATGAGCAGGCGCTCCCAGCGTCGCCATCTGGCAGGGCAGTGAGCAGGTGATGGCCTCGTCGATGACGATGGCGCCTTCCGGCAGCGTGCGGCCCACCACCTGCGCAACGAGTTGCGGCGTGAGCGTGCCCGTGGCGCGGGGGATCTCCACTGCGGTCTGGAAGCGGCTTGGCGAGGCGGGTGCCTGCAAGGCATCCGCAAGCGCCCGCAGCGCCGCCGCGGCATCGTCCGTCGGACCCGCCAGCGGCACCACGTCGCAGCCCTCGGGCACCAGCACGCTTGGCTTGCCCGGGTAGGCAAAGAACGCGACGGGCCGCTTGGAGCCTGCCAGCAAGATGAGGTCGGCCCCGGCGAGCGTCTCCAGCACCCGCTCGCCGAAATACGGCAGGATGCTGATGGGTACGCGGCCCGCGCCCCGCTCGAGGCGACGGTTGAAAGTCTCCGCGTGCAGCCTTACCGGCAGTGCAGCGGCGATGCGACCCGCGTGGAACGCGCCTTCGCCTACCAGCCCCTCCCCGCCCAGCAAGATCACCGGGTTGCGAGCCTGACGCAGCGCCTTGGCGGCGGCGTCGATCTGGTGCGAGGGCACCTGTGGCAGCGCCGCCGCAGCCTGCACGGCGGGCGCACGATAATCGGCCGGCAGATCTGTCCACGCGCTGTCCGCCGGCGCGAGCAGGGTGGCGATGCGCCCCGGAACGGTCCCCGCCACAGCCACCGCTTCCGCGCCCAGCGCCGCGAGCTCCGCCGGGGATTGCGCGCTACGCACCCAGTGCGAGACAGGGCGCGCTATGCCCTCCAGATCGGACGTCAGCGGAGCATCGAACCGCACGTGATGGAGCGCATGATCACCCACCACGTTCACCACCGGCGTGTGCGCCTTGCGTGCGTTGTGCAGGTTGGCCACCCCGTTCGCGAGGCCGGGGCCGAGGTGCAGGAGGGTACAGGCCGGCTTGCGCGCCATGCGGGCATAACCATCGGCCGCACCTGTCACCACGCCCTCGAACAGCGCGAGGATTGGGTGCATGCCCGGAATCTGGTCGATGGCCTGTACGAGCTGCATCTCGGACGTTCCGGGATTGGCGAAGCAGACATCGAGCCCGCTTCGGACCAGGGTTTCGATCAGGGCATGCGCACCATTCATGAGTTGCCACCTGCGTTATGCAATGACCCGGATTATTGCGTGCCCACCCGGCGAAGTCGATTGCGCCCCCGCCTATAATGGGCGCATGAAAAATCCAGAACCTGTCACCATCCGCCTCACGGATTACCAGCCGCCGGCTTTCCTCATTCCCGAAGTACGGCTCGATTTCGAACTGCTGGAGGCCTGCACCGAGGTCCGCGCGCAACTCACCCTGCAACGCAACCCGGCCGGGCCCGGCGGCGACGCAGCGCTTGAGCTTCAGGGTGATGGCTTGAGTCTGGTCAGCGTGGCGCTCGATGGCCGCACACTGACGCCCGGCGAGTTCGAGGCCAGCGGGGATCGCCTGCGCATCTTCAACGTTCCCGAATCCTTCACGCTGGAAACCGTCGTGCGCATCCAGCCGGAGAGCAATACGCAGCTGATGGGCCTCTATGCCTCGGCCGACGGCTATTTCACCCAATGCGAGGCCGAGGGGTTCCGCCGCATCACGTATTTCCTGGATCGCCCCGACGTGATGTCCCGTTACACCACGACCCTGCACGCTGATCGTGCGCGTTTTCCCGTGCTGCTCTCCAACGGCAACCAGACCGGCGCGGGGGTGGAAGAGGGCAATCGGCACTGGGCGCGCTGGGAAGATCCTTTCCCTAAGCCCGCCTACCTGTTTGCGCTGGTGGCGGGTCGGCTCGATCTGCTGGAAGACACTTTCCGCACCTGTTCAGGACGGGACGTGAAACTGTGCCTCTACGTCGAGCCCGGGCGTCTCGATCAATGCGCGTTCGCGCTTGAGGCACTCAAGTCCGCCATTCGCTGGGACGAGGAAGTGTTTGGCCTGGAGCTCGATCTGGACCAGTACATGATCGTCGCGGTGGGCGACTTCAACATGGGCGCGATGGAGAACAAGGGCCTCAACATCTTCAACACGAAGTACGTGCTGGCGCGGCCGGATCTCGCCACGGATTACGACTTCATGATGATCGACCGGGTCATCGCGCACGAATACTTCCACAACTGGACAGGCAACCGGGTCACCTGCCGCGACTGGTTCCAGTTGAGCCTGAAGGAAGGCCTGACCGTGTTTCGCGACCAGCAATACGGCGGCGATCGATATTCGCACGCCGTGCAACGAATCCAGGAGGTGCGTGGCCTGCGTGCAGGTCAGTTCCCGGAGGATGCAGGCCCGATGGCGCATCCGGTGCGGCCGTCCGCTTACATGGAGATCAGCAACTTCTACACCGCGACCATCTACAACAAGGGCGCGGAGGTGGTGCGCATGATGCACACCCTGCTGGGCGCTGCCGGTTTCCGGCGTGGCATGGATCTCTACTTCGCCCGGCACGACGGCCAGGCGGTGCGCACCGAGGACTTCCTCGCCGCCATGCAGGATGCCTCCGGCGTTGACCTCAGGCTCATGCAGCGCTGGTACGACCAGGCGGGAACCCCGGGAGTGGAGGTCACTGCCGAGCATCATCCGGGCGAAGGCCGCTACACCCTGCATTTTTCCCAGCATTGCGCCCTGTGCCCGGGTGAGACGGAGAAAAAGCCGTTCCCGATTCCGATCGCACTCGGCCTGTTATCCGCCGCGGGACATGAACTGCCGGTGCAAAGCCGCCACCCCGCCCTGCGTGCAGGCGAGCAGCCGGTATTCCTGCTGACCGAGGCTGCGGATTCTCTTGTTCTGGAAGGTCTGCCCGAGCGGCCAGTGCCCTCTCTGTTGCGCGGATTCTCCGCACCGGTGGTGCTGAACTTCGATTACTCGCCGGAAGATCTGGCCTTATTGATGGCCCATGACAGCGACCCGTTCAACCGCTGGGAGGCGGGTCAACGTCTGGCAACAGGCGTGCTGCTTGCAGCCATCGGCGAGCTGCAGGCAAGGCGGGAACCACGCTTCCCCTCCGCTTTCCTCGACGCCTGTGCCCGCACCCTGACCCACAGCGAGCGGGATCCCGCCTTCGCCGCCGAGGCTTTGAGCCTGCCCGGCGCCGGTGTGCTGGCGGAGGAAATGGCGGTGGTGGATCCGGAGGCCATTCTCGGGGCACGCACCGCACTCCGTCGCGCCCTGGCCGAGCACTTGCGCGATCTGCTGCACAAGACCTGGCAGACGATGCGAGTGCCGGGGCCCTATGCGCCAACTCCCGAAGCAGCCGGACGCCGCGCGCTCCGCAATGCCTGCCTTGGCTACCTCATGGAACTCGAAACGCCGGAAGTGCGCGCAGTGTGCATGGCGCAGTTCCGCGAGGCGGACAACATGACGGATGCGAGCGCCGCGCTGGCCGCGCTTGCCAACTGTGATTGCCCCGAGCGTGCGGAGGCGCTGGCAGACTTCTACGCGCGTTGGAAGGATGAGCCGCTGGTGCTCGACAAATGGTTCAGCCTCCAGGCCTCATCTCGGTTGCCGGAGACTCTGGAACGCGTGCGCGGACTGCTGACCCACCCTGCCTTCGATATCACCAATCCCAACAAGGTGCGGGCGCTCATCGGGGCGTTCTGCCAAGGCAATCACGCCCGCTTCCATGCTGCCGATGGCAGTGGCTATCGCTTCGCGGCCGAGCAGATCAGGATGCTGGACCCGCTCAA
>VGUA01000052.1 GCA_016874535.1 Gammaproteobacteria bacterium
CCAACCCGGCGGCATTCGACACTGGGTTATGTCAGTCCGGTACAGTTCGAGGAAGCTTTAGAAGCTTAAGGTGGTGTCCACGGAACCGGCAGCAGCCCACTTCCGGCAATCCTCGCGCAGGCATGATTTCACCTGCGGTTCTTGCCGGGTTTAAGAAGCTTTAAGCCTTTACCGGAAATGCGGCATCACCTCTTCGGCGAAAAGCTGCAGGTACTCATCCATGGCCGATTCCTGCATGCCGGGCGGAACCGTCCAGGTGTAGTAACGCTCTATGCCCGTGGCTTCGGCATAGGCCCCAATCATGTCCGTGGCCTGCGTCGGGGTGACGACGGAGAGGATCCCCATCTCGGCGAGCTGCGCCGGGTTCGTCACCTCGGGGAAGAGGGCTTGGCCGGCCTCGGCCAGCCACTGGTTGTACATGCGAATCTGGTACAGCACATGGGGCGCCACCTGCTCGAAGGTTTTCTCGGGCGTATTCGAGACGATGAGCCAGAAGTGTCCGCCGGCGGTACGGCCCGGGCCGGGCAAGCCAAGCTCCGCGCGAGTCTCGTGGTAGATGCGCACCAGTTCGGCCATTTCGCCGGTGCCCAGGTAGCCGTCACCCAGGGTTGCGGCACGCCGGGCCGAAGCCGGGGCGAAGCCACCCACCCACAAGGGCATGGGGTCCTGCACCGAGCGCGGCGCAAGTTTTGCGCCCTTCACCTGATAGTACTTTCCGGCGTGATCGACGGTTTGGCCCTGCCACAGAGCCCGGATGATGGCCAGGCCCTCGTCCACGCGGGCCCCGCGCGTCTTCAGGCTGATGCCGAAGCCGTCGAACTCCTGGGGCCGATACCCGATGCCCACGCCCAGATCGAAGCGGCCATTGGAGAGGATATCGATGGTGGCGGCATCCTCGGCCACCCGCACCGGGTGATGCAGCGGGAGCAGCAGCACGCTGGTCCCGATGCGGATGCGCCGGGTGGCCACCGCCACAGCCGAGGCCAGCGGCAGGATGGAGGGTGCATGCCCGTCCTCGCAGAAATGATGCTCCGTCAGCCAGACATCGTCGTAGCCGATCTTTTCGGCCCACGCGATCTGCCGCAGGGTGCCGGCGTAGATCTCGGTCTCGGGGCGGTGCCAGGGCTCCGGGTTGCGCAGGGAATACCAGAGGCCGAAACGAAGTGGGCGGGTCATCAGTGCGTGCTCCTGCGTTTCTCAATCAGCACCTTCATGCCGAAGCGTGGTCGGTAGGTGATGGTCGCATGGGGGACGACCGGATGGCCGGGCAGCATGCGCACGCGATAGCGCTGCAGCAGCTGGGCCAGGATGAGCTGGATTTCGAGCATGGACATGCCGACGCCGATGCAGGTACGCGGGCCTGCGGCAAAAGGGATGTAACTGTAAGGGTGTCTGCCTTGGCTGTTCTGCGGGCTGAAGCGCGACGGGTCGAAACGTGCCGGGTCCGGCCAGTGCTCGGGGTGACGGTGCAGGGCGTAGGGTGTGATCGCGAGATACGCCCCGGCGGGCAACTGGTAGCCCCCGAATTCCTGGGCCTCCACGCTCTTGCGGGCGATACCCCACACCGGCGGAAAGAGCCGCATGGTTTCCTGCACCACCTGCTTCAGGTACGGCAGCTGTGCCAGATCCGCGGCAGTGGCGGGCCTGCCCCCGAGCACGCGATCAAGCTCTTCCAACAGTTGCGCCTCCACCTCCGGATAATTCGAGAGGGCGTAGAAAGTCCACTGCAGGGCGGTCGCCGAGGTCTCGTGTCCCGCCAGCATCAGGGTGACGACTTCGTCCCGAATCTGCTTTTCTTCCATGCCCTGCCCACTCTGTTCATCGCGCACCGACAGCAGACGATCGAGCAGGTCGCGGGTCTGTACTCCCTTGGCGCGACGCGCATTGATCACCTTGTAGATGATGTGATCCAGACGCGACATCACCTTGCGGAATTTGAGGTTGTGCGGGGTCGGGATGCGGGGATACAGCGTGAAGAAGGCATCGAGCGTCTTGGTGTTGATGTTGATGACATCGAGGATGTCGGTCATCTCGCCGGCGTGCTCGTCGATGGCCGATCCAAACAAGGTGCCCGCCACGATCTGGAAGGTCACACGGCTCATGTCACGTTCGAGGGCCACCGGTTGGTCGGGGCCGAGCTGGTCCCACTGGGAGGCCAAGGTGCTTGTGAAGCCGTTGATTGCCTCGTCAAACGCGTTCACCACCTTGTGGTGGAACATGGGCTGCATCAGTTTGCGCTGCCTGGCCCAGTCCTCGCCATCGTTGGTGACGAGGCCATTGCCCAGGGTCTGCTTGAGTACCCGGTAGTCGTACAGGTCCTTGGTATAGGCCGGATGTGCCTGGCTCAGGACGCGCCTGACATCCTCGGGATTGTTGAGCGCGTAGACCGTGATCAGTCCGCGCCACACTGCCACTTCGCCGTACTCCAGGAAGAGCTGGTACATGTAATCGGCGGGGTCCCGGCCATAGGCGCGCAGCGCGCGCCAGGGGCTGGGGCCGGGCGGGGACGGCAGCGTTGACTTGAGTGGCGCGACTGAACTCATGTGATCTTCCCGGTTGGGTGAGCGTGCGCAGGCTGGCCGCACATCGCTGGTATAGTGCCGAGCCCACGCAAGCCTCACAAGCAGGGTCTGTCATGAAAACCGCCGCGATGTTTTTTCTGCTGCTGTGGTCCGTCGCAGGACTGGCCGCCACTTCCGTGCCTGAGGCGACTGAGCTGGCTGAGCGTCTGCTGGCGGCCGAAGCCGCGCGGGAGCCGTATCCCGAACTGGGGCGGGAATACCCTGCGCTGACGGACGCCGATCTGCTCGCCGTACAGCGTGCCTACTTGAAGGCAAGACTGGCCGCCGGGCAACGGGTGGGCGGCTACAAGGGCGGATTCATTCCCGTGGCCCCGATTGGCGGGGTGCTCTACGCGGAGGGGCTCCTGCAGGCCCCGGGCGATGTGCCGCTCAACACCTTTGTTGCGCCACTGGTGGAGGCTGAAATCGCCTTTGAGTTCTGTTCGCCGGTGAAGCAGCGGCTGGCGGATGTGGCGGCACTCAAGGCGGCCGTGTGTCGCCTGCGTCCCGCGATCGAGCTGCCGGACGGCGCGCTCGCGGAGCTCGAAGCCATGAAGCAGGATCTGCCGCGCCTGCGCCGGGCCCTCATCCCGCACAACATCGCCACGAGGAAAGTGCTGCTGGGCACGGCGGTGGCAGCGGAGACGGTGGATGTGAACCGGGTGCCGGTCACTGCGCGCCATGCTGGCAAGATCATCGGTGAGCGCGTGGTGAGCGCCGACAAGCCGGATCTCTGGGCGAGCGTGCTATGGGTGGTGAACGAGTACGCGCTCGTCGAAGGGCAGGGCCTGGAGGTGGGCCAGATCATCATTCCCGGCAACCTCACCGGAATTCATCCCGGTGTTTCCGGCATTTACGAGGTCGATTACGGCCCCTTGGGGAAGGTACGCTTCACCCTGGAGTGAGTGTACCCGCCGCTCAGTTGACGCTGCGTCCTCGATCCGCCCAGTAGGGCTGCCGCAACTCTGTCTTCAGGATCTTGCCCGCGCCCGAGAGCGGCAGGGGATCCTCGCGGAACTCCACCGAACGGGGACATTTGAAGTCGGCAATCAAGGTGCGGCAGTGGGCCATGAGGGCCGCCGCATCCCGCGCCGCACCCGGTTTCGGCACGACTACCGCGTGCACGCGCTCGCCCCATTTCTCGTCCGGAATGCCGATGACCGCGCACTGCGCCACCGAGGGATGCAGGAAGAGCGCGTTCTCCACTTCCGTCGAATAGACGTTCTCTCCACCGCTGATGATCATGTCTTTCAGGCGATCGCTGATGAAGATGAAGCCTTCTTCATCCATCCAGGCGGCGTCCCCGGTATGCAGCCAGCCACCGCGTAGCGTCTGCGCCGTCTGCTCGGACATCCCCCAGTAGCCTTTCATGATGTTGGGGCCGCGGGCCACCACTTCACCCACCGTGCCGCGCGGCACTTCCTGATCCTGCTCATCGACAATCTTCAGTTCCACGCAGGCGATCGCCTTGCCCGCAGCGCGCAGGCGCCCGGCATGGGGTCCGCTCTTCACATGATAGCGGCCCTCGAGCACGGTGATCATGGGAGCGGCCTCGGTCTGGCCGTAGAGCTGGGTCGGTAGACAGTCCGGCAAGGTATCGAACAGCCGGAACAGGGTGGCTTCGGGAATGGGAGAGGCGCCGTAATAGAGCCGCTGCAGGCTGGGCAATGCCTGTGGATGGGCCTGCAGGTGGTCGAGCAGCATCTGGATCATGGTGGGTACCAGCAGGATGTCACTCACCCCTCGCTTTGCGATCGTCTCAGCCACGGCAGCAGGCTCGAAGCGGGGCAGGATCACATGCCGCCCGCCCTGGAGGGTGACCATGTAGATGCACAGTGCATCTGCGATGTGGAACATCGGGGCGGCATGCAGGTAGGAGATCCCCTCCGGCAGCTGCATCATGGTCGCCAGCTGCAGGCTGTTGGTCACATGGTTGATGTGGGTGAGCATCACGCCCTTGGAACGACCGGTGGTGCCGCCGGTGTAGAAGATGCCTGAGATGTCATCGTGCGCGCGACCGCGCTCCTCGACCGGGTCGTGGCGCGTGATGAGACTGTCCAGTGAATTCGGCCCATCATCCATGGCCAGCACGGTGAGCGGGTTCGCACTCCCGCGGCGGAGCGCTTCGCCCATACCCATGAAGTGGCTGTCCACCGCCAGGATGCTCACGCCGGCGTCGACCAGGGCATAAGCGATCTCGGCCTCGGACCAGCGCGTGTTCAGGGGCACAACGATGCCGCCCCCCCAGGGCGTGGCGTAAAGCAGTTCCAGATAGCGATCGGAGTTGAGGGCGAGGATGGCGACACGCCCTTCATCGACCAGCCCGAGGCCGCGCAATGCACCGGCGAGCCGCGCCACCCGGTCTGCGAATTCCTCCCAGGTACGGGTGCGGTCACCGCATTCCGTGGCGATGGCATGCGGACGTTGCTGGCGGTTTCTGAGCAGGGACTGCGTGACGCGCATGAGCCGGTTTCCATGACAGAGGGCCACCAAGTTTAAGGAATCCGCGACCGTCGGCAACGCACCTCTCTCACACGGGGCGCGTGATACCATTGCTCGCGAATGCTGCCCTTCCCTGCCATCGATCCCGTCGCTTTCTCCGTGGGCCCCGTGGCCGTCCATTGGTACGGACTCGCCTACCTCGTCGGGATTGCTGCTGGCTGGTTGATCCTGGCCCGCCGCGCAGGCCCTTCGAGCGTGCTCGCAGATGCCGACCAGGTGGGGGATCTGGTGTTCTATGCGGCCCTGGGCGCAGTGCTTGGCGGCCGTCTGGGCTATGTGTTGTTCTACAACCCCATGGAATATCTGCGGGAGCCGGCCGCGCTGCTGGCGGTATGGCGCGGCGGGATGTCCTTCCATGGTGGGGTGATTGGTTTCATCCTGGCGCTCGGCCTCTTTGCCCGTCGCCGCGGCCGTGCCTTCCTGGACCTGACAGACTTCGTCCTGCCGGTGGTGCCAATTGGGCTTTTCTTCGGGCGCGTGGCCAATTTCATCAACCAGGAATTGTGGGGCGCCGCGAGTAACCTGCCTTGGGCTGTCCTGTTCACCGACCCCGCTGCGGGGGGTATCGCCCGCCACCCGTCCCAGCTCTACGAAGCGGCCCTCGAAGGCGTGGTTCTGTGGCTCATCCTGCATTTGCTGTGGGCGCGCGGGGCGCCACGTGGCAGGATCTCGGGTGCGTTTCTGCTGGGTTACGGCGTGTTCCGCTCGGCTGTCGAGTTGCTGCGCGAACCGGATGCCCATATCGGATTCTTGTTGGGTGACTGGTTGACCATGGGGCAGCTTCTGTCCGCCCCCATGATACTGGTCGGCGCCGCGTTGATCTGGAGCGCACGATCACAGCCACGTGGAAAGGGAACCGCCTCGCATGCAGACCTACCTTGACCTCTTGCGCCATGTGCGCGACCACGGCGTGCGCAAGGATGACCGCACCGGTACCGGGACACTCAGCGTCTTTGGCTACCAGATGCGCTTCGATTTGCGCGAGCACTTTCCCTTGTTGACCACCAAGAAGCTGCACCTGAAATCCATCATCCACGAGTTGCTGTGGTTCCTGCAGGGGGGCACGAACACCGCCTACCTCAACCAGAATGGCGTGACCATCTGGGACGAGTGGGCCGACGGCGAAGGCAATCTCGGTCCTGTGTACGGAGCGCAGTGGCGCAGCTGGCACACCGCCGATGGCCGCACGGTGGACCAGATCAGTGAGGTAATCGAGGCGCTTAAGACCAACCCGGATTCCCGACGCCACCTCGTCAATGCCTGGAATGTCGGCGAGATTCCGCAGATGGCCCTCGCTCCCTGCCATGTGATGTTTCAGTTCTATGTGGCGGGTGGCGAATTGTCCTGCCAGATGTACCAGCGCAGTGCGGATGTTTTCCTCGGCGTGCCGTTCAATGTTGCCTCCTATGCCCTGTTGACCTTGATGATCGCGCAGGTTTGTGGCCTGCGTCCCGGGGATTTCGTGCACACGCTTGGCGATGCCCATCTTTACCTGAATCATCTGGAGCAGGCGGATCTGCAGCTGTCGCGCACGCCGTTTCCGTCTCCGGTGATGCGCCTCAACCCGGCGCGGAAATCGGTGTTCGACTTCCGCTACGAGGACTTCACGCTGGAGGGCTACCAGTCGCACCCCGCAATCCCGGCGCCAATCGCGGTATGACGCCCAGTGCTTTTGCCGTTGCCCGTCTGAAGAAGCCTTGGCAATGCGCATGAATCTTGTCGTGGCTGTCGCGCGCAATGGCGTGATCGGCCGGGAAGGTGGATTGCCTTGGGAACTTCCAGCAGATCTCAAGCGCTTTCGCGCCATCACCCTGGGATACCCGATCATCATGGGGCGTGTGACACACGCCTCCATCGGCAGACCGCTTCCGGGGCGCAGGAACATCGTCGTGACCACCCATCCCGCACAGATTCATCCGGAGTGCGAAACGGCTGCTTCGCTTGCCGAGGCACTGGCCATGGTCGGTGCTGTGGACGAGGTGATGATCATCGGCGGCCGCGCGCTTTATGCCGCAGCCTTGCCACTGGCAACCCGGCTGTTCCTGACCGAGGTGAACGCTGAAGTGGCGGGAGACGTCATGTTCCCCGAATTCACACTTAGCGAATGGCAGGAAGTCTCGCGTGAAGAACACGCGAGCGATGCCGCCAATTCCCTGCCATTCAGCTTCGTCGTTCTCGAGCGTCGCGCCGTGGGGTCCTGAAGGCGGGTCTCAGCTTGGTGGCTGCGCGAGTCCCGGCACACTGAAGCGCCGACCGTCCTCCAGACAGAGCGCCGAGAGGGTGCCGCCCCACACGGCGCCCGTGTCCAGGGGATATACGCCGAATTTCGCTCCCTGCGTCGCATCGAGTCGCAAGGTCGACCAGTGCCCGAATATCACCCGTGTCCCTTGGCTCGCGCGCCCGGGCAGCATGAACCAAGGCAGGAGCTCGCCAGGTGCGGTATCCAGGCCTTCCTTGGTCTCGAAGTCGAGCTGCCCTTCGGCATGGCAGTAGCGCATGCGCGTGAAGGCATTGGTGATGTAGCGCAGGCGTTTTTCTCCCGTCAGTGAAGCGCGCCAGCGCGCGGGCTTGTTGCCGTACATGGTGCACAGAAACTTCGCCGGATCCTCAGCCCGCAGCGCGGCTTGCACTTCGCGCGCGTGCGCAAGGGCCTCGCCAATACTCCATTCAACGGGCAGGCCCGCATGTACCAGGCTGAAACCGAGAGCTGCATCATGATGAAAAAGCGGCCGCTGTCTCAGCCAGTCGAGGAGGACATCGCGGTCCGGCGCCTGCAGCACATCGTCCAGCGTATCCCGGCGTCCCGGCTTGAGTTCCGGACAATGCCTCAATGCCAAGAGGTGCAGGTCATGGTTGCCGAGAACGGTCACCGCACGGTCGCCCAGACTCCGCACAAGGCGCAGGACTCCCAGATTGTCCGGCCCGCGATTGACGAGATCCCCGGTGAACCAGAGATGGTCACGGTTTGCGTCGAAGCCGGTCTTTTCCAGCAGCGCTTCCAGGCTGCCGAGGCAGCCCTGAACGTCCCCTATGGCGAAGGTCGGCATACGGGCAACGATTCTGGCGCGTCGGGTACGTACTGCCGATGTCAGTGCAGGACGTGCGGCATGGCGAGGCGGAAGGTGGCAATGGGTGCGTCGAATGCGGCGCCTTCGTCCGTCACCATCTGATAGCTGCCGCGCATGGTGCCGAGTGGAGTTTCCAGCACGGCCCCGCTGGTGTAGCGGAAGGAATCGCCGGGCTCCAGCCGTGGCTGTTCGCCAACCACGCCCTCACCGCGTACTTCCTGGACCTTGCCACCGGCATCGGTGATCACCCAGTGGCGGGAGAGCAGCTGAGCCGGGGCTTCCCCTTCGTTGCTGATGGTGATGGTGTAGGCGAAGACGTAGCGCTTGCGCGTAGGTTCCGACTGCTCCGGGATGTAGGCTGTTTCGACGGTGATCCGGATGGGACCATCATGCTCTGGGAGGACATTCCGGCTCATTGAGTTCGACTCTCGCACGTCTGCTGAGGCCGGCAATCTAAGGGAATGATTCAGCCACCGTAAAGCGCCCGTTGCTCTGCGTGTTGCCGGTCCATCCTGCGCAGTCCCAGAGCCTCTGCAATGTCGGCGGCGCGCACCTGCTCCACTCCCGCGAGATCGGCAATCGTGCGCGCCATGCGCAGGAGTCGATGGCAGACCCGGGGGGAGATCCGGAAGCGCGTGAACGCCTGCTCGAGAAGCACGGCGGCATCCTGTCCCAACGGAATGTGCGCACTGATCCCGGACGCCCCGAGATGCGCATTGAGGCAAGCCTGGCGCGCGGACTGCCGCTGTCTCGCCTCGGCCACGCGGGCAGCCACGCAGGAAGTCGTTTCCCGCCCTTCGTCGCCGGCGAGTTGCAGCCAGTCGGTTTCCCGTGGCACTTCCACCTGGATGTCGATGCGATCCAGGAGCGGGCCGGAGATCCGCTCCAGATAGCGCGCCATCCGTGCCGGTGAACATTGGCAGCGGCCGGAGGGATCTCCGGCATAACCGCAAGGGCATGGGTTCATCGCCGCCACCAACTGGAAATCCGCTGGAAAGGTGGCCTGGCGTGCGGCGCGCGAGATGGTGACGCAACGATTCTCCAGTGGTTCCCGTAACACCTCGAGCACGTGGCGGCTGAATTCCGGGAGTTCGTCGAGGAACAGCACACCGAGATGGGCCAGCGAGACTTCGCCCGGTCGCGGCACACCGCCGCCACCAATCAGCGCCGCAGCCGAGGCCGTGTGATGCGGGGACCGGAAGGGCGGCAGGCACCAGTCGGGCGTTGCATCGAGGGAGCCTTTGATGGACCGCACGTCGGCGGCCTCCAGCGCGGCCTCCGAGGAGAGCCGGGGCAAAAGCCCCGGTAGCCGCATCGCGAGCATGGTCTTGCCTGTTCCCGGTGGCCCAATCATGAGCAGGTTGTGCCCCCCGGCGGCGGCAATTTCGAGTGCGCGCCGCGCCGCGAACTGGCCACGGATGTCCTCCAGATCGGGGAGGTCGGCAGTGGTCGAATCGGGTAAGGGAAAGTGCTCGACAGGCGCCAGCAGCGACCTGCCCTCGAGGTGGTCGCAAACTTCGCGCAGGGTTGCTGGCGCATGCGCCACCAGACCTTCACACAGTGCTATCTCCTGCGCATTGCCCGGAGCGCAGAACACCGTCCGCTGTGCGCCGTGCGCTGCCAGCGCGGCTGGCAGGATACCCTTGACGGGCCGCAACGCTCCGGTGAGGGCGAGTTCGGCAAGGTATTCGCACGCGGGCAGACGGTCGGCACGGATTTGACCCGAGGCAGCGAGGATGCTGATCGCAATGGCGAGATCGAAACGTGTGCCTTCCTTGGGCAGATCGGCCGGCGCGAGATTTATGGTGATGCGACGTCCGGGAAACTCGAAACCCGCGTTCATGATGGCCGACCTGACGCGCTCGCGGCTCTCACGCACGGCCGCCTCGGCCAGCCCCACCAGATTGAAGGCGGGAAGTCCGGGCGTCAGGTGGGTCTCGATGACGACGAGTGGAGCCGCAAGACCCAGTTGGGCCCGGGCATAGGCAACGGCAAGTGACATGAGGAATCCTTTCCTTGACTGCAGGCCATCCAATGGCCCTTGGGCCCTCTCGATCCGGGCGTCCTGCCCATGACCGGACGAGGGTTCAGTTCCCTGTAGTGGCCTCCAGCTCCTTGACCAGGGCCTCCAGGCGTTCGAGCTTCTCGCGGGTCCGCGCCAGCAAGGCTGACTGGGCGTCGAACTCCTCGCGGGTCACGAGATTCATGCGCGCAAGTGCACCCTCCAGGAAGACCTTGAGGCTTTGGCGCAGCTCTTCCTGTGCAAGTCCAGCGGAGGCCGGCAGCAGAGCGAGCAACTGTTCAGCAAATTGATTGAGATTGGGTCTGTTCATGTCGCGATTAGACTTGAGCGATGGGGCCGGAGTCCAGCGGGGAACAGGAGGCCCCACAGACTCGACCGCGCGCCCAACCGACAAGCTTCACGCACGAAATTGGTGCCCCGGTTGGGAATCGCCCTATCCATGCACCATATGGCAGCACACCCGCAGGGAGGACGCCCTGAAGCCATGACGAGGCCGGGCCCTGACGCTGCCCAAATACAGCGCTCACGCCGAAGCTCCGGGTGTGCGCAGGCTGCCTCACAGATCTGGCATGCATGCTGCAGGCAGGATGGGTGCGTATGCACGGCATGGGTGGCCCGCTACCGCAGCCTACCCGGCAGTGCAGGGATTGACGCGAAAAATGCAGGGCGCCGGACGCCCGGTTTGTCGTAAAGTCCCGCCCAAGTCGCCAGCCTGCGCCACTCCTGTTCCAGCCCGGACAGGTCGATGGCGAAAGAGCTCAAGGCGGGTAACCCACAGCGAATTTGAACTGGGAGTCGAATGATGAAACTTGTGACAGCGATCATTAAGCCCTTCAAGCTGGACGATGCCCGCGAGGCCTTGTCTGAAATCGGCGTTCAAGGCCTCACCGTGACCGAAGTCAAGGGCTTCGGTCGGCAGAAGGGCCACACCGAGCTTTACCGGGGCGCGGAGTACGTGGTCGACTTCCTGCCGAAGTCCAAGCTGGAAGTGGCCGTGTCCGACGACAAGCTCGATGAAGTCATCGAGGCGATCGCCAAGGCCACCAACACCGGCAAGATTGGCGACGGAAAAATCTTTGTGACGGAGCTGGTCAACGTGATCCGTATCCGGACGGGAGAAACCGGCACTGACGCCATCTGAGCGGCGCAGTCCGGAGTAGTACACGCGCGGGAGAAACCGGGTGGTCGAGAGCGGCGAATCCCCCGCTCTCGGTCAGCCCTCAATAATGAAAGGGCTCAGAGCGCCTTGTGCGCGCCATCGCAGAAAGGCGGTTTGGCTGTACGCTTGCAGCCGCAGAGCCAGACCGTCTTCTTCTCTTCCAGTTTGAACGCCAAGGGCGAGAAGTCACTACCCTTGTGTGCACCATCGCAAAATGGCTGCTTGGCCGACTTGCCGCAGGAACACCAGTAGTACTGGCCCGCCTCCAGATCGAGTTTGATGGGGGTCTTCTGCGGGCAGAGAGGTTCACTCATGACATGCGCTCCTGGTGGATGGCCCGGTGGATGGGATAGCGGGGCCGGGGCGGGTGCCCCGACCCGGCGAGCGCCTCTACAATAAACATCCGGATTGAGGCCCACAACGCGCAGCATGTCCCACAGCCCAGTCATCCCTTTTCGCGTCCCCGGCGCAGTCCTGTGCGCGGTCACGGGCTTTCCTGTCAGCCACAGCCGCTCCCCCTTCATTCACCGCGCATTCGCGGAACAGTTCGGCCTGCCATTGCAGTACGAGCGCGTGGAAGTACGGCCCGGGCTCCTCTCCAGTACGCTGGCCGAATTGCGGGAACTCGGGTGCAGGGGTGTCAACGTGACTGTCCCGCTCAAGGAAGAGGCGGCGGCTCTGGCCACGCAAGCCTCTGTCGCCGTGCAGGCTACCGGCGCGGCGAACACCTTGTGGTGGAGCGCTGACGACGCGCTCTGCGCCGACAATACGGATGGTGTGGGGCTGGTGCGGGATCTGACCCGCAACTGGGGCATGTCGCTGAACGGGCATCGTCTGGCCATTCTCGGTGCCGGGGGCGCCGCCGCCGGCGTGATTCCGCCATTGTTTGCCGCGGGGGTTGCCGGGATCGTGCTCATCAACCGTAGCGAGGCGCGTGCAGAGGCCTTGGTGGAGCGGTTCCAGTCCCTGGGAGCCCTGAGCACCCTCCAGCCAACCGGCCGGGTAGCCAGCCCGGTCGACCTCATCATCAATGCGACTTCGGCGGGACTGAGTGGGAACACTCCGACCTTCCCTTCGACGCTGCTGAGCCCTGCGACCCACTGCTACGACATGTTCTACGCGAGCACCCTCACGCCCTTTCTGGCCGCCTGTCGGGCCAGCGCCGGGTGTACCGAATTGAGGGACGGCATGGGCATGCTGGTGGAGCAGGCGGCCGCAGCCTTCACGCTCTGGCATGGCCTGGAGCCGGCCACGTCCGTGGTTCTCTCAGCACTCAGGGCGCGCTGAATCAGCCCTCGAAAGTGTGCTCAACCCGCCTCCTGACTCTTGACTTGCCCCCACTTTTGCAGGTGCTTATGCACATGTGGCAGCGCACCGTGTGGATTTTTCGAAGTTACCCGAATGAGCGCATCCAAGGCTTTCAATTAGTCATGTAACTACATGATTAAAATATTAAACCGGAGCAGCTGGTGAATATTTGACCGATCTGGACAGGAAGCGCGAAGGACAAGGGGGAGGGCAATCTACCCGGTGGTTTTCCACAGAGTTATCCACAGAATCTGTGGATAATCCCCGCGGCGGGCAAAGGGTCAGCTGCCCAGTGTGGCCAGTGCGAGGAACTGCTGCACGGAGACATTTTCCGGTCGGTCCGTGAGCGGGATCCCGAGCGCGGCAAGCACTTCATGGGGGAAGCGTCGGCCCAGCGTTTGCCGCAGCATCTTGCGCCTGTGCAGAAAGGCCTCGGCCACGATTTTCTCGAGGGTCCCGAAACTGCAAGGTGGCACTTCGTGAGGACGCAGCATCACCACGGAAGAGTCCACCCGGGGCGGCGGGGCAAACGCGGTGGGCGGGACCTGCAACACCACCGCAGCTTCACAGAATGCCTGGGTCATGACGGCCAGACGGCCGTAGTCCGCGGTGCCGGGTCGCGCAACCAGATGGTCAGCGACCTCCTTTTGCAGCATGAAACACATGTCCCTGATCCCCTGACCGAGTTTCAGTAGCCGCAGCATCAAGGGCGTTGAAATGTTGTAGGGCAGATTGCCCACGATGCGCAGGCGCTCCCCGGGGAGGGCCAGTCCGGGGAAGTCGAAGGTCAGCGCATCACCCTCGTGCACCGTGAGGCGCGGTTCCTCGCGGAAGTGGCGGCGCAGTTCACGCACCAGGTCGCGGTCAATCTCGACCGCCTCGACGCACACTCCGTGCCGCAGCAGGGCGGTGGTCAAGGCCCCGCGTCCGGGACCGATTTCAACGATGCGCTCGCCTGCTGCCGCGCCGATGCACCTGACGATGTCTTCGATGATTTGTTCATCGACCAGAAAGTGCTGGCCAAAGCGCTTGCGGGCGCCAGCGCCGGGATCCGTAGGGAAGAGGCTCACTTTGGAGATGCGCGCCGATGACGGGCCATCTGCACCGCAAGCTGCAAGGCGGCCTTGAAACTGCCGGCCTCGGCCCGCCCGGTGCCGGCGAGATCCAGCGCCGTGCCATGGTCCACCGAGGTGCGGATGAACGGCAGGCCCAGCGTCACATTCACCGCCTCGCCGAAACCGACCGCCTTGAGAACTGGCAAGCTCTGATCGTGGAACATGCTGACATAGGCGTCGAGGCGCTCCCTCAGCCTTGGCGTGAAGGCGGTGTCCGCGGGAAGAGGGCCCTCCAGCAGCATGCCTTCAGCTTTCAGTGCCTCCATGGCAGGCGCAATGGTCTCAATTTCTTCCCGACCCAGGTAGCCGCCTTCCCCTGCATGGGGATTGAGGCCACAGACGCCAATGCGAGGATGGGGGATGCCGTACTGCGCAGTGAGTGCCCGATGGACCTCGCGAATGACGTGGGTCAGCACGGGTTGCGAAATCGCCTTCGGCACTGCGGCGAGCGGCAGGTGGGTGGTGGCAAGCGCCACCCGCAGGCCGCCCGACACCAGCATCATCACCGGTGTGACACCTCCGGCGTGCAGCGCGAGGTATTCGGTGTGCCCGGTGAAGTTGTAGCCTGCCGCGTTGATGGCGCTTTTCTGGACCGGACCGGTGACCAGTGCATCGAACTCTCCCTCGAGACAGCCCGTGATCGCGCGGTCCAGGGTATCCAGCACATAGCGGGCGTTGGCGGCATCAACCTTGCCCGCCGTCGCGTTGGCGCAGCCCGGGACTTCGAGCAGGCTGCACGCGCCATGGAAGACAGGTGTGTACGGGGGGAGCGGCCGGGAGCTGCCGATGAGCGCTGCGCGCTGGGCCATGAGGCCGGCATCGGCGATCAAGACCAGTTCCACGTCCGGATCCGGGCACTCCAGACCGAGAGCCAGGTCGGGACCTATGCCCGCTGGCTCGCCGGGCGTGACTGCAATGCGCAGTGGCGCCGGGTGTTCAGTCTTCGACACGGATCTCGACGTAGGCCTCGTCACGCAGGCGACGCTGCCATTCTTGGTAGGCCTCCTCACGCTTGCGGGCCAGGATGGCCTCTCGCGCCTTTGCGCGCCGGACCTCATCGGTGCCGTCGTAGCTCCTGCGCTCCAGCACCTGCAGGATGTGCCAACCGAATTCGCTGCGGAAGGGCTCGCTCAGCTGGTTGATCTCGGTAGCGTTCATCACTTCCTCGAATTCCGGAACCATCTGTCCCGGACTGGTCCAGCCGAGATCGCCCCCTTGCAGTGCGGAGCCGCGGTCATCCGAGTGGGTACGCGCGATGCTCGCAAAATCATCGCCGCTCTCCAGACGCAAGCGCAGTTGGGACAGGCGTTCGATGGCAGCCCCTTCATCCACGAGTTCATTGGGTGAGATGAGGATGTGGCGAACCCGGGTCTGCTCCACCATCACCTGCTTGCCACCGCGCACGTCCAGCAGCTTGACGATGTGGTAGCCGTTGGGGCTCTTGATGAGGCTGCTGTGACTGCCCACCTGGAGGTTGCGCACTGCATCGACGAACACGCTGGGGATCTCTGCGAGCTTGCGCCATCCCAGATCGCCTTTCTCCAGCGCGTCCGATGCATCGGACATGTTCAGGGCCACATCCCCGAAATCCACGCCTTCCTGCAGCCGGGACCAGGCCAGCTCGGCCTTGTCGGCGGCGGCGCGCCGGTCCGCATCATCCGAATAGGTGGGGATCTCGATCAGGATATGGGCGATGTGATACTCGTCATCAGTGGTGGAGCCATCGCCGATGTTCTTGAGTTCGTTCTCGATCTCGCGATCGGTGACCTGGATGCGGCTGTCCACCTCCTCGCGTCGCAGCTTGGAGATCAGGATCTCCTGGCGAATGTCCTCGCGGAACCGGTCGAAGTCGTAATTCTCGGCACGCAAGATTTCCTTGAACTGCGTGATATCCAGGTTGTTGCGCTTGGCGATGTCCCCGATGGCCATGTCGAGGTTCTCCTCGGTGACCTGCACGCCCACCTGCATTGCCACTTGGGCCTGGATTTTCTCCAGGATGAGCCTGTCCATGATCTGGCGTTCAAGCACTTCGGTGGGGGGCATTTGCGCCCCTTTCTGTCGCAACTCACCCCGCACCCGGTCCATCATGCCTTCGAGCTCGCTGCGCATGACAACATCGTCATCGACCACCGCGATGATTCTGTCGAGCTCGTCCGCATTCGCCCCGGTGATGGCACCAAGCAGCGGTAACAACAGGTAAATCAGGACGGGGATGCGCTTCACTGGCAAATCGAAACCACGCTCAAGTGCGAACAATATTTCCGGTTTGAATCTGAACGGGACCTTAGCGGGCGTCCCGGGCTGGGGCAGGTGGTCCGGTCGGGTCACTGCGGCGACGGACTCGCGGGGACCCGATTCTAAACCCAAATGGAGTGGGGGAGTTACTGTCCCTCAGAAGAAGGGCTCGTACCCGGGGATGCTGCGCCGGAGGAAGGACGAGGCCGCGCGGCCCACGCCGGCGAGGCCTTTCAACTCGGCCTGCACGAAGATGGCATTGTCGAACTCGCCCTCGACATTGCGGATATATCGTCGGCTGAGCAGACGGATGCCCCAGCAGCAACTCTCGTATTCGAGCCCACCGACCACCTCCAAGGCCTGATTGGACTGCAGGGAGTATGCCCAGCGTGCGATGAGGCTGAGGCTCTCCGTCATGGGCAGACGGAAGGAGATGTCCGTCTGCTCCACGTCGGTCAGGGCGAGGCGGCGGCGATATCCCACATTGACCACGGTTCCTTCCTCCGAGGCATAGCGCATTGCGAAAGCCGACTTGCTCGTCTGGGACTGGTCGGGGTCCCACTGCAGGGTGACGCGCGCGGACAGATCGCGCGTGAGATTGGTGATGACCTCACCGATCATCTCCGAACTGCTGGTTTCCCTGAAACCGGGGGAGTAACGGCGGAGGTAAGGATCCTCTATGAAGGGGCTGGCGGAACCCGCCGGAGCGGTTTGGCGAAGAGTCACGTCGCGATCACGAAAGTAGTAAACCTGGCCGAGGCTGGTTCTGAAAAGTTCGCGGCCTGACGCCAGGCTGAAATTTCTCGAGATCAAGGCGAGCGTCAGCTGGTTTGCGTCCCCGATGCGGTCATGGCCGGAGAAGCGGTTGTCGCGGAACAGGTTGATGAAGGAAAAATCGAACAGACCTGAATTGAAGACCGGATAGTCGTCCTGCCCCACCTTCGGCACGAGCAGGTAATAGGCTCTGGGCTCCAGGGTCTGCATGATGCCACTGCCCAGGAAATTGAAACGGCGCTCGAGGAAGATCTGGCTGTCGATGCTCATCATGGGCACCGCGCGGCTGTCCACGCCGTCAAATTGCCGCGGGTCTTCAAGCAGGTACTCGCTGTAGTGCACACCGAGTGAAGGGTTGATGTAGGCCCAGGGTTTGATGAACGGCAGTGAAACTTGCGGTATGATTGCGACACGGGTGCCCGTGACACTGTTATCGCGATCGAAGTAGGTGACCTCCGTGAGCGCGCTGAAATGCGGCGTCAGGTGCTGTCGAGGGAGCACTGTCTGCGCGATGATCTGGGGCAAGCGCTTGTAAGGGCCAAACTCGCCCGGGATCGAGTCGTCGATGTTCTGGTAGCTCTGCAGGAGACCATAGGCCCGCAGGTACTGGTTCGAATAAGTCGTCTCCAGGCGTCGATCCAGATAGCGCTGACTCGTGGCACTGAGGCTTCCGCCGAAATCTTCGAGATACCGGGCGTCCGATACATTCTGCACCAGCGCGTTCAGATAACCGCGGTTCTGGGCGTAGGTTTGCTGATGGGAGAATGAGACCGACGATCTGTCCTCTCCCCCCTCCAAATCGTCTCCGGGCAGATAGGTGAAATCCAGATCGCTGCGGAAAGTCTTGCCGAGATAGCGGTATTCGCCCCCCATCATGAGGCCACGGTCTGTGATCATGCGCGGCGTGATCGTCGCGTCCTGATTGGGTGCGATATTCAGGTAATAGGGCAGGCGGAAGTCGAAGCCGGATTCGCTGCTGCTGCCAGCCGTTGGCGAAAGAAAGCCTGATTTGCGCTTGTCACTCAGCGGAAAGCTGATGTACGGAAGATAAAACACCGGCATGCCCTTGACCCTGATGAGGGTATTCGTGGCGTAGCCGCGGTCGGCATCGTGATCGAGCTTGAGCTTGGAGGCCGAGAATTTCCAGGTTTCCGCACTGCGCGGGCAGGTCGTGTAGTCGACATTCTCGAGGCGCGTGATGTTGCTGAGCCCGTCATTGCGGATGAGCCCGGCCTTGCCATGACCCTGACGGTCGGTGAGCCAGTAACTGCCCTCGCTCAGGCGGGTCTGCTCGTCGGCCAGATTGAAC
>VGUA01000053.1 GCA_016874535.1 Gammaproteobacteria bacterium
ACCCAGCTCCGCTATTCCACGGCACTCCTGCTGCTTTGCACCGTGCTCATGGGGGTTTCCTTCGTGGTACCTCTGGTGGCGCTGCTGCTACCCGGGAGTGGCGCCATCCTGCCTGGTGCCGCAGCACTCGCCCTGATGATGGCGAGTTATCATCCGGTCATCGATTACTACCGCCTGGGCCGTGGATGGCTGATCACCTTGCCCCTGGCCGCGACGCTCTATCTGGGCATGACTTGGACGTCCGCGCTGCGCTACTGGCGTGGTGAGCGCTCACGTTGGAAAAACCGCATCTATGACCGCGCCTGACATGGCCAGGCGCACGGGAGGTCTCATGTTCAAGCTCCTGTCACTCACCCTGGCTCTGCTTGTGACACTGGTTTGTGCGCCTCTCGCCCGTGCTGCGGAGGCGCGCCAGACCGTGGAAATCCTGCACGCGGCCTTGCTTGAGGCCATGAAAGGGGGCGCCGAGCTCGGCTACGAAGGGCGGCGCAAGCAACTGGCGCCGGTGCTGAACGAGGTCTTCGACTTCCAGACCATTTCCCGCCTGGTCACCGGCCGCCACTGGGCCGGCATGAGCGAGGCGCAAAGGGAAGAGTTCGTGGATGTCTTCGCCCAATTGAGCGCCGCCACCTATGCCGAGAATTTTGATGCGTTCGGCGGCGAGAAATTCGAGACCCGCGCCTCGGAGAAGAAAAAGAATGCGGAAGTGGTGCGCACGGTGCTGCTCGCTCCGGACGGTGACGAGGTCTCCCTCAACTATCTCCTGGCCGAACAAGGTGAGGCGTGGCGAATAGTCAACGTGATTGCCGAGGGCGTGTCGGATATTTCCCTCAAGCGCACCGAATATGCGGCCGTTATAGGACGGGAAGGCGTGGGCGGGCTTATTGCAAAACTCAGGGCGAAGGTAGCATCATACGAGTCGAAAAAACCCTGACTCACCGACCCCAGAGTGGCGCCAAGACCACAGGGAAACAGCGACCCCGGAAGCGGAAAAAATGCACCAAAAATCGAAATTCCATGCAATGGCGGCCCTGCTTGCAGCGGGCCTCGTGACCGGCTGCGCCTCCGCTCCGGAGGGGAACGGTGACTCCAACGATCCCATGGAGGGCATGAACCGGAAGTTCTACAACTTCAACGATGCCCTCGATCGGAACTTCTTCGAGCCGGTTGCCCGAGGCTACGTCAAAGTCACGCCGGATCCGGTACGTTCGGGGGTCTCCAGATTCTTCAACAATGCCAGCTATCTGAATGTGATCGCCAACGACCTGCTCCAGGGCAAGCCTACGCAGCTGGCTCAGGACACCGGGCGCTTCGTGGTAAACAGCACGGTTGGTGTCGGCGGCCTTTTCGACCCCGCCACCAAGCTTGGCATGCCCGAACATGATGAGGACCTCGGGCAGACGCTGGGCACTTACGGAGTCGGGGAAGGGGCTTACCTCGTGATGCCCATGATGGGGCCCAATTCGCTGCGCGACCTGCCGGGAACGGCCGCCAGTGTTCTCCTCAACCCCATCAATTACCTGAGCTTCCCGATCACCTTCCCGCTGGGCGCCTTGGCCGCGATCAATACGCGTGCCAACCTTCTGGAAGCCTCCAGCATTCGCGATCAGGCGGCGCTGGATCCCTATACCTTCGTGCGTGAAGCCTACCGGCAGCAGCGCGAATTCAAGATTTACGATGGCAACCCGCCGAATGACGATTTCGAGGAATACTTCGAGAGCGAGGCCGACGCAGCCATTCTCAAGATCTATTGAGCGCCATCGTCCCTGCGTGAAGTCCGGCCGGACTCTCCTTCAGCCGGCGCGACAGCCTGCAGCGTCTGCAAGCAATTCGAGCCAATGCCTGACCGGTCGCTCGCTCGCCTTGGCAAGATGCAGCTGACAGCCGATATTGGCCGTGGCTATCACCGAGACCTCGGGTGACTCGAGCCCGGCAAGCTTTCTATGCAACAACGCCTCGGACACGGTCGGCTGGAGCAGGGAGTAGGTTCCCGCCGAACCACAGCACAAGTGTGACTCCCGGACCGGGGTCAGCGTGTAGCCAGCGGCAAGCAACAGTGCCTCCACTCTTCCCTGTCCCTTCAGGCCATGCTGCAGGCTGCACGGACACTGCCACGCAACTCGCCTGTCTTGTGCGCCGGGGCCCTTCGCCACGAGCTTGCTCACGGCCTCGGCACTGACAAACTCACTGGCATCGCGCACGGCCTCCGCCACGCGTTGCGCCCGTTGCGCGTAGACCGCGTCGTCCCGCAGCAGATGACCATAATCCTTGAGCACCTGGCTGCATCCGGAAGAGGCCGAGAAGACATGGGTGATTTCATCCCGCTCGAGTAACGGGAACCAGGCATCGATGTTGCGCCGGGCGGCTTGTCTGGCTTCCTCCATCGCCCCCATGTGCAGGGCCATGGCTCCGCAGCAACCCGTGCCCCCCTGTCTCAGCAGTGCAATGCCCATCCGCGCAAGCAAAGCGGCAGCAGCCTCGTTGATCTGGGGCGCAGCCGTATCCTGTACGCATCCGGGCAGCAGGCCTGCGCGTTCGCGCGGCATCCCCACTGGCGCTGCACGGTAATGCGCTGCAGTCCGCGCGGGCACGACCCGACGCAGAAAGTACGGCAGCACCGGGCGCAGCAGGCGTCCCAGACCCAGCAGCGGTGAAAACAGCGCGGGCCTGGGAATTATGGTGCGAAGCGCCCACCTCAGCAGTCGCTGGAACATCGGTCGCGGCGCGCGTTCGTCCACGGCCGGACGTGTAAGTTCCAGCAGTCGGGTGTACTGCACGCCAGATGGGCAGGTGGTCTCGCAGGCCCGGCACCCAAGGCACCGGTCGAGGTGCTGTCGGGTGAGGTCGCTCATGACGCCCCCCTCCAGCATGTGCTTCATGAGATAGATGCGTCCGCGCGGACCGTCCCGCTCATCGCCCAGGATCTGGTAGCTGGGACAGGTCGCATTGCAGAAGCCGCAGTGGACGCAGGCGCGCAGGATGGCCTCGGCCTCGGCCTGGTCTCGAGGTGGAAGAACACCGTCCTGGAGAAGTGCGCGCATCAGTCAAGGCCGGGATTGAAGAGTCGGTCGGGATTGAAGCTGGCAGTCACTCGCTGCTCGAGGAGTCCGGTTGCCCCACGCTCCCCGGCCGAGAAGCCCGGATGGCGCCAAGGCCTGCAAAACCCTCCACGGGCTGCTGCCGTCTCTGCGAGAACCTCCCCCTCTCCCTCCCAGCGATACCATCTCACCGCTCCCATCCAGTCAATCGCGTGCTCACCAAAATCGCCCAGAGGCGGCGTCGCGGGAGGCACTGAGACTCGCCAGATCCTGCCGGGCCGCTGGAAGAACGAATGTTGATGGTCTCGCCACTGCGTCCAGAGTGCCCCCTCCTCCTCCCGGCGCTCGGGGCGCAGGACAGCGAGCGCCGCCTCGACAGCCGCGGGGGCACCCGACAGCCGGACGTGCAGGAAACCGTCGTGATGAAGACAGCCGGAGAGCGGCAACGGCGCCCGACGCATCTCCGTCATCCGCCGCAACGCTTCTCCTTCGTCAACCTGCCAGGTCGCGGTGACTGAACACACCGGTACGGGAGCCACCCTCAGGGAGATTTCGAGCAACGGGCCAAGCCTGCCCCATGCTCCCGTGCACAGGCGCGAGACATCGTATCCGGCGACGTTCTTCATCACTTCGCCGCCGAAGCGCAGGACTTCTCCATTCGCCGCGAGCAATTTCACGCCGAGTACATGATCCCGCAAGGCGCCACGCCAAGGCCTCGCGGGACCACTCAGCCCCGCGGCCACGCTCCCTCCCACGGTGGAGGACGGGCTGAGGGTCGGCGGTTCCGCAGCCAGGCATTGGCCATGCGCCCCGAGCAGGTTCTCGAGTTCAGACAGAGGGGTGCCGGCGCGGGCAGTTACCACCAGTTCGCTGGGCTCGTGGCGAACGATGCCGCGGTAATCCCGCAGGGAAAACGGAAGGACGGCAGAAGTCTGCCACCAGTCGGACTTGCTGTTGCCGCCTTCGATGCGCAGGGGGGTGGCGTTGCGGCGGGCCTCCGCCAACTGCAGCTTCAATCCCTGCAGGATGGCATCAGCCTGTGCGCAGTCAGGAGTCATGGTGCGCCAGGCTTCGTCTCAGCGTGACGACTGGGAATGTCCCGCGAGGCCGATGTCAGGGGTGCCCACTCGCACATCCGCATTCTGGGCGCGATGCCGGAGCATGTGATCCATGAGCACCAAGGCAACCATGGCCTCAGCGATGGGTGCCGCCCGAATCCCCACGCAGGGATCATGGCGCCCCAAGGTCACGATATCGGCAGGCGCGCCTTGCGCATCGATGGTCTGCCCGGGAACCCGGATGCTGGAGGTCGGTTTGAGCGCGATGCTGACCAGCAAGGGTTGCCCCGTGGAGATGCCCCCGAGGATGCCTCCAGCGTGGTTGTCCAGAAAGCCCTGTGGTGACAGCTCGTCACGATGTTCGGATCCGCGCTGACCAACCACGGCAAACCCGTCGCCAATCTCCACGCCCTTCACCGCGTTGATGCCCATCATGGCTTGGGCAAGGTCGGCATCCAACCGTCCGAACACCGGTTCGCCGAGCCCGGGCGGAACATTCTCCGCGACCACTTTCACGCACGCACCAATCGAGTCCCCGGAGCGGCGGAGATCATCCATGAAGGATTCGAGCTCGGGAAGGCGCGCGGGCTCGGCGCAGAAGAAAGGGTTCTGGTCAACCGCAGACCAATCCTCGAGGGCGAGCGGAATGGGGCCCAGTTGCGCGAGATAGGCGCGCACGCGCATTCCGTAGCGTTCGCGCAGGTACTTCTTGGCGATGCCCGCGGCGGCAACGCGCACGCAAGTCTCCCGCGCCGAAGCACGCCCGCCACCCCGTGGATCGCGGATACCGTATTTGTGCCAGTAGGTGTAGTCCGCATGACCGGGCCTGAATTTGGCCGCAATGGCGGAGTAGTCCTTGGACTTCTGATCCGCGTTCTCGATGATGAAGCCGATGGGCGTGCCGGTCGTGCGCCCTTCGTAGACTCCGGAGAGGATGCGGACCTTGTCTTCTTCGCGCCGTTGCGTGGTGTGTCGCGACTGGCCAGGCTTGCGCCGGTCGAGGTCTACCTGGAGATCGGCCTCTTCGAGCGCCATGCCGGGAGGGCAGCCATCAACGATGCCGACATAAGCCGCGCCATGGCTCTCGCCTGCACTGGTGACCGTGAAGAGCGTTCCAAAGGTATTTCCAGACATGCCGGCTATTGTAGGGGCATTCGGGCGAGTTCGGCGCGACTGATCACGCCTATGCCATCGCCCCCGTGCTGCAGTTCGACCCACAGGATAGAAAGTTCCGGGAAGGCCGCTTCGACCTCGGGCCAGGTGCCACCGGCGTCGAGCACCAGCGCCCCCCGCTCCGTGAGTCGACTTGCGGCCCCGGCAAAGATACGCCGGATGAGAGCGAGGCCCTCGTCCGCGGCGAACAGCGCAAGCGCTGGCTCGTGAAGATATTCTTCAGGCAGCTCAACCCTCTCGCTTTCCGGCACGTATGGGGGGTTGGCGAGAATCAGGTCATAGGCACCGCGCTCCCTGGGCGGGAAGAGATCGGCCAGATGAAGCTGCACGCGTCCGTCGACACGGTGCCGCGCCACATTGCGTGCCGCCACCGCCAGCGCTTCCCGCGAGATGTCAGTGGCATCGACCTGGGCATCCGGGAAGGTCAGTGCCGCGGCGATGCCGATGCAGCCGCTGCCAGTGCCGATGTCGAGAATGCGCCCCGGTCCTTCCGCATCGGCCCAGGGCTGGAACCGATCAAGAATGAGCTCCGCGATCGGCGAGCGCGGCACCAGCACATCATCGTTCACCTCGAACTCGTGGCCGGCAAACCACATGCGCCCCGTGAGGTAGGCAGCCGGTCGCCGGGTGCTGATGCGCGAAGACACCAGCGCTTCGACCTTGCTGACCTCGGCTGCGGTAAGCGGGGCATCGAGCACCGCATCGCTGCAGGCGAAGGGCAGGTCGAGGGCATGGAAGACCAGAAAGACCGCTTCGTCCCGGGCATTGTCGGTGCCATGACCGAAATACAGGCGGGCGCGCTTGAAGCGCCGCTCCGCCTGCAGGACCAGACTGCGGGCAGTCGCCGGCGCAGCCCGAGCCACCGTCGGGCTCAGGCTGCGGACGCGAGCAGGAGTTCGTTCATGCGACGCACGAACCCGGCCGCATCCTCCAGGCGCCCGCCTTCGGCGAGGACCGCCTGCTCGTAAACCACTGTTGCCAAGGTGACGAAGCGTTCTTCGTCCTTCTCCTCCGTGAGGCGGACCAGTAAAGGGTGCTCGAGATTTATTTCCAGAATGCGCTGCGTGGGCGGCACCTCCTGGCCGGCGGATTTCAGAATCCGCTGCAGGTTGACGCCCATGTCGAATTCATCCGTCACCAGGCATGCAGGCGAGTTGGTGAGGCGGCGCGATGACTTCACGCTTTTCACCTTGCCCTCGAGCACCGCCCGCATGCGTTCGATCACAGGCGACTGCTCCTCCGTCTCGTCCTCGGCGGCGGGCTTGTCCTCCTCACCCGGCAGCTCCAGATTGCCATGCAGGATGGACTTGAGCGGCTTGCCATCAAAATTCAGCAGATGCTGGACGACCCATTCGTCCACCGGATCGGTGAGCAGTAGCACCTCGATGCCCCGCGCGCGGAAGACTTCCAGATGGGGGCTGGATTTGGCCGAAGTAAAATTCTCTGCCGTGAGGTAATAAATGGCTTTCTGCCCTTCCTTCATCCGGCCGATGTAATCCGTCAACGAAACCTTCGGGGTTTCGAGGTCGTCATGGGTGCTGGCGAAGCGGAGCAGCTTGGCCACCCGTTCCTGGTTGGCCTGATCCTCGATCACGCCTTCCTTCAGCACGCGTCCGAACATGCCCCAGAATTTGCCGAAATCCTCGTCGCTCAAGCCTTCCAGGAGACCCAGGATTTTCTTGATCGAGGCAGCGCGAATGGTGTCGATGACCTTGTTCCGCTGCAGGATTTCGCGCGAGACATTCAGCGGCAGATCACGGGTGTCCACCACACCGCGCATGAAGCGCAGGTAGCGCGGCAGGATCTGCTCCGCATCGTCCATGATGAATACCCGCTGCACATACAGCTTCACGCCGTGACGGGAGTCCCTGTCGTACAGGTCGAAAGGTGCCCTGCCCGGCACGAAGAACAGCGAGGTGTACTCGAGCTTGCCCTCCGCCTTGGTATGAACCCAGGAGAGCGGGTCCTCGAAATCGTGCGAAATGTGCTTATAGAAGGACTGGTAGTCTTCTTCGGGGATTTCCTGCTTGCTGCGCAACCACAGCGCGGTGGCCGAATTCACCGTCTCCCGCTCAGTCTTCTCCTTGTCCGTGGACGGCATGCGGATGGGTGCCGCGATATGGTCCGAATATTTGCGGATGAGCCCACGCAGGCGCCAGTTGTCGGCAAACTCGGCCGCATCCTCCTTGAGATGCAGAACGATCTCGGTACCCCGTGCGGCCTGTTCGAGATCCTCCACGGTGAATTCGCCCCGCCCCTCGGAGGTCCAGCGCACACCTGCCGAAGCCGGCAGATCCGCCCGGCGGGTGGTAACGGTGACCTTGTCGGCCACGATGAAGGCGGCATAGAAACCGACACCGAACTGTCCAATCAACTGCGAGTCGGTCCGCGCATCCCCACTCAAGGTACCGAAGAACTCGCGGGTACCGGAGCGCGCGATGGTGCCGAGATTGCTGATGACATCCTCGCGAGACATGCCCACGCCGTTGTCGCGGATCGTGACCGTGCGGGCCTCGGCGTCAAAATCGATGTCGATGGCGAGCTCGGGATCCCCTCCGTACAGGTCGTGGTTCGACAAGGCGTTGAAACGCAGTTTCTCGATGGCATCCGAGGCATTCGAGATCAGCTCGCGCAGGAAAATCTCGCGGTTGCTGTAGAGCGAATTGATGACCAGGTCGAGAAGTTGCTTGACTTCCGACTGGAAGCCCAGGGTTTCCGTGTTGCTGACTGTCGACATGCGGGTTCTCTCTGATGAAGCTTGCTGGCCGGGAACTCGGCTGCAATGAGGATGGGGATGCGGTCCCCGCTTTTCAAGCCATGATGGCAAGCGCGCCTTGCCCCGCTCCCGGCGACTTTCGATAATGCGACCAAGTAGTCCGCGCCCGTGGCGACCTGCGCGTCAGGCCTTCCCGTGCGGTCTGCCCCGCGCTTACCGACCTGCGAGAGAACGAAGGATTCCATGCGTCACTCCTCCACCGCCCGCGCCGTCATCCTGGTGACCCTTCTGATCGTCGGAGCCGCGGGCTGCTCGCGGCAGGCACAAAGGGCCGAATCAGCCATGCCTGGAGGGGGCGTGACTGCGCAAGTCACGGGCGAGGAATTGCGGCAACTGGCGGCGGATGCTTACGAGGATCAGGATTGGGCCCGCGCAGAGCAACGCTACGGTGAAGTCACGCGCCGCAATCCGGCTGACGTGGAAGCCTGGTTCCGCCTCGGCAACATCCATGCGCGTACCGGCCGTGAAGAGTCGGCCGTGGTGGCCTACCGCGAAGTCGTGAAGCGGGACCCGAAACACACCCGGGCCTGGCACAACCTCGGCGTCGTGCAGGTAAGAATGGCCATCACCACCTTTGCCGAGATGGGTGAAGCGACGGATCCCGGGGATCCGCTCACCGCGCGGGCAGCCGAACTCGCCGCGGGGCTCGAGGCGCTGCTCGCTCCGACAGCCGGCACTGCGAGCGAGCGCCGGTCCGCTTCGCAGAAGCCCTGAGCGCGCGCCCCTCAACTCCAGGCTCGCTGATGCCCGCGAACCTCGCCTCCCACACACCGGTGATGCAGCAGTATCTGCGCATCAAGGCCGAACACCCCGGCCTGCTGTTGTTCTACCGCATGGGCGACTTCTACGAGTTGTTCTTCGAGGATGCGAAACGCGCCGCCCAGTTACTCGATATCGTCCTGACCAGCCGGGGAGAGTCCAGTGGCGAGCGAATTCCGATGGCAGGCGTCCCGGCCCATGCCGTGGACAACTACCTCGCCCGCCTGTTGAAGCTCGGTGAGTCGGTGGTCATTTGCGAACAGATTGGCGATCCCGCGACCAGTCGGGGGCCGGTCGAGCGCAAGGTCACGCGAATACTCACCCCGGGCACCCTGGTGGAAGACAGCCTGCTGAGTGAGCGGCGCGATGCACTGCTGGTGGCGATCAATCCCTCCCCCGGCCCCCATCCCGATCGGTTCGGTATCGCTTGGCTGGAGCTTGCCAGCGGCCGCTTTCATGCCGTGGAAGTCGACTCGCTGGATGCCCTGGAAACGGAGCTCACGAGGCTTGGACCGGCAGAGCTCCTGTACCCGGAGGATGCTCCCGAAGTCATGGCCGGACTGGGGGCCTCCGTGCGGCGTGCCCGTCCTGCCGCCCATTTCGCGCACATTCCCGGGGCGGTAAAGCGTGCTGGCATTTTCCCCGCCGACGGCTCCAGCCCGCTCGGGAGTCCCGCCCTCGGCGCTGCGGCCTCTGTGCTCACCTACGCGGAAGAAATGCATTGTGGGGTGTTGCCACATCTACGCGCGCTGGAGTTCGAGCCGCGCGGCAAGATCCTGCAGATCGATCCGGCGACACGGCGTCACCTGCACCTGGTGGAAAGCGACAGCCCCGAGGGAACCGAGACCCTGGTGTCCTTGCTGGACACCACGGTAACCAGCATGGGGGGCCGGCTGTTGCGCCGGTGGCTGGTCGCGCCGTTGCAGGATCACCTGGAAATCGCTCGCAGACTGGAGTGCGTGGCGGTGTTGCTGGCGTCTCCCCGCGCCTTGGACCTCAGGGACAAGCTGCGCGAAGTCGGCGACCTCGAACGCATCGCCACCCGCATCGCGTTGCGCAGCGCCCGCCCCCGCGAACTCGGGCAGCTGCGGGACACCTTGAAAGCCCTGCCCGGCTTGCGCGCGCTGTTGGAAACTTTCGAGTCACCCGCCCTGCAGGCGCTGGGGGTGATGATGGGCGATTTTCCGGCCGAAACGGCCCTGCTCGAAGCCGCACTCGTGGCACAGCCGCCGCTGCTGTTGCGCGAAGGGGGTATTTTCGCTCCCGGCTATGATGCCCTTCTGGACACTGCCCGCGGACTCGCGGAGGACGGCGAGAGTTTCCTGCTGGAACTCGAGCAGAGGGAACGGACGCGCACCGGCATTCCCGGTCTCAAGGTTGGCTACAACCGGGTGCATGGCTATTACATCGAATTGAGTCGTGCACGCGGGGACGAGGTTCCGCCCGACTACCATCGCCGGCAGACACTCAAGGGTGTGGAACGCTACATCACGCCGGAGCTCAAGCAGTTCGAGAACCGCGTGCTCGGTGCCAACGAAGAATCGCTGGCGCGTGAGAAAAAACTTTACGAAGAACTGCTGGAACGCCTGTCACTGCAGGTTCCAGCATTGCAGGCGGCAGCCGCAGCCTTGGCCGAAGCGGATGTACTGGCGTGCTTTGCGGAGCGCGCCGAGTCCCTGGAGTGGGTGGCTCCGGTATTTTCCGCAGCACCGGGACTCTGCATCCGGCAAGGCCGGCATCCTCTGGTGGAGCGCTTCGGCAGTGGCAACTTCGTGGCCAATGATTTGGATCTGGACGATGGCCGACGCATGCTCGTCGTCACCGGCCCCAACATGGGCGGCAAATCGACCTATATGCGCCAGACGGCCTTGATCGCCATCCTGGCCCACTGCGGCAGCCACGTCCCGGCCACTGCTGCGCGGTTCGGCCCGCTCGAGCGGATCTTCTCGCGTATCGGTGCCCATGATCAGCTTGCGCGCGGGCAGAGCACCTTCATGGTCGAGATGACGGAAATCGCCCACATCCTGCGCCACGCAACGCCGCGCAGTCTGGTGCTCATCGACGAGATCGGCCGTGGCACCAGCACCTTCGATGGCATGTCGCTGGCGTGGGCGGCAGCAGAACACCTGGCCAGCCGCAATCGCAGCCTGACCCTGTTCGCAACCCACTATTTCGAGCTGACAGCCATTGCCGCGGCGCTCGAGGGCGTGGCCAATGTTCGGGTGGAAGCCATCGAGCATGGAGAAGAAGTCGTCTTCACCCATGCCGTACGGGAGGGCCCCGCCAACCAGAGTTTCGGCCTCGCGGTGGCGTTGCTGGCCGGGGTGCCGCGGGAAGTCGTGGAGCTGGCGCGCCACAAACTCGCCGGCCTGAACCGTCACTACCTGGAGGGACTGAGGGAGCACACTCCCCAGCTGGCCCTGCCGGAGCCGGTTCCACACCCGGTACTGGCAAGGCTCGCCACCCTCGATCCCGATGCCCTCACACCCCGCGAGGCGCTGGCATTGATCTATGAGCTCCAGCGCGCCGCCGCGGGCGAGCCGCAGCCCCGATGAACCCACCACCACCTCCTCCATACGGCAGAGAATGTTGGGCAGCCTCGAGGCTGTGGCTATAATGCGCCCGTCTTAAACCAGGCGTCGCCACCATGACTTTTGTAGTGACCGAAAACTGTATCAAGTGCAAGTACACCGACTGCGTGGAAGTCTGCCCGGTGGATTGCTTCCATGAAGGCCCCAACATGCTCGTCATCGACCCCGACGAGTGCATCGACTGCACGCTCTGCGAACCGGAGTGCCCTGCCGAGGCAATCAAATCGGAGGATGATCTGACCGAGGAAGAAAACCATTTCCTCGCCCTCAATGCCGAACTTGCCAAGGAATGGCCCGTGATCAACGAGATGAAGGATCCTCCGGCAGATGCGGAAGAGTGGAAAGGCGTCGCGGGCAAGTTGCAGCAGCTGGAACGCTGAACCGCAGTCGGCCGCCGCCACTGCGCAGGCGACCGCAAAAAGAGCGGATGGCCGGCTTCCCGCCGGCCATCCAACCCACCGGGCTCATCCCTGAACCCTTCCGCAGGCCTCATCCCTGATACCTGCCTTGCGCGACTTCCCTGTCGCGGCTCCCATTCTCCCGACTTCACCAGCGCGCCCCAAAAATCCTGTGCGCATGTCCCGAACCCGGCCTCAACGCAACTTTGCCGGGCTCAGCGGGACGTTGGCATCAATCATTCACAGGCGCATGAGGAACATCAGCCTGAGGCAGGCGTCCGGGCGGAAATCTTCCCGCACGAACCTGCTCCTGTTGCCCAATCCCGCAGGTACATGGCGCAAGCTTTGTGCCGATCTTGAGCGTCGCGCCGGGATCGCCGGCGGGCACGCCATCCTGTAACCTGTGACATCCCGCAGGACAGGAACAGTCATGGGTGCCGGCATCCCACTGCCAAGAAAGACACTTTGGATTCTGCTGGTTTCGGGCGCGCTCCCTCCCGGCCCGAAGGCAGCGGAAATCTATCGCTGGGTGGATGAAGCCGGCGACGTGCACTTCGGTGATCGTCCCCAGACGCCGAGCGCACAAAAGGTCGAAGTGCGGCAGGGTGGCGCAGACGACACCGCTGCCCGCGAAGTTCGGCGTCTGGAGCGTACCCAACGTCTGCTTGACGAATACGCGATGGAGCGGGAAGAGCGTGAGCTCACGCGCGCAGAGGCCGAAAATGAAAAGGTCCGTCGCCGTGAACAGTGTGATGCGGCCAGCCGTGAGCAGGTGGAGCTCGAATATTCGGCCTACCTCTACACCCGGGACAAGGATGGCAACAAGATCATCCTGCCGGACAGCGAACTCGAGCAACGCCGGAAAGACGTCGCAGCGCGGGTTGCCGAATTCTGCAAACCGGACTAGCCGTCTGCGCGGGTGTTCGCCCCCGCGTGGATGCACGAGACCCGGAATGATGCATGCACAAGGGCGTTGAGCTGGAATTTGCGAATGTCTCGGACACCGGGCTCAAGCGGTCCAATAACGAGGACAGCGCCGTCACGGATCCGCAGAGCGGCCTGATGCTGGTCGCCGACGGCATGGGCGGATACAAGGCAGGAGAAGTCGCCAGTGCAATCGCGGCAAAGGTCGTCCTGGATGATGTTCGCGCCGGCCTCGGCCGACGCGAGTTCCTAGCATCCGGAGCAGACGAGGCCGGGCTCCTCAGATCCGCCATCGAGAGTGCCAATCGGCATATCTACGAGACCGCCGCCAAGATTCCGCAGTGCCGCGGAATGGGCACGACCATCGCCGCTGTGCTCTTCGCCCGGGGCCGGGCCACGGTGGCCCATGTGGGTGACTCGCGGGTTTATCGGCTGCGCGATGGTAGGCTCAGCCAGGTCACCACGGACCATTCCCTGTTCCAGGAACTCATAGACAAGGGCTACCTCACTGCCGAGGAAGCCGAAGCGACCACGCCCAGGAATCTGGTGACGCGCGCGCTCGGCATCGACCCCGAGGTGAAGGTCGACATACAGCAGATGGACTCCCTGCCGAACGACATCTTCCTGGTCTGTTCCGATGGCCTCACCGACATGGTGAGCACGGAAGATATACATTTAACCCTCGACAGGTATGGTGCTAATCTACAAACCGCAGCGCGGGAACTGGTTGAACTCGCAAACGCAGGTGGTGGCAGAGACAAGGTTTCCGTGGTGCTCGCCCGCCCCCTGCCCTGAAACCCGGCGGCGGCCCAGGGTCCGAACTACCAAGCCTCCGGTCGCGAGGCAGCCGATAGGACGCATTGAATGGGCAAACTCCTACTCAGCCTGAATGGCGAGGTGCAGGGCGAATTCCAGCTCAACAAGGAGCGGATGACGATCGGCCGCAAGACCGACAACGACGTCCGCATCGACAACCCCGCGGTCAGCGGCCGCCACGCCCTGGTGATCACCATCCTGGATGACTCCTTCCTGGAGGATCTGGGAAGCACGCCCTGCGCGATGGAGACGTCATCGGCATCGGCAAGCATGAGCTCAAATATGTCAACGAGCATGCGAGTGCGGATGACGAGGATTTCGAGAAGACCATGGTCATCCGACCGAGCAGCGCCACTGCTGCAGCGGCGGCGGCCAAGGGTGCGGGCCTGTCCAACACCGGGTCCCAGCTGAACGCAGCCGCAGCCCGTCCTGTCGCGCCGGCTGGCGGAGGCATGCCGCTCGGCAAGCTGCAGGTGCTGAACGGGCCCATCGCCGGCAAGGAGCTCGAGCTCACCAAGGCGCTGGTCACCCTGGGCAAGCCCGGGGTGCAGGTCGCGGTCATCTCACGGCGCACCCAGGGCTACTTCCTGACCCATATCGAGGGCGACGGCCGCAACAACAACTTCCCCATCGTCAACGGCAAGCCCATCGCGGTCCATACTTACGCCCTGAAGCACGGCGACATCATCGAACTCGCCGGCATCAAGATGGCCTACGTCGCGGTAATGTGAGTGGTCTTGCGGGTTGACCACCCGCAAGGCCGCCCCAGCCAGCTCAGGCCGGGGCCGGTGACTCGCCAGGCGCGGCGTGGATTTTGAAAACCTTGTCGAGATGGGCGAGCTGCAGCACGCTCAACACCGCCTCGCTCACATTCAACAAACTGAATTCCAATTGCTTGCGGCGAGCCATCTGGTACCCCTCCACCAGGCTCGCGACCCCCGAGCTGTCGATATAGGTCACCGCCGAGAGGTCCACCAGTGTGGGTAGGCCCGTCGCGAGACTTTTCAGAATAATCTCGCGCGCGGCTGCCGAGCACGACAAATCGACATCACCGCCCAGTTCGACCACCGAGAAGCCGTCCCTGGCGGTCAGTTTGAAGCGCATCTGCACCCTCCTCCGGTTTTCCGGCACACAGTTTCCTGCACAAGCGCAGCGTATTCCCGCGACCATCCGCGAGGTGCCCATATTGCCATTCATCAACCACGGATTGGATGAAATGCGTGCCCAGACCGCCGGGCCGCAGATCTGACAGATCCCGCGGTCCGATAATCTGGTGATCCACAGGCGGCGCGTGATCGACCAGCAGCACATCCAGCCGGTCTCCGACTCGCCGCAGGTCGAGACTGATCGGGCCATCGCGGACTTCGCCATAGGCGTGCTGCATGATGTTCATGCAGGCCTCGTTCACCGCCACCACCAGCGCCTCGCAGTCCTTGGGATCCAGCTGCTGCGCCAGTAACACGCGGCTCAATTCGCGGCGCACAGTCTTCAGCCGGCGGGCCTCGGCCGGGAACTCCAGGCTCAGCAATGGCTGCGAGGCAATCGCCGGGGCCAGCGCCAGCAGGGTCAGGTCGTCATGAAACTCCCGCTGCTCCCCACGCAGAGCGGTAATGATGGCCGGCAGCCGCTCGCGCAAGGGCCGGGAATCCACTTCGTCCAGCAATGCCAACAGGCCGCTCTGGCCCAGCGCCACGCCCGCGGGATTGCGCGCCTCGGTGACCCCGTCGGTATGCAGATAGCAAGGGCCCCGGGTCAGTGAGAGCCGCTGATTGGGGACTCCGAGCGTCGGCAACACACCCAGTGGCGGTGCCTGCACGGGCAGGCACTCGAAGTGCCCGCGCCCAAGTCGCAACAGCGGGGGATGATGCCCTGCATTGGCGTAGACGAGATCGCCGGTAAGCGGATCGAGCAGGCCTGTCACGAGGGTCACGAACAGGCCGCGTGACTCCGTCTCGTATAACTCGGTGTTGATCTGCTCCAGCAAGGACGCAGGATCCCGTGCGGTCTTGGACAGGCATCGCAGCAGGCTGAGGGTGCGGGTCATCAACAGCGCAGCGTCCATGCCCTTGCCAGCGACGTCCGCAATGCAGAAGTGGATCATGCCGTCGGCCCGGCGCTGGAAATCGTAGAAATCGCCGGAGACGCGCCGCGCCGGAAGATTCAAGCCGGCCACGGCCAGCGTCGGATCCTGTGCCGGCAGAAGACTCAGCTGGATGTCGCGGGCAAGCTCGATTTCCTTGCGCATCCGTTCCTGCTCGAGAAGCTCGCGGACCATCCTCACGTTCTGGATGGCGAGCGCGGCGGCAGCAGCCACGGCGCTCGCAAGGTCCAGATCCCCTGCCGAAAAAGGGCCGTCTTCACCGCCCCGGTTGATGAGTTCCAGCGCACCCAGGCGCTCACCGCGGGTCTGCAGCGGAACACAGAGCAGGGAGCGGGTGACGAAGCCGCTGCGTTCATCCACATGAGGTGCAAATCCCGGATGCTGCCGGGCATCCTCGACCATGACGGCCTGACCTGTCGCGACCACCAGACCGACGATACCCTGCCCTGCGGCCACGCGCGTCCCGGTGATATCCACCGGACCCGTGCAGCGTTGACACACCAGGGATCCGTCACCCGTGTCATGGAGAAAAATGGAGGCGGCTTCCACGTGCAGGTGCTGCATCACCCGATCGATGGTTCGCTGCAAGGTCTCGTCGAGGTTGAGGGAGCTCGCGAAATCGCGGTTGATGTCCTCGAGCAGCGCGAGTGCAGGAGATTCCACTGCCAGCCCTTGGCGCTCGCTCCGTCTGGTGCGCGTGGTCATTCCAGGGCCAGCTGTCGCAGGCGTGCCAGATAAGCCTGCTCGTCAGGCATTGCGCCGCGCGTCTGCGCCTCATGGAGAACCTCGAACAGCACCCACATCATGCGGTGTTCCACTTCGTGCAGGTCACAGCCTGACGGAGAGAGCCGCTGGTACTCGAGACGTACGCCATTGGGGCGATCAGCCTGCAACTGTTCGATCAGCGCAATGTGCAGGCCCATGTGCAGGAAGGGATTGTGGTCCGGCTCGTGCCCTGGCCGGCGAACATCCGCAGACTTGACCTCGTCGAGATACTCGGGGTGGGCGTCGATTACCTGCAGCACAAGACGTTCGAGCGGTTCGAGCGCAGCACCGGCTTGCCGTTTTTGCCAGCAGGTCTGGAAAAAACGGCGGCTGTCCTCGCGGCTGCCTGCAAACATGGCGAAAGTCTCTCTTCATGCCTTGGCATCGCGGTCCCAGTCACACCAGCGCGCAATCTTGCAGGCATCACAGTGCGGCTTGCGGGCAGTGCAGACGTAGCGCCCGTGGAGGATGAGCCAGTGGTGCGCGTGGTCGAGATAGCGTGCGGGGATGGCGGCGAGCAGCCCTTGCTCCACCTGCAGGGGCGTGCGTCCGGGGGCGAGACCCGTGCGGTTGGCGACCCGGAAAATATGGGTATCCACGGCCATGGTGGGTCGGCCGAAAGCGACATTGAGCACCACATTCGCGGTCTTGCGTCCCACCCCGGGCAAAGCCTCCAAGGCTTCGCGCTCCCCGGGCACCTCGCCGTCGTGATTGGCAACCAGCAGGCGGGCGGTCTCCATGATGTTGCGCGCCTTGACATTGAACAGACCGATGGTCCGCACGTGCTGCCTCAGTCCCTCCTCACCCAGGGCCAGCATCCCGGCCGGCGTCTTCACCCGCCGGAACAGCGCCTCCGTGGCTTTGTTCACGCTCGCATCGGTGGCCTGCGCAGACAAGATCACCGCCACCAGCAGCTGGAAGGAATTGCCATATTTCAGTTCGGTTTCGGGTGCCGGATTCCCGGCCGCAAGAGTCTTGAAGATGGAAACGACCCGACGCCGGTCCATGCTCATTCCCCGAGGCACGCGACACTGGCCGGAGCCGTCGCGCCCAAACGGGACAGCGCCTGACCGATTTCCTCGCGGGCAGCAGCAGCGTCCAGCACCATGAGCGGGGGCAGCGCGGGCACCCGATCAGCTGGCGGCGCGGCCAGTCGGCGCATCCGGCGGTCGTGATTTTCCCGGGCACGGCCAGCGGAGTCTTCCCACTGTCCCAGTACGTGCGAAATGTCCTTGCCCTGTCGAAACCAGGCGGCGAGCGGGATCCTGCTCGGGCAAACCGGTTCGCACTGGCCGCAGAGGGTGCAGCGCGCGAGGCTGCCGACAGGACCGGGTTCCCAGTCCACCATCCGAAGCGCATGGAACATGGCGGCTGGATCCAGCGTTTC
>VGUA01000054.1 GCA_016874535.1 Gammaproteobacteria bacterium
CTGTTACGTCGCCGACCTCGCGGCCATCCGCCAACTCGGCGCGCACGATCATGAGATAGCGGCATTGGTGACGCAACATCCTGATCTCGAGTTCTGGGTGGATGCCGGCTTCGGAATGCGCTCGGTCATGCCCGTCTATGCGGGCGCGCCAAATGTGCGGCTCATCATTGGCAGTGAATCCCTGAACGATATTGCCGCCTGGCATGCGACACGGGCGCGATGCACCGGCCGATTGCCGCCCCTGCTCTCGCTTGACCATCTCCAGGGGAAGGTGCTCGGTCCCGCGGTGCTCGCGGCGGCGCCAGGACTGTGGCCCGAGTCCATCATCGCCATGAACCTCGATCACGTCGGCAGCGGGCTCGGCCCTGATCTCGCTCTGATCGACCGCCTTGCGGCACAGGCTCCCGCCGCGCGACTCATCGCGGCGGGGGGTGTGCGCGACCGCCACGATCTGGAAAACCTGAAGCACAGGGAGGTCGCCGCAGTGCTGCTGGCAACCGCCTTGCACCGCGGTGTGTTGTCACCGGGCGATCTGGCCGGCGTGGAAAACATGCCGGCATGAAAGCAAAAGCCCCGCCGAAGCGGGGCTTTGCGGGCTCAACCGGAGCGGTCAAGACCGCCCCGGCAGTTCCTTTCACTTTGCCTGGAAAGGATGGTCGACCTTGCTCTTCTGCTGGACCACATCGGAGGCTTTCGGCTCGCGCGCCACGGCGCGCTTGATGGACTCCTTGGTCGCCTGATAGTTGTACTCCTGAATCTTCTTGTCGTCATCGGCGAGCCAGTGGATGAAAACGCCCACGCAGATGAAGATGTCGTCGGCCTCGTTGGCCGGAATGGTGCCGTCTTCCACGCAGTCGGCAACGGCCATGGCGACACCACGCTGGGCGGGGCCGAACATCTGCACCGCCTGCTTGGAGCCCTTGATCGTCACCTTGTTGAACATCACGGTGCTCGGCTTGGCGGCCAGATTGGGGGCCACCACTGCCAACAAGCTGGAAAAGCCGTCCTTGTTGTTGGTGATGCAATTGCAGAAGGCCGTCTCCGCCGCACTGCCGCGGGGGCCCATGATGAGGTCGATGTGGGCGACTTCGTTGCCATCCCCGACCAGCGATTCGCCAACCAGAACGCGATCTACAACAGCCATTTGATTTCTCCTGTTCAGTGCTCGAGATTTGTTCTTGTGCCTGGCTGCAGCGCCCCGGGGCCGCAGCAATGCTGCAAGGGTTCAAGGCGCCGGCGCAGAATCCAGCAGCAGGGCCAGCAAGCTGGCCACCGTCAGGTCGGCACTGGTGCCGGGGTTGAGTCCCCTGCCCTTCAGTGTTTTGTCGAAGGCGGACAGCAACTGCCACCTCGCCTTTCGAGTGTCGCACGCTTTCAAGGCGGCTGTCACCGCCCGGGCCTCAGCCCTGACACCCGCCGCTGCCCCGCGCCCCCACTTGCGCGCAATGTGGCTGTCCTCCAGCGTGGAGAGCAGCGCCAGATGGCAATCCGTCACGGCCCGGGAAAGCCAGGCACCCGATTGCAGCGATGCCTGCAGGGCCGGAAGTCCAATCCGGAACACGGCCTCGAAGTCATTGGCATACTGGGCCGCGACCTCATCGCGATCCGCAGCCAAGGCCATCACGTCCCTGAGCGTGCGACTGGGAGTCCCGTGCACATCTTCGGCGGGCGCCGCGCCGAGACCTGCCGGTTGCGCCACCCGGATGGCCGCGTAGACTTCCACCGCATCGTCGAGGGTGGTGTCGCGCAGGATCCCTGCAAGGCGCGCGGCCAGCGGAGTCCCGGCGGGCTTGGCCGCGCTGGCAGCAAGCAGCGGTGCCGAGAGCAGCAGGATCCCGAGATTGGTATTGCAGCCCACGCCGGCCGCGGTGGCTTCTGCGGCATCCCGAATCCGGCGCCCCAGCGGACGCTCCTGTCGCACGAGACAGGGCGCGGCCAGCGCCGCGCTGACCAGAAAGTCCTGCGCGGACATGCCATGGCCGGCGCGGGCGATGCTGACATTGCCGGGCTTGAAGGCCAGCACGTCGTAACGACAGGCCAGCCGGAACAGGCTGGCCGCAGAGTGCTCGTTCATCCCCTGGCCCATCAGTGGAGGCGGGCCAGGAAAGCCTCGACCAGCGCACCGGTCACATCCGCGCCCGTCGCCTGGGTCAGTCCCCACCAGGCAGGGATGCCGTTGACCTCAATCACGCGCCAGTTGCCCTCAGGGTCGCGCAGCAGATCAACGCCGGCGTAATCCACTTCCAATGCCGCAGCGGCGGCCTCCGCCAAGTCCGCCAGAGGCGTCTCCAGAGGCGCCGCGAGGCACCGCGCTCCCTGTGCCCGGTTGGTGATCCAGTGGGCGCTCTCGCGTCGCATGCAGAAGCGCGCACGACCGTCGATCACCATGACGCGCCAGTCCTGGTAGGGCGGTGCCGTGCTCCCGAGGAATTCCTGCACATAGAACACGCCGCCCACCGGTACCGACGCTGCCAGTTGTGTCTCGTCATGCACGAGCACCAGGCCCTGCCCCTGGGATCCGAACAGGGGTTTCAGCACCACCGCGCGTCGTGCCGCGAAGAAAGGCGCACAGAACGTTTGCGCCTCGGCCGGCGACTCGCAGGCTGCGGTGGCCGGTGTCGGCACGCCCCGGCTGGAGAGCAGAAAGCTGGTGAGCAGCTTGTCGACCGTGCGCTCGATGGCGCGGCCGCTGTTGAACACCGGCACCCCGAGCAATGCCAGCGTGTGCAGCACATCGAGGCGCAGGATGACCGATTCCAGCGCCCCACCCGGCACGCCCCTCACGAAGACACCGCGCGGCAGGGCTCCTTCAAAGCCCGGCAGCTGCGGCAGGTGTCGTCCGTTGGCAATGTCGAAACGGGCCTCCTTCAGCGACAGGAACACCGCCTCGACGCCACGCGCAGCGAGGGCTCGACGCAGCGAGCGGCCATGCCAGCCCGGTTCGTCGGTGAAGATGACGACGCGCGGATCGCGTGCCGGCAGGTTCATCCTCCAAACGAGAGATCGAGCAAATCCTCGCGCAAGGCCCCGGCCTCGAAGGTGCGACCGCTCTTCATCGCCGTGACTGCACACACGGCAGGCGAGAAGAGCATGGGGTCGACCTTGTAAAAATCGTACTCGTAGTCCTTGAAGACCTTGGCGAAGGGTCGGCCGAAATCACGCGATGCGGCACTGGGCAGGGCATTGGCGAGCGCCTCGGCGTCCTCGTCCGTGGCATCGACGTAGAGCTGGACCCTACCGCCGAAAAGAATCGCGTCGTTGGTCCGCCCCACGGCCTTGATGAAGTTGGCTGTGGGCGGCGGGATGGGAGCAGTGCCTGCGCCATCGACGATTTTCTCCAGCGGAAACTCCAGCGCATGCACCTTGTGCAAGGCCACTTCGAGCACGCGCGCAACTATCTGCACGCCGCCGGCGAGACTCGAGGTCGGCGTGAGGATGAGTGTGAGATCGGCAGGCGAGATCTGGCATTGCTGCGTGATCTTGCTGACGATTTCCGGTGGCGGCAGGCGATCGACCTCCAGCACGAGGCAGGTGGGCGCGGGGGGATTGCGGTAGGCGAGTTCATCGAACAGCGGCTCACGGCTGCCGATGGAGCGGCCGGGGCCCGAGCCCAGGGCATTGAAGCCCTCTGCGCCCTTGCCGTGATTGAGGCTCCAGCCCGCATATTGGGATGCAAGGCAGGCGGTCACGGGATCACTCGCATGCACATCGACCTGCCATGCCCAGCGCTTGAAAGGCGTATTCGCGCGCAAGGCGACGGTGCCGAGACCGCCCATGCAGATCTCGCCGATGATTCGCCCGGCCTCCAACCCGCCGGGCGCCGCGATGCCCGCATCGATGAGGCGGGTTCCGCTCTCCAGGGTGGACATCTGCACCCGGTAGCGGGCGGGGTCTTTCAGCAGTGCGCCGATCAGGGGTTCGGCACAGGTGTTGACGTTGGCTCTGGGCAAGAGGTGGCTGGTATCCATCGCGACTCCCCGCGTGCAGCTTTCAGGGTGGGTGGCAGAGGCAATCCATGAGCTCTAGTGCACGCGACTGGAGGCTTGCAAGAATCTCCGCGTGGCAGCTGCCGGATGCATGCACGGTACAGACAGGATCGCCCGCGCGCACGCTGCTGCCGCGTGCGGGTCGATCGCTGATCCAAGGTGGCCAGTCTAGCGAGTTTGGAATGATCAGGGGATGGGCCGCATACACCACTCGCAGACCCTGTCGAGCAGACGGACTCTCGAGGCGCATCGCGACTGGCGCCAGGCCACGGCAGGCGTCCAGATGCAGCCGAAAAGCTTGAGCAGCAGCGGTGTGCAGCACGAACGTCGCGGTGGGTCGGGGGTTGAGATCAATCACCGCGGGTTCACCGCCGTCCGTCGGCAGGATGAAATCGAGACCACACAGACCGCGCCAACCGAACTCGGCGGCGATCGCCCCGGCGGCGCGGACAATCGATTCCCGTGCTGCCCGCGGAAGATCGGGAGCAGCGATGCCGCCCTGCCATGCAAAACCCGGACCGGCCATGAATGCATCGCGCAGCAGGCGATTCCAGCCGAGGACACGCACCCCGTCTGCCATCGCGAGCAGGGTGACCGAGCAGGCCTCACCGTCGATGTGGCGCTGGAAATAAGTCCCGGGTTCCGGCGCTGTGTTCCGGTCAGCCGGTCGTACCTGCATCCCCCCCGCGCCCCCTGCCTGCTTGCTGAGCCAACCCGCCCCACCCGGATCATCCGGCAGGTCACGGGACATCTGCGGCATGAGGATTCCTTGCGCGCGCAAGGTCGCAGCGACAGCAAACGGGTCGAGCAGACGGGCGACACCCGCGACCTCACTTCCGGGGAGGGCACCGCCCGCCGCCAGTGCCTGCAAGAGTGCGGGCTGTGCCTCCATGCCCCCTCCCCAGACCACCGGCAGGGAAGGCATCTGTTCGCGCAGACGCTGCACGGCGGCAACCACCTGCGGGCAGTCGGTCTGCCCCCTGGCATCGAGTTCCAGACGTTGCCACGAGGCTGCGCAAGCGAGGGTGTCCTCATCACCAAAGAGGTCCAGCACATGGGGCTCGAAGCCCGCAGCCCGTGCCGCCGAGGCGAGGGCACGTGCGGACTGGGCCAGAATCAGGACGGTCTCAGCGATCGGCGGAAGCCCTCACCAGATTCCGCGCCAGGGCAAAGGCTTCGTCGTAGGCCAGGTAGACCGGTTCTGAGGCCTCGTACATGCGCGTCAGCAGTCCTGTATGGACGCGGTACTTCACATCCCCCACGGCGAGCGCACCAATGCCGCGGCAGTTGCCATCCGCTGTCGCGAGCGCCGCCCCGTTGTCCTTGAGCTTGATACCCTCGATGCGGGCAGGCGGCACCGCATTGGCATCCACGGCAATCCTGAGACCGGAAGTATTGGCCAGCAATTCAGCACCGAGCACGCGCACCCCGGCCTTGGCGGTATTGAAGACCACTCCGGAATATGGGCAAGCACCGAAGCCAAGGCTTCAGGAGAGCCTCCATCGGCGCCCTCAAGAGTGCAGTGGAAGCGCGAAGCAATCGCCTTGGCCGCTGTTTCGGCTTGTGCACGTCCCCTGTTGCTGATGAGACGGACCTTGGCGCCACAGCGTGCCGCCAGCAGCCCCACGCATGCCCCTACCGGACCGGTGCCCCCAAGCACGGCCACCGTCCGCCCCGAGAAATCAGTGCCGCTGTCCCGCACGAGCCAGGATTCGGCGAGCGCCACCATGGCTGCAGCCGTGGTGATGGCACCACTGGGATCGGCCAGCACGGACACCGCAAAGGGCGGCACCATGGCATTGCGCGCGGCCTCCAGCATGTCGAAGGCGAGATCGAAATCCCGTCCACCGATGAAGATGCCGGTGCGTTTAACGCCCTCGGGACTGCGCGAGAAGATGGTGTCCTGGGTGAGCGCGTAGATTTCTTCCAGGGTGACGTTGTTGTACGGGATCACGGCATCGTAGTGAGCCTCATACGCCATGTTGATGTCGAACGGGCTCACGTAGCGTGTGGGCGCGAAAACGTGCAGCAGATAGGGATCCTTCATGGGTGCTTCCTGTGACTCGGGCAGGTTTGCGATCACGCCTTTGATTCGATTATGGCGCCGTGATTGCAGCCGGTCACGACCTGGCAGCGCAAGCGTGCAGTCGATCCGCCTGTCGTCTCCAGATGTGCAACCACCGCATCAGCTGTTTCAGTATCGGGCACGAACACGAAACCCGTGGGCCCCCAGGATGTCTGGCCAAGACCGCGCAGACCGAAACGCGCGCGCACGGATTCGAGTGCCGCAGCCACGGCGGGACTCGCATGGCGACGCCCGCCTTGGCAGGGCGCGAAGTAATCTCCCACCCGCGTCTGTATTTCATCGATTGCGGCGCTGAATGCAGGGAAATCCCCTTCTGCCAACGCCGGCATCAGGCCGAGCAGACACCAGCGCGCAAGCGCCGCCGCGACGCTCTCCGACATGGGGGGCAGGCGCGCGAAGGCCGCGAGTTCCTCGGGCCCGTGGAGGCCATGATCCTCTTCATCGAAAACAAGCACGATGCGCCAGGCAGCGGGGAATTCGTAACGGGCGAGTACCGGTGCGGGCTGCGCGCCCCCGGCCACGCGCCCACCATCGATGACGACACCGCCTTGTTCAAAAACCGCGATACCAATCCCCGAGCGCTGACCGCGACCGACCACGCCAGCAAGCGTTCGTGTGGGGACCTCAAGGCCGTGCACGAGTGTCCAGGCCTTGGCGACTGCGAGGGCGAGCTGCGTGCCCGAGCCCAGCCCGGCATGCACTGGTGCCGAAGCCTCGAGGGAGATCTGGACTCGAGCCTGTTCCCCGTAATGACGCGACAGCGCCGTGAGCACTGCCTCGATCCGCGAGCCATGGTTGGCAGCACTCACTGCAGGGGCTTCCCCTGGCGGGCAAAGTGCAGCCGTGACGCGCGCATCGAGCCCAGTGATCGCAAGGCCCACACTGCCAAACCGGCGTCCCAGGCTACCGTTCAGATCAAGGAAGCCGAGATGCAGGCGGGCGGGAGAAGCGATCCTCAGTTTCAACTCTGCCACCCGGATGTCGGGCGCGCGGTGGCGCCGGGAACGTTGCCGCAACAAGGCTTGAAACGGCGCGCAAAGCAGGGAGAAAGCTCGGTATTCCATGGTGCAAGTTTGAGCCATGGCAGGGGCTCATCACAAATGCCGATCGAACCCGGGACGGCGATCGTCACGCCCAGCAGGGCTTGGGACCACGCACGTGTCTGTGCTACCGTCCTTTCCAGTCGCCACGGACGCTGCAAGCGTGGGCAGACCCAGACTGGTCAATCACTCCCCAAGCTGGTCAAGCCGTGCCAAGAACCCCTGCACCCCAATCCCCCGAAGCGTCCGCAACAGAAGACCTTGCCTGTCCCTTCTGTGCGCTGCTGTGCGATGACCTCGCACTGAAAGCTTCTCTTCGTCCCGGATTGATTCCCCGCAACGCCTGCCCTCGAGCCGCAGTGGCCTATGCTGCCGCAGAAGTGACTGGCGCGCCGAGTGTCGGCGGCAAAGCCGTCGATTTCGACGTGGCGCTCACCGCCGCCGCGAAACTCCTGCGCAGGAGCCAACGCCCCCTCTTCCATGGCCTGGGCAGCGATGTGCAAGGCTTGCGCGCCCTCTTCCGGCTTGCAGAGCACTGCAACGCCGTGGTTGATCACATGCACTCGCAGGCCTTGAACAGCAGCCTGCGTGTACTGCAGAGCCGAGGCTGGCACACCACGACCCTCGGCGAGGTACAGAACCGCGCTGATCTGGTGGTGATGCTGGGTGTGGATCTCGATCGCGGTTTTCCGAGATTCCTCGAACGCCATGTGGCCGGCAAGCACGCCTTGCAGCAAGCGCGACGTGCGCACCGCCGACTGGTGCATCTGGGGCCCAAGGCGAATACGCCGACCTGTCCTGCCGATCTTCCAATGGACGTTCTGCCCACCCCCATCGACCGGCTCGCCGAATCGATTCGCACGCTGCAGGGATTGTTGCAGGGAATTCCCCTGCCCTCCGTGAGCGACGCCTTGCAGGCCTTGGCGGCGCGCATCGCCGCAGCCGAATATCCCGTGTTTGTCTGGGCCCCGGGGCAGCTGCCAACTGCCACTGCGGATCTCGTGATTGGTGCCGCGTGTGAGCTGGTGGCGCAGATCAATCGGACCCGCAGGGCCGCCGGGCTCGCGCTAGGTGGTGATGACGGTGCGCAGTCGGCGCTCGCGGTATCGGCCTGGCTTACCGGCTTCGGCACCGGCGTGGGCTTCTCCCGGGGTGCGCTCATGCCGCGCGGCGAGCTGGGTGGAAGCACGACCGCGCTTGCCGAGGGAGGCATCGATCTGGTGCTTCACCTCGGCAGTTTCAGTCAGGCGCGCCCACCCGCAAGCGACAAGCCCAGCATCGTGCTGGCGCCACCCGGGCTCGCCCCGAGTGAAGCTCCCGACGTCTACCTGCCGATAGGGATACCCGGCATCGATCATCCGGGCCAGCTCATCCGCACCGATGGCGTGGTGGCGCTGCCGCTGCGGGCGCTTCGTGCACCCCACCATCCGAGTGCGACCGAAGTGCTGCAACGACTGCAGTCCGCGTTGGAGCGCAAGCCATGACGACGCGGCGGCTGACGGAGCTGCGTGGAGGTCGGATCTACGACCCCACACATGGTGTCGATGGCGAGTCGAGATCACTCTTCATCGACGACAGCGGCCACATTGCAGCAGCGCCGCGCACACCCGCGGAGATCACGCAGACTCTGGATGTGGATGGCTGCGTGGTGATGGCCGGTGGCGTCGACATCCACACCCATATCGGCGGTGGCAAGGTGAATCTCGCGCGGATGATGCTGCCCGAGGAACATCTCGCCTCACTGGTCGGCCGAGACCGCCATCCCTGGCCGGGCAGCGGAGTCGCTACACCTTCCACGCTCACGGCCGGCTATCGCTATGCGGAAATGGGCTACACCGCCTGTTTCGAACCGGCAATGCTGCCGGCCAATGCCCGCGAAGCCCATATGGAGCTCGCCGACACGCCCATTGTGGACAAAGGTGCCTACGCGCTGCTCGGCAATGACGACTTCCTGCTGCGTCGGCTTGCCGCAGGTGCCCCGGACAGCGAGATCGCCGATTACATCGCCTGGACCCTGCACGCCAGCCAGGCAATGGCCATCAAGGTGGTGAACCCGGGCGGCATCAATGCGTTCAAGTTCAACCAGCGCAAGCTGGATCTGGATGAGGAGAACACGGCCTACGGGATCACGCCGCGCCAGATCCTGCTGTCACTCGCGCGCAATCTCAATCACCTGGGTGTGACGCATCCCCTGCATATCCATGGCTGCAATCTCGGCGTGCCCGGTAATGTGAATACCACGCTCGCCACCATCGCGGGCCTCGAGGGCCTGCCCGCCCATCTCACGCATGTGCAGTTCCACAGCTATGGCGTGGAAGGCGATCGAAAATTCTCCTCCGGCGCACTGGCGATTGCGGAAGCGGTGAATCGTTCCCCCAACATCTCGGTCGATGTGGGCCAGATCATGTTCGGGCAGACGGTCACTGAATCCGGGGACAGCATGCGCCAGCATGCCGGCAGCGCCTTCGCCTCGCCGCGCAAGAGCGTGCTCATGGACATCGAATGCGACGCCGGTTGCGGCGTGGTTCCGTTCCACTACCGCGACCGCAATTTCGTCAACGCCCTGCAATGGATCATCGGGCTCGAGCTGTTCCTGTCCGTCGGCGACCCCTGGCGAATCTTTCTCACCACCGATCACCCCAACGGCGCGCCGTTCACCAGTTATCCGCACCTGATCCGCCTGCTCATGGACCGATCCTTCCGGCGTGACATGCTGGCAACCCTGATGCCGGAGGCGGTGGCGGCCTCGAACCTCGCGAGCCTAGACCGCGAGTACAGCCTCTACGAAATCGCCATCCTCACGCGCGCCGGTCCCGCCCGCAGTCTCGGGCTGGCCAATCTCGGGCATCTGGGTGTCGGCGCACGCGCAGACATCGCCGTGTATCGCGAACATGCCGATCGGGAACGGATGTTCAGCAGCGCGCGCTATGTGTTCAAAAGCGGACAGGTCGTGGTGCAGGACGGGCGCGTCGTGGCGGCCCCCAACGGCGCGACCCATGTCACGCGCGCCGAGTATGACGCCGGTATCACGCGCAGCCTGGACGACTACTTCGCGCGCTACATGTCGGTCAGGCGTCGCAATCTCATGGTGTCGGATGCCGAGATCGAGGATCTCGGTCGCAGCCCACTGTGCATCCACTCCACGCGGCGGCAAGGCTGAAGCGCATGAAGATCAATGGCGTATTGATTGAGGATACCTTCGCCGAGGCCTTCCCCATGAAGGCCACGCGGCTTCTGATCACCGCCGCCAACGCAAATTGGGCCATGCATGCGGCGCAGGCGCTGACGGGCTTTGCCACTTCGGTCATTGCCTGCGGTTGCGAGGCGGGGATCGAGCGGCGGCTCAAACCCGCAGAGACACCCGACGGACGTCCGGGCGTGTCGGTGCTGCTCTTCGCCACCAGCACCAAGGAGCTCACCCGCCAGTTGCAGAATCGGGTGGGCCAGTGCGTGCTCACTGCGCCGACCAGCGCCTGCTTTGCCGGTCTCGAAGAAGGCGATGCGCTGCCTTTGGGCAAGGCCTTGCGCTTCTTCGGTGACGGTCACCAGATTGCCAAGAAGATCGGCAGCAAGCGTTACTGGCGTGTGCCGGTGATGGATGGCGAATTCCTGTGCGAGGACGTCACGCGCATGACCAAGGCCATCGGCGGTGGCAATTTCTTGATCCTCGCCGAAACCCAGGCCGATGCGCTGGCTGCCAGCGAGCTCGCCGTGGCAGCCATGCGCAAGATCCCGGAAGTCATCATGCCTTTTCCCGGCGGGGTGGTGCGATCAGGCTCGAAGGTCGGGTCCCGCTACAAGACCCTGCCTGCGTCCACCAATGATCGCTACTGCCCCACCCTCAAGCAGGTAGTGACCTCGGCCCTCCCAGATTCTGTCGGCGCGGTGCTCGAAATCGTCATCGACGGCCTCAGTGTCGAGGCGATCAACGAGGCCACCCGGGTAGGCGTAGCGGCCGCCTGCAGCAGAGGGCGCAAAGGCGGCATCGTGGCGATCACAGCGGGCAACTATGGCGGGAATCTCGGACCTTTCCACTTCAAGCTGAGGGAGATCATGGCCCCGCGGAGGCGTCGATGATCACCCTGCGCCTGCGCCTGCCAGTGCCTTCGCCGGTGGATGTGTCCGGCCTGCAGCCCGCGCTGGTGGGTGGACTCGAGCTCGCGGTACTCGGCCGCATGAAGCTGCGTATGGACGGCAAAACCCGGACCATCGACGAGCTGTTTGCCCTCAGTGGCAAACCGGAAGCGGACAGGCTCCGCATCACGGGGGTGACGCCCGCGCTCGAAGGTCTTGGCACGGAAATGCGCGAAGGTCTGCTGCTGCTCGAGGGCGACTGCGGCGACGCTGTCGGCGCTGGCATGCGGGGCGGTGAAATCCGCCTCACCGGCAATGCCCGCCACCGCGTGGGTGCCGGCATGCGTGCCGGCCTCATCCGGATCAGCGGCTCCGTGGGAGATTTCGCCGGTGGCCCATTGCCGGGCGCCGTCTCGGGCATGCGTGGTGGCAGCCTGCTGATAGACGGGAATGCCGGCGCGAGGCTCGCCGATCGTCTGCGTCGCGGTCTCATCCTCGTCGCCGGGGATACGGGCCCGGCGCCCGCCAGCCAGATGATTGCGGGCACCGTCATCATCCTCGGCACGCCGGGCGACTCCCCCGGCTCGGGCATGCGGCGTGGCTCATTGCTCATCAAGGCCGGAGACTGCACCGTCCCTCCCACGTTCGTCGCCACCGGGACACACGAACTTTCCTTCATCACCCTGCTCATGCGGCATCTGGAAACCCTCGACCCGCGCCACGCCCGGGCCCTGCGGGGCTTCCGTCGGGTGCGCCGACTGGTCGGCGATCGCGGTTGCGGCGGGCAGGGCGAAATACTTTTTCCAGGACGCTGACCCCTGTCGCAGATTGCACGCAAAGGCCGCATGCGCGGTCGCCTCGTAGATGCCTCGGCGCGACAAGAGGTGCGGGCCCTGCTGGCGGATCGCCCACGCCGGCGCGACCTGCTGATCGAATTCCTGCATCTCATCCAGGACGCGCACGGCCATCTCAGCGCCGCGCATCTCGCGGCCCTCGCCGAAGAGCTGAAGCTCGCGCCTGCGGAAGTGTTCGAAGTGGCAACCTTCTACCACCATTTCGATGTGGTGAAGGAAGGCCAGTCGGCACCGCCCGCGCTCACCGTACGGGTCTGCGATTCCATCACCTGCGAGATGTTCGGCGCCAACAAGCTGCACGATCACCTCGAAGCGGCACTGGGCGCCGGGGTGCGTGTGCAGCGCGTGCCCTGCGTCGGCAGATGCCAGGCGGCGCCGGTGGTGGTGGTGGGCCAGCGACCCATCGAACACGCCACGCTCGAGACCGTGACCACCGCGGTCGAGGCCGGAAACATCACGGCGGATCTGCCCGAATCCGCACTCGATTTCGCGGCTTACCGGGCCCTTGGGGGTTATGGCACGCTCCGCGCCTGCCATGAGGGGCACCATACGCGTGAAGACGTGGTGCAGATCCTCAAGGACTCCCGGCTGCGCGGCCTCGGCGGTGCCGGTTTTCCGGCCGGTCTGAAATGGGAAACCTTGCGCCAGCAGCCGCAGCCACGGCTCGTTGCGGTCAACATCGATGAGGGTGAGCCAGGCACTTTCAAGGACCGTCACTACCTCGAACGCGATCCGCACTGCTTCCTGGAAGGCATGCTGATTGCCACCTGGGCAATCGAAGCCGAGGCCTGCTATCTCTACCTCAGGGATGAATATGCCGGCTGTCGCGCACTGCTCGAACGCGAACTTGCCGCCTTGCAGGCCGACCCACCCTGTCCGCTGCCCACCATCGAACTGCGCCGCGGCGCAGGTGCCTATGTGTGCGGTGAAGAGTCGGCAATGATCGAGTCCATCGAGGGTAAACGCGGCATGCCTCGCCTGCGTCCGCCCTACGTGGCGCAAGTGGGTCTGTTTGGTCGCCCCACCCTGGAACACAACATGGAGACCTTGTACTGGGTGCGCGACATCCTCGAGAAAGGCCCTCAGTGGTTTGCGTCACAAGGGCGGCGCGATCGCCAGGGCCTGCGCTCGTTCTCGGTCAGTGGTCGGGTCTGCAAGCCCGGCGTGCACCTCGCGCCTGCCGGCATCTCGGTGCGTGAATTGATCGATGAATACTGCGGCGGCATGCTGCCGGGACACGTGTTTCACGGCTATTTTCCGGGTGGCGCCTCCGGTGGCATCCTGCCTGCCTCGCTGGGTGACCTGCCGCTCGACTTCGACACCCTGCAGCCGCATGGCTGCTTCATCGGCTCGGCTGCGGTCATCGTGTTGTCGGACAAGGACAGCGCGCGAGCGGCAGCACTCAACGCCACGCGCTTCTTCGCCCATGAATCCTGTGGACAGTGCACGCCCTGTCGGGTGGGAACTGCCAAGGCCGTGATGCTGATGGAAAAGCCCGTGTGGGATGGTGCGTTGCTGGAAGATCTGGCGATCGCCATGGGCGACGCCTCGATCTGCGGTCTCGGCCAGGCCGCCCCCAATCCCATGCGCTGCGCCCTGCGCTACTTCCCCGAGGAGTTTGAGCCACGATGAGTGCCGTGCCCGTGGAAAGCCCAGTCTCGTCCATTCCCTTCACCCTCGACGGCCGGGCCCTGGAAGCCTTGCCGGGCGAGACCATCCTGCAAGCAGCGAGTCGAGTGGGGATCGAGATCCCTCATCTCTGCTACAAGCCCGGATATCGGCCCGACGGCAACTGCCGCGCCTGTGTGGTGGAGATCAAGGGTGAGCGCGTACTCGCACCGTCCTGCTGTCGGCAACCGCGCCCGGGCATGGAAGTCAGCGCGGAAAGCGAACGCGCCCTCCATTCACAGCGCATGGTGTTCGAACTCTTGCAGGCCGACATGCCGGGAGCCGGTACCCGCGCCTATACGCCGAACTCCGAATTCGCCCACTGGGCCGAGAAGCTGGGAGTCACCGAGTCACGCTTCGAGGCCAGGCACCAGCCATCGGCCGACGCGTCCAATCCTGCAATCGCGGTCAACCTCGACGCCTGCATCCAGTGCACGCGCTGCGTTCGGGCCTGTCGCGAAGAGCAGGTCAACGATGTCATCGGTTACGCCTTCCGCGGAGAGCATTCCGCGATTGTGTTCGATCTCGACGATCCCATGGGCGACAGCACCTGTGTGAGCTGCGGAGAGTGCGTGCAGGCCTGTCCCACCGGGGCCTTGATGCCGGCGCGACCGGAATCAGCCACTGTGGCTGACAAGTCGGTGGACTCCGCCTGCCCCTACTGCGGAGTCGGCTGCCTGCTCAAGTTTCACGTCAAGGACGACAGGATCATCGGCGTGGATGGCCGGGATGGTCCGGCCAATCACAGTCGCCTGTGCGTCAAAGGCCGCTACGGCTTCGATTACGTGCATCATCCGGATCGCCTGACCACACCTTTGATCCGGCGGGAGGGTGCACCCAAGACCGCAAGACTCATTCCGCGCGAGGAGATCTGGACCCACTTCCGTCCGGCCAGCTGGGATGAGGCGCTCGCTCTTGCAGCGGGTGGGTTGAAGCGCATCCGCGATGAAACGGGGCCCGCGAGTCTCGCGGGTTTCGGCTCCGCCAAGGGCTCCAATGAAGAAGCCTATCTGTTCCAGAAGCTGGTACGCACCGGCTTCCACACGAACAACGTCGACCATTGCACTCGGCTGTGCCATGCCTCCTCAGTGGCAGCATTGCTGGAGACCCTGGGCTCGGGCGCTGTTTCCAATCCCGTGGAAGATGTGCGCGAAGCGGAGGTCATCATCATCATCGGCGCACGTCCGACGGTGAATCATCCGGTGGCCGCCACCTTCATGAAGAATGCGGTGAAGGATGGCAAGACCCTCATCCTCATGGATCCCTACAGCTCGCAGCTCGCCCGCCACGCGACGCACTTCCTGCAGTTCCGTCCGGATACCGATGTGCCACTGCTGAACAGCTTGATGCAGGTGATCATCGAGGAGGGACTCGAGAACCGGGACTACATCGCCCGTCACACCGAAGGCTTCGAGGCCCTGAAACGCTGCGTGGCCGACTACAGTCTGGAAAAAGTCGCGCCGCTGTGTGGCATCTCCGCCGAGGTGCTGCGTGACGTGGCACGTCGCTACGCCAAGGCCAAGGGCGCGATGATTTTTTGGGGCATGGGGATCTCGCAACACGTGCACGGCACGGACAACGCCCGCTGCCTGATCTCGCTGGCCTTGCTCACCGGGCAGATTGGCCGGCCGGGCACGGGCCTGCATCCCCTGCGCGGCCAGAACAATGTGCAGGGCGCATCCGATGTCGGACTCATCCCGATGGTGTTTCCCGATTACCAGCGGGTGGATGATGCGCAGGTACGGGCCCGCTTCGAAGCCCTGTGGGGCACCTCGCTCGACGCGAAACTAGGCCTGACGGTGGTGGAGATCATGCACGCTATCCACGCCGGACAGATTCGGGGCATGTACATCATGGGCGAGAATCCGGCGATGTCCGATCCCAATCTCAACCATGCACGCCAGGCGCTCGCGGAACTCGAACATCTGGTCGTGCAGGACATCTTCTTCACAGAGACTGCGGGCTTTGCGGATGTCATCCTGCCCGCATCCGCCTTTCCCGAGAAAACCGGCACGTTCACCAACACGGATCGGCGCGTGCAGTTGGGTCGGCAGGCGATTTCCCCCCCGGGGGATGCACGCCAGGATCTGTGGATCATCCAGGAGATGGCGCGCCGCCTGGACCTGGACTGGCACTACGCCGGGCCCGAGGACGTGTTCGCGGAAATGCGCGAGGCGGCGCCGAGCATCGCCGGCATCACGTGGCAACGCCTGGAGCAGCAACATTCGGTGACTTACCCCTGCGAACACGAGGGCGATCCCGGGCAGGCGATCCTTTTCGGCGAGGGCTTCCCCACGCCCAACGGACGCGGCAGATTCGTGCCCGCCTCCTTCATTCACGCCGACGAGCTGCCAGATCCCGAGTACCCTTTCGTGCTGATCACCGGCCGCCAGCTGGAGCACTGGCATACAGGCAGCATGACGCGACATGCCTCGGTGCTGGATGCGCTGGAGCCTGAGCCCGTCCTCAACGTGAATCCCGAGGATATGGCCGCCACCGGCCTGATGGCGGGGGGCTTCGTGCGCGCCTCCTCCCGGCGCGGCGAACTCGTGGCCCGCGTGCGGCCGGATCCGGGCGTCCAGCGTGGCACGGTTTTCATGGCCTTCTGCTACGTCGAAGCCGCGGCGAATCTGCTGACCAACGAAGCGCTGGATCCCTTCGGGAAGATTCCCGAATTCAAGTTCTGCGCGATCCAGTTGGCCGCCGCGAGCACTGCGGTACCCACTGGAGAACCGGCATAGAAGTCAGGAAAGACTGAAGGTCTCGACGGTTGGCACGCCGGGGAGCAGATCCGGCGTGCGCACAGTGAACAGTGCGCACGTGCACGCGGGCAATGGCTTCAGAGCGGCTTGGCTGAGACCAGACTGAGGGTTTCGGCAATGAGCGGCGGAGCGCCCTCGCCCTCTCCCGGTACCAGGGTTGTGACCTCATGGAGGTAGCCCGGCAATGTTTCGCTCACCACCACGCGGTAGGTCTTGTCGGCAAAGCGTTCGAACAGTGCCCGCTTCGGATCCTTCACGTACGGCGCGAAGAGGATCTCCCTGCCCTCATGACGCCGTCCCTGGAACTCGAAGGAGACAGGTTTTATTTCGGCCGCCTCGGCCAGCGCAAACTTGATACGTCGCTGGAAATAACGCCAGCGTTCGCGGGCCTTGCCATCCGCGTCGGTCAGGCGGTTCATTTCATAGACATCGCCCTGGAGATACACCTTGAGCACCGGGTTGGCGTCCGTGGCTTCCTCCGGTTCGATGGGAAACTGCCGCTCACCGGTGAAAAACGCGAGAGAGGCCGATTTCAGGCCATCCGGCCGCACCTTGTGGATGGTGAAGACCACCTTGTCTTCGAATCCTGCTTCCAGGGTGCCTGATTTCTTGAAGCGGTATTCGAGTGTCATGGGCGCTTCGATCGCCTTCAGCTGATCCCCTGTCCACAGCAGGCGTTCCGCTTCCGAAAAGCTTTCCGCGGGAGCCTGCGGGGTATCGGCCCACGACGCTGCAACGGTCAGGCAGAGGCCGAGCAGGCACAGGGTACGCACGAACATGTCGGCACAGCGGAGGCGTTCAATCATCGTCGTCCTTTCGTGCGGGAGTCGCCTTCAAGGGCAGCAGTGGCACCCCATACTCGGCCAAAATGGCTTCGATCGCAGTCTGGTTCTTCGCGATCAGCGCATCCACCTCATCACGCCAGGCGTCCTCACCATGGCGAACCGCTGCCGCAATCTGAAAATCAAAGCGGATTTCCCAGGGCTGGCCGTCGGTCTCTCCTTTTTCATTTTCGAGCGGGATGACCACGAGCTCGTGGTCCGGCATGTTCTTCGCGATGTAGCCGGCGATGGGGCCCCAGGCGAAGGTCAGGTTGACTTCATCCTTCACCAGATCTCCCTCGATGATGTGTCCCGGGCCCTGACGCGCATCACCGGACATGATCGGATAAGGGGTCGACTGATCGATGAGGCCGAGGCGGTAGATCCATTCGGTGGTCGGCCCCTGATCCCAGATGCCGATGCGCAGCTTGCTTTTCTGTGCGTCACTCAGCTGCTTGAGATCCGCCT
>VGUA01000055.1 GCA_016874535.1 Gammaproteobacteria bacterium
CTTGCGTGAACTGAATGCCGGGCTGGCGGAACACCGGTTCCGCAAATGCTACACCGCACTGCTCGCGGGCCGTCTCGATCGACGTCGGGTTCGGGTGGACGCCGCCATGGATGTGGAGAATCGGCGTGATTCCGAACGGCATGTGGTCACGACCGAGGGCGGTATCGCCGCGGTCACCGACTTCAGCATTATGGAGAGCTACGCGGACTGGACCTTGGTGCGGGCAGAACCGGCCACCGGCCGCACCCATCAAATCCGGGTGCATGCCGCGCACCTTGGTCATCCGCTTGCCGGCGATGATCGCTACGGGGATCATGCTGCCAACGCGGCTGCGCGCACACTGGGCCTGCGGCGGCTCTTTCTGCATGCTGCGCGCCTGGAGTTCGAACTCGCTGGGCAGCGCATCGTTGTGCGTGCCGGGCTGCCCGAAGAACTCACCGAGGTTCTGACGCGCCTTCAACCAACCATGGACCCCAAGGAAGCAGAGCAGGATGAATCAGCCGACACCCGGTAACGAGACGCAGTGGGAGAGGGATCTGCTGCAGCGATTTGCTTTCGAAGCCCTGCGCGAGCAGCGGCGCGCGCGCCGCTGGGGGATCTTCTTCCGCTTGCTTGCCTTCGGCTATGTGCTGGCCTTCCTGGCCGCCGCATGGCAAAGCACGCCCGCCCGCAGCGGGCTCGGAGGTGGCAAGGTCACGGGCTTGGTCGACATCCAGGGCGTGATCGCTCCGGGTGCCGCGGCGGATGCCGACCGCATCATCACGGGGCTGCGGGCGGCTTTCGAGGACAGCGCGACGCGAGGTGTGATCGTGCGCATCAACAGCCCCGGCGGGAGTCCGGTACAGGCCGGTTACATCAACGACGAAATCAACCGGCTGAAAAACAAATATCCCAAGAAAAAGCTTTATGCGGTGGTGCAGGATATCTGCGCCTCGGGCGGCTACTACATTGCCGTGGCAGCCGACGAGATCTATGCCGACAAGGGCAGCCTCGTGGGCTCCATAGGCGTGCGCATGGACAGTTTCGGGCTGGTGGATGCGATATCAAAGCTGGGTGTGGAGCGGCGGCTCATCACTGCCGGCGAGCACAAGGGTTTTCTTGACCCGTTCCTCCCCCTCGATGCGCAGGAGACCGCCCACGCCCGGTCACTGCTCGGCGACATCCACGATCAGTTCACCAATACCGTCAAACGCGGCCGTGGCGCGCGCCTGAAGGACAATCCGGAGATTTTCTCCGGTCTCATCTGGACCGGAGAACGAGCCTTGGAATTGGGGCTGGTGGATGCGCTCGGATCCTCGGGTTTCGTGGCCAGGGAGATCATCAAGGCGGAGGAGATCGTCGACTTCACGCCCAAGGAGGGGCTGGTGGAAGAGCTGTCACGGCATCTTGGAACCGCCAGTCTCGAAGCCGCGCAGAAAATATTCGGGACCAGCCTGCGATGAGCGACGACCTGTCGGTTGTGCTGCCGGAGCGGGTGGACGCGCAGCGCCTGGCGGAACAGGGGGCTGTGCTCGAGGGACGATGCCCCGCAACCCTGCTGACCCGCCTCGCAGCGCAGGCTTCAGGTGTGGAGGGGGCCACCGCACGTCTGGTGTTCGCGCGTGATGAGGCGGGACGCGTGCTGGTCCGTGGCCGAGTAAAGGGTGGAATCACGACACCCTGTCAGCGCTGTCTGGAGCCCGTGACGCTGGTACTGGAAAGCGAGTTCGAATTTCGCCCGGAAGAGGAAGGCGAGGAATTCCTCCCGCCACCCGGAGGGGCGGCGGTGCCCGCGGAGAGGGAGCTTCCGGTGCGCGCATTGGTGGAAGACGAGCTGCTGCTCCTCTGCCCGATGATCCCCTGTCATCCGCCGGGGAGCTGTCAGCCGGCGGCAGCGACCGAAATGGCAACCGCCGAGAATGGGCGCAAGAATCCATTCGACGTACTCGCTGCTTTGCGGCAGAATGCGGGGGATCCGCCGCCTGACCCTGCAGCGGCCAGGAATCCAGAGGAGTAATCGGCAATGGCTGTCCAGCAAGATCGCAAAACCCCTTCCCGCCGCGGCATGCGCCGGTCACACGACAAGCTGTCCAATCCGGCCTTGTCGGAAGACCCCACCACCGGCGAAACCCATCGCCGTCACCATGTGAGCCCCGACGGTTACTATCGCGGCAAGCGCGTCGTCGCCGAGAAAGAATGAACCACCCGCGCGGCCTCGCCGAGGCCGCGCCTTCCCGCCAGCAGTATCCATCCCCGGTGACCTGTACTATCGCGCTCGATGCGATGGGGGGCGATCACGGCCCGTCCGTCATCGTTCCTGCGGCCGTCTCGGCACTGCAGCGCCACCCCGGTCTGCGCCTCATCCTGGTCGGCGAGGAAACCGCGATTGCCTCCGGGCTGGCCGGATTGCCTCCCGCGGACCGTGCGCGCCTTGATATCAGGCACACCACGGAGCGGGTCGAAATGCACGACAAACCCTCGGTGGCGCTGCGCACCAAGCGCGGCTCCTCGATGCGCCTTGCCATCGACCTCGTCAAGGCGGGAGACGTCGCCGCTTGCGTCAGCGCCGGTAATACCGGGGCCTTGATGGCCATCGCTCGCTTTGTGCTCAAGACCCTGCCGGGCATCGACCGCCCGGCCATCTGCGCCATGATGCCTGGGCGCCAGCAGCCGACGCGCGTGCTGGATCTGGGCGCCAATGTGGACTCGAGTTCGGAGGAGCTGTTCCGCTTCGCCGTGATGGGTTCGGTGTTGGCCACTGCGATTGACGGCAAGAGCTCGCCCAAGGTTGCCCTGCTCAATGTGGGTGAAGAAGAAATCAAGGGCAACGATACGGTCAAGCAGGCGGCCCTGCTGCTGGACAAGAGTAGCCTCAACTACTGTGGATTTGCCGAGGGGGATGACATCTTCTCGGGCGAATTCGATGTCATCGTGTGTGACGGGTTCGTGGGTAACATCGCGCTCAAGGCGGCCGAAGGTGTCGCCTCGATGCTTGCTGATATCGCGCGCGCGGAGTTCCGTCGCAGCTGGTGGCGCAAGCTCGGGGCGCTCTGCGCCGCACCCGCCTTGCGCAGCCTGAGGGACCGCGCCGACCCCAGGCGTTACAACGGAGCCAGCCTGCTTGGCCTGAGAGGCATCGTGATCAAAAGCCATGGCAGCGCGGACGTGTTGTCGTTCGGGCGCGCCATCGACGAGGCCGTGTCCCAAGTCACCCAGGCCGTGCCGGAACGAATCAGCAGCCTGCTGGAAGAATTGTTGGTGCATGAACAGGTGGAATGAGCAGACATGAAACTGGCCATGATTTTTCCGGGTCAGGGCGCCCAGTCCGTGGGAATGGTGGATGCCCTGGCGGGAGAGTTTCCGCAGGTTCGCGCCCGTTTCGACGTGGCATCACAGGTACTGGGCTTCGACCTTTGGGCCCTCGTGCACGAGGGTCCGGCCGAGGTTTTGAACGCCACCTCCAATACACAGCCGGCGCTGCTGGCCGCCAGTGTCGCCACCTGGGATGCCTGGCTTGCAGCAGGAGGCGCTCGGCCTTCGCTGCTGGCAGGCCACAGTTTTGGTGAATATTCAGCCCTCGTCTGCGCCGGGGCGCTCGAATACGCCGGTGCCGTGGCGCTGGTGGCCGCGCGCGGCCGTTTCATGCAGGAAGCCGTGGCGCCCGGCGCCGGCGCCATGGCAGCGGTGCTCGGGCTCGATCTGCCTGCACTGCACGAGGTCTGCCGAGAGGCGGGCGCAGCCGGCATTGCCCAATGCGCCAATCTCAACGCGCCAGGCCAGGTGGTGCTCTCAGGGGACACCGCCGGCGTGGCGCGCGCGGGGGAGCTCGCCAAGGCCAGAGGGGCAAAGAAAGTCATCCCACTCAGCGTGAGCGTGCCCGCCCATTGTCAATTGATGGCACCGGCCGCCACACGCTATCGCACAATGATCGAAGCCACCCGTTTCTCGCCGCCGCAGATTCCGGTCATTCACAATGTGGACGTGTCGGCACATAGCGATCCGGACGAGATTCGCGAGGTGCTCATCGCCCAGCTCGCCCATTCCGTGCGCTGGCAGGAGACCATCGAACGCTTTGCGGCTGAGGGCGTGACGCATGCCCTTGAATGCGGACCCGGCAAGGTGCTGGGGCCGCTGGTGAAGCGTTGTGCCCCGGGAATGGCCACCGCATCGCTGGCGACGCCGGACGATCTGCGCGCTTCCCTCACTATCGGAGCCTGAACCATGGAGACTTCGAAGACAGCCGTGATCACCGGCGCAAGTCGCGGCATCGGCCGCGCGATTGCCGACGCTTTTGCCGCAGCCGGTTACCGGGTGGTCGGTACCGCGACCACGGACGCCGGCGCATCCAGCCTGCAGTCAGCGCTCAATTCGACGAGCGGCGAGCACCTCGGTATGGTGCTCGATGCCGCCAGCAAGGATTCCATCCAGGCGTTTTGCGCCGGGCTCGCCGCGGCGGGAGTGACGCCTTGCGTACTGGTCAACAACGCCGGAATCACCCGCGACAACCTGCTGCTCAGGATGAAGGACGAAGAGTGGGAGCAGGTGATCCAGACCAATCTCAGCGCCGTGTTCCACCTCTGCCGCCATTTCATCCGGCCGATGATCAAGGCCCGATTTGGTCGCATCATCAACATCGGGTCGGTGGTGGGGGCGTCCGGCAACGCCGGCCAGGCCAATTACGCGGCGGCCAAGGCCGGACTCACCGGCTTCACGCGCTCGCTGGCACAGGAAGTGGCCAACCGGAACGTGACGGTCAATGCCATCGCACCGGGCATGATCGATACCGACATGACCCGTGCCCTGACGGACGCCCAACGTGAGCAGATGATTGCGCGCATCCCGGCCGCCCGCCTTGGCCGGGTTGAAGAAATCGCCGGCCTCGCGGTGTATCTGGCCTCTGACGGTGCCGGCTACATCACCGGCGAGACGGTACATATCAATGGGGGCATGTACATGGCATGAGCCCGGAGAATCCGGACATCAAAGTACCGTACTGGTGCGTCCGGGGTGATGAGGCAAGCCCTTGTTTGGCTTGCAAGCAGACCTGTTTCCACTAAACTACGAACCGCCGCAGCCTGGGCTGCCCACGTGTCGGGAGGACAAATTCAAAATGAGTAGCGTTGAAGAACGTGTCAAGAAAATCGTCATCGAGCAGCTCGGGGTCAAAGAAGAAGAAGTGACCAACGAAGCATCCTTTGTGGATGATCTCGGTGCCGACTCTCTCGACACGGTCGAACTGGTGATGGCCCTCGAAGAGGAATTCAAGACCGAGATTCCTGACGAGGAAGCAGAGAAGATCACCACCGTTCAACAGGCCATCGATTACATCAACAAGAATCTGGCCTGATTCCCGTACGCCAAATCGATTGAGGGCCGCGGCTTGAACCTTCACCGGTACCGCGGCCCTTTACATTTGAGGGATTAGCAGAGGAACCACCAGTGCGTCGTCGGATAGTCGTGACAGGGCTCGGCACGGTCTGCCCCGTGGGAAACACCGTGGCAGAGGCATGGCATAACATCGTCGCCGGAGTCAGCGGCATCGGCCCCATCGAGGCCTTTGATGCGTCGACGTTCTCCACCCGCATCAGCGGTGCGATCCGGAATTTCAACGTGGAGCAATACATCTCCGTCAAGGAAGCGCGGAAGATGGATCCCTTCATCCACTACGGCATGGCGGCCGGCATTCAGGCGATTGAAGATGCCGGCATCGAAATAACCGAAGCCAACAGTCGCCGCGTCGGGGTGCTGATAGGCTCAGGTATCGGTGGGCTGCCGGGCATCGAGAAGGGCTATCAGTCTTTCCTGGATGGCGGCCCGCGCAAGATCTCTCCCTTCTTCGTGCCGAGCAACATCATCAACATGATTTCCGGCAATCTTTCGATCAAGTACGGCATCCGTGGTCCCAACTACGCGATAGTGAGCGCCTGCTCCACCGGTGCCCACAGCATTGGCCTGGCGGCGCGTCACATCGAACGCGGCGACGTGGACATCATGATTGCCGGTGGTTCCGAATTCGCCACGAGCCCCACTGGAATCGGCGGCTTCGCCTCGGCCCGCGCGCTCTCCACCCGCAATGACGAGCCCACACGGGCAAGTCGGCCTTGGGACAAGGACCGGGACGGTTTCGTGCTGAGCGACGGCGCAGGCGTGGTGGTGCTCGAGGAGCTCGAACATGCCCGCAAGCGCGGGGCTCGCATCTATGCGGAACTCGCAGGCTTCGGGATGAACAGCGACGCCTATCACATGACTTCGCCTTCCCCAAATGGCGAAGGAGCGGCCGACTGCATGGCACTGGCACTCGCAGACGGTGGTATCAATGCCGACGAAGTGCAGTACATCAACGCGCATGGCACTTCCACGCCTGCGGGCGACAAGGCCGAGACCGATGCGGTCAAGCGCCTGTTCGGCGATCACGCCTACCGGCTCGCCATGAGCTCCACCAAGTCGATGGTGGGGCACATGCTCGGCGCGGCTGGCGGAGTCGAGGCTGTATTTGCGCTGCTGGCGCTGCGGGATCAGGTGGCACCGCCTACCATCAATCTGGACACGCCTGATCCGGAGTGCGACCTCGACTACGTGCCCAAGCAGGCACGCCAGATGAAACTCGATGTGGTGCTCTCAAATTCCTTCGGCTTCGGCGGCACCAACGCCACCCTCGCTTTCCGCAAGCTCTGAGCACGGGGCAGCGATGCGCCTCGTGATGCGTCGGATATCGTGGACCCGCTGAGCCCGGAAGCGGTCCGCGCCGGCAGCCTCATCGACGGAATCCCCGCAGAGTCGGTCCCTTGCACCGACCGGGGACTCGCTTACGGCGACGGACTGTTTGAAACGATTGCCCTCATCGACGGCCAACCGCGGCACTGGCAACGCCATCTCGCCCGCCTGCGGCGCGGCGGGGAGCGGCTCCGCATACCCTGTCCCGGTGACGAGACCTGGCAGCAGGATCTCGGTCTCATCCTGTCCACGGCCGCCACGGCGCAAGCCGTAATCAAGCTCATCCTCACGCGAGGCAGCGGTCCACGGGGATACGCGCCTACCGTCGGCATGCCGCCGCGGAGGATCCTGCAGATGACGCCTTGGCCCGGAATGGCAGGGGACACCCTGGCGCGCGTCATCCTCTGTCGCACACCGCTCGCGCGCAGTCCTCTGCTGGCGGGACTCAAGCATCTCAATCGTCTGGAACAGGTGCTTGCGGCCGACGAGGTGGCGCATGCAGGCGCCCAGGAAGGCCTGATGCTGGATACCGAGAGTGAGTTGGTCACAGGGACTCGTGGCAATGTCTTTCTGCTCATGAACGGAAGCCTGCATACGCCGACCTTGGAGCAGAGCGGGGTGGAGGGCATCATGCGGGAGGTGCTGCTGGAGGTCGCGTCCGCACTGGGCTTCCCGGTCATCCTCCGGCGGCTGACCCTCGAGGATCTCGAACGCTGTGAGGGTGTCGCCCTGACGAACAGCGTGCGCGGCCTGCAGGTGGTTCAGGTGCTTGATCTGCCATCGGGTCGGCGCAGGCTCGCAGAGTCAAAATTGCTTGATCTGCGCGAAGCCCTGCGCCGGCGGCACCTCGCTCCGTGAGGCGTCGATGGCGCAGAGTCTGGCAGGTGCTGGGCCTGCTGTTCGGGCTTTCCGTCCTTGCTGTTGGGCTGCTGCGGCAGGACATGGAGCGGGTGCTCATGCAGCCGATTGATGTCGAAACACCTGTTCTTTTTGAAATCGCCAAAGGGCAGGGGATTTCCGCAGTTGCGGCCGCACTCTCCGGGCACGGATTTCTGGAGCGACCCTTTTACCTTCGGCTGGAAGCGATGAGGCTGAGACTCGCCGGTCGCCTGCAGGCGGGCGTCTACGAGCTGGGCTCGGGCCTCACGCCACGGGAGCTTCTGCAACGTTTCGTGCGGGGCGACGTCAAGCGCTATCGCTTCACTGTCGTCGAGGGCTCGACCTTCAAATCACTGCGGACTCAGATTGCAGCCCTGCCCGGGGTTACCCGGACCGTGACAGGTTTGAGTGACGAGGCGTTGATGCAGAGACTCGATGCCGGGGAAGAGGCGGCGGAAGGGCGTTTCTTCCCCTCCACCTACGAATATCTCCACCATACGGAAGACCTCACCCTCTACCGCCGGGCCCATGCCGAGATGCGGCGGGTGCTCGCAGCCGCCTGGACGGCCCGTCAGGCTGATCTGCCCTACCGCTCACCGGAGGAGGCGCTCATCATGGCCTCGGTCATCGAGAAGGAGACCGGACTGGCCTCCGAACGCGCCGCGATCGCCAGGGTGTTCGTGCGCAGGCTGCAACGCGGGATGCGCCTGCAAACCGATCCGACGGTGATCTATGGCCTGGGTGAGGATTTCGATGGCAATCTGCGCAAAGGCGATCTGCTCCGTGACACCCCGTTCAACACTTATACCCGGGCGGGGTTGCCACCGACGCCCATCGCCTTGCCCGGGGAGGCCGCCATCGTCGCTGCGCTGAATCCGGCGCCCGGGGAGGCGCTTTACTTCGTTGCACGTGGCGACGGTTCCCACGAATTCTCGGCTACGCTGGTCGCGCATCAACGCGCGGTGCGTCGCTACCAGTCGCAATGAGACGAGGCTGAACATGTCCGGGGCAGCAGCACGAGGCGGATGCTTCATCACCCTCGAGGGCATCGAAGGGGTCGGCAAGTCGACGCAAATGGAGTCTGTGCGAGCTTTCCTGGCGGCACGAACGACAGAGGTGGTGGTGACCCGCGAACCGGGTGGCACGGTGCTGGCGGAGCGCTTGCGTGCCTTGCTGCTTGCGACGGATCTACCGCCCATGGACAGCCTGACCGAGCTCATGCTCATGTTTGCGGCGCGCGCCGAACATCTGGCGCAGGTCATCCGTCCGGCCCTGCAGCGCGGCGCCTGGGTGTTGAGCGACAGATTTCACGATGCCAGCTACGCCTACCAGGGAGGTGGACGGGGTGAGGCATTGTCACGGATCGCGGCCCTCGATCGTCTGGTCGTGGCGGATACCCAGCCGGATCTCACCCTCCTGCTGGACGCCCCCGTGGCCGTGGGACTGGCGCGCGCGGCCGCCCGTCGCGGTCAGGCGGATCGCTTCGAGCATGAACAGCAGGCATTTTTCGAGCGCGTCAGGTCCTGCTATCTCGAACGCGCCCGCGCGGAGCCCGGCCGTTTCGTGGTGGTGGATGCCACCCGACCGGTCATCGAAGTCACGGCGGAAATCGAGAGCGTGCTGCGCGCGCGCTGGTTTGCATGAGCCTCGACAAAGCGGCTCCCTATCCCTGGCAAGGCAAGGCCTGGTCCCAGTTGGCGATGGCGCGCCGTCAGGGCAGGCTGGGTCATGCCTGGCTGGTGAGTGGTCGGCCAGGGCTCGGCAAAAGTGCTTTCACTGGAGCGCTGGCCAGGGCGGTGCTGTGTGAAAGCCCCGGCGACTCGGCATGCGGAAACTGCCGCAGCTGTCTGCTCATGGCGGCGGGCAGTCATCCGGATTTCTGTGGCGTGGAGATCCCGGAAGACAAGAGCGGCATCCTCATCGAACAGATTCGCGAGCTGAATGAATTCTTCACCCTGAGCACCCACTACGGGCGCGCCAAGGTGGCCTTGATCAGGCCCGCCGAGGCAATGAATCGTTCGGCGGCGAATGCCCTCCTGAAGCTGCTGGAAGAGCCCCCGCCCTCGGGTCTGTTGATCCTGGAGGCCGCGCGGCCGGATTTGCTGCTACCGACGCTACGCAGCCGATGCCAGGGGATTTCGCTGGATGGAATCACGGAGGCTGACGCCCTCGCGTGGCTCGCCTCACAGCTGCCCGCCGCCGCACCCGAGACCTTGCAGACTTTGTTCCTGCTTGGGGGCCGGGCACCATTGGGCGCGCTCGCGGCGCAGGAAGCGGGCTTGCCGGCGCTACTCGACAAGCTGGTCCCGCAGATGGTCGGTGTTGCTCGAGGCCGTATCCACGCGGTTCAGGCTGCCCAGTCCCTGGCTGATGCGCCTGTCTCCACGGTGGTTGATCTGATGCAGCGGCTGGTTCACGGCGTGGCCGCCGGAGAAGCGGCTTTCCTGTCGCAGAGCGGAGCTGCGGATTTGCTGGCGCTGCGCGATGTTCTACACTCGCAGCCGCTGTTCGGCTTTCAGGCCGACATGATGGAAGTCAAGCGGCTGGCCACTTCGGCCGCTACCCTCCGACAGGCTGACTTGAGTGAGACCCTATGGCTGGCATGGATGAAGGCGACCAGGACGCGAAGACGCAGGGCGTGACCAACCTTTCGGGCCTGCCGGTAGGCAAGAACGCCCGGCAGGGGATCCTGTCACTCGCCATTCGCGACAAGAATCTGTTGTATTCGTCCTACATGCCGTACGTGAAGAACGGCGGACTCTTCATCCCCACCAGCAAAAGTTACCGGATTGGCGATGAGGTCTTCATGCTGCTGACTCTGACCGACAGTGCGGAGAAGCTGCCTGTGGCAGGCAAGGTGGTCTGGATCACTCCTGCAGGCGCGGGCAGCAATCGCCCGGCGGGTATCGGCGTGCAGTTCAGCGAGCTGGACAACGGCGCCACGCGCAGCCGGATCGAGAGCCAGCTGGCCGGCATGATCAAGGCCGACCGCCACACCTACACTCTCTGAGGCACGCACTGCCGCGCTGCAGTGCCAGCACTGTCAGCGCGCAGGAAACTTTGTCCAGGACCGCTGTACCCATGTCATTGTCACTCGTCGATTCCCATTGCCACCTTCCGCTGGTGGCGTCACCCGAGCGCAGCGTGGACAGGCTGCTCGAGGACGCCGCCAACCGGCACGTCGACCACGTCCTCTGCGTGGCGGTCGATCTGGAAACTTTGCCGGGCGTAATCGAATGCACATCGGACCGGCCGGGCGTGTTCGCGTCGGTGGGAGTACACCCCAACACCGAGAGCGCGCAGGAAGAGCCCTCGCTTGCGCGGCTGCTACAGGAAGCTGCGCGACCCAAGGTGGTCGCGATTGGTGAAACAGGCCTCGATTACTACCACTGGCAGGGCGATCTGTCCTGGCAACATGCCCGTTTTCGCACTCACATCAGGGCCGCGCGGGAATGTGGCAAACCGCTCATCATCCACACCCGTGATTCGGCAACCGACGTCATTCGCGTGCTGCGCGAAGAGAGTGCTGCGGAAGTGGGCGGCGTGATGCACTGTTTCGTCGAAGACTGGGAGACGGCGAGCGCGGCCATGGATCTCGGGTTCTTCATTTCCTTTTCCGGCATCGTCACCTTCAAGTCCGCGCGCGACCTGCAGGAGGTCGCGAGGCAGGTCCCTCTGGAGCGCCTTCTGGTTGAAACGGACGCGCCCTGGCTCGCGCCGGTGCCCTTTCGCGGCAAGCAGAATGAGCCAGCTTTCGTGTGGCACACGGCGAATTTTCTCGCCGAACTCCGTGAGGAGAATCTCGAGGATCTCGCGGCCGCGACCACCGACAATTTCTTCCGGCTGTTCCGCTCGGCGAAGCGGTGCGGTGTGACCCGGGGCAGCTGAGGCTCGACTTCACCTCGACCGCTTGGTCCATTGCCCCGTCAGTTATTGACCGATTGTCTACAAAAAAGTCAAAATCTGGTCACTTTCAGGTGCGGCCTTTCGAAAGAAGAACAGATTGTCGACAATCAGGCCTCTCTCCCAGGCAGACCATCCCCCCGAACCGGGCACGCTGACCGATCGCATCTGCGAGCAATTGAAGACCGCCATCGTGCGCGGCGAGCTTGCCCAGGGCTGCAAACTCAACGAACCGGCGTTGGCGGCCCGGTACGGGATCTCCCGCGGGCCCCTCAGGGAGGCACTGCGTCGTCTTGAAGGCCTTGGCCTCGTGGTGCACGTGCCTCACGCCGGCGCCAGAGTCATCACGCTTTCTCGCACCGAGGTCCTGCAGATTTACCATGTGCGTGAAGCCTTGGAAGGCATGGCAGCCCGCCTCGCCGCCGAACTGATGACACCTGCGGAAATTGTCGAGCTCCGCAGCCTGTTGGCACGACATGCCCACCGCATCGCCGCCGATGGAGGCCGAGCCTACTTCCAGCAGGAGGGGGATACCGACTTCCACGACCGAATTGCCTGCGCCAGTGGCAATCCCGGCCTGGTGCAGATGCTGCGCGGGGAGCTCTACCATCGCTTGCGCATGTATCGCTACCAGTCGAGTCAACAAGCCGCGCGCCCGGCAAAGGCTCTGCAGGAACACGAGCAAATCGTGGACGCCATCGCCGAACGTGACGGCGAGCTGGCCGAGACGCTCATGCGTCGTCATATCCGGCGCGCCCGTCGCGCTGTGGCCGAACAGATCCGATCCGAATTTGAACAACCAATCCACTTTGTTGCCGAGGAAAACCGATGAAGACAGCAGGACAGAAATTTCGTGATGCCGTGGCCGCCAACTCACCTTTGCGAGTGGTCGGCGCGGTCAATGCCTACTCCGCCATGATGGCTGAACGCATAGGGCATCAGGCGCTTTATCTGTCCGGCAGCGGAGTGGCGTGCGCCAGTTACGGACTGCCGGATCTCGGCGTGACCTCCTTCGACAATGTGCTCGAGGACGCCCGCCGTGTGACCAGCGCCAGCAGCTTGCCATTGCTGGTGGATGTGGATACCGGCTGGGGTGGGGCTTTCAACATCGCGCGGACCGTGAAGGAGATGATTCGTGCCGAGGTTGCCGCGATTCAAATTGAAGACCAGGTGATGCAGAAGCGCTGCGGCCACCGGCCCAACAAGGCCATCGTCGATCAGGCCGAGATGGTGGATCGCATCAAAGCCGCGGTGGATGCCCGACATGATGCGAGCTTCGTGATCATGGCGCGTACGGATGCGGCAGCGGTGGAAGGCATGCAGTCGGCCCTGGACCGGGCGGCCGCGTGTGTCGAAGCCGGCGCGGACATGATCTTTCCCGAAGCCGTGGGGTCATTGGATGACTACCGGCTGTTCTGCCAGACGGTGAAGGTGCCGGTGCTCGCCAATATCACGGAATTCGGCAAGACACCCTTGTTCACCACCACCGAACTCGCCGCGGCGGGCGTGAAACTGGCGCTCTACCCCCTGAGCGCGCACCGTGCGATGGCCAAGGCCGCTGAGACCGTGTTCAAGGCCCTGCTCGAGGAAACCAGCCAGCAGTCCGTTCTACCCCTCATGCAGACTCGTGCGGAACTCTACGAATACTTGAATTACCACAGCTTCGAATCCAAGCTGGACGAGCTTTTCGCCGGTTCCCAAGGCAAGAGCGCGTAATCCCGGCAGCGGGTTCCGGTGCAGGGCACGGGCGGGGAACAATGACTCCCTGCCCGTCGTTACACATCAATCCGGGGGAGGTGGGCATGGGGCTGAAACGCATAGAGCACTACTTCATCTACGCGCAGGATCTCGAAGCCTCGCGCCGCTTCTATGAAACGGTTCTCGGTTTCAAGGTTGGCTACCGGCCGCCCTTCGATTTCGAGGGCTACTGGCTTTATCTGGATGAGGTGCCCTGCGTACATCTGGGCAGTGCCGAGTCATCGGCGGCGCTGGAATACCATCTCGGCCAGAAGGAGTCGCAGTCGGGGAGCGATACGGGTGCACTGGATCACGTCGCCTTCCGGGGCGAAGAGTTTGCGGCCTACAAGGCGCACCTCGATGCCTGTGGCGTCCAGTATCGCCACCGCGAAGTGCCGGACATGAAGCTGCAGCAGCTGTTCGTGAAAGATCCCGACGGCCTGACCCTCGAATTCAACTTCTTCGCCTGAGCCCGTCGTTCAATCCTGGCGTGGCGCGCCACGCCAGCCACGTCCCGTAGCGCGGAGAACGAGGAGGGCGCCCACCACCTGAAATCCCGCAATCAGCAACACGCCGGCGTCCGTGGAGCCGGTGGCGTCCTTGAGCCATCCCATGGCGTAAGGCCCCACGAAACCGCTGAGATTACCGACCGAATTGATGACTGCGATGCCGGCAGCCGCTGCACCACCGCCGAGCATGGCCGTGGCAATACTCCAGGTCTGGGGAATGGCTGACAGCACGCCACACGTACCCAGGGTGAGTGCGGCGATGGCGAGCATCGGCTGCCTGGCCCAGAGCACGCTGCACAGCAAGCCCATGGCACCGACCAGGGCCGGAATCACCACATGCCAGCGTCGCTCATCGCGCAGATCAGCACTGCGCGAAATCACCACCATCACCAGGCTCGCCACTCCGAAGGGCAGTGCGGTGATCAGGCCGATTTGCAGCAGATCGGTATAGCCCAACTCGCGGATGATGGTGGGAAGCCAGAAATTGAGTCCGTAGAGTCCGAGCACGAACGCGAAATAGACACCACTCAGCAGCCACACCGCCGGCAGACGCAGGCCATCCAGTACGCGGTGGTGTCCGGCCTGCGACTGTTCCACCTCGACAGCCGCCATCAGATGCGCACGCTCTGCCGGCAGAAGCCAGCGGGCGTGCCCGGGGCCGTCGTCGAGGTGGAAGAGGGTGGCGATACCCATCAACACGGATGGCAAGCCTTCGAGGATGAAGAGCCACTGCCAGCCGGCGAGAGCGCCGTAGCCGTCGAAATATTCCATGATGGCACCCGAGAGCGGTGCACCGATGACCGAGGAGATGGCAACGGCCGTGACAAACAGCGCCGTGACACGTCCTCGCCGCAGCGCGGGAAACCAGTAGGTGAGATAGAGGATGACACCAGGGAAGAAACCGGCCTCGGCAATCCCGAGCAGGAAGCGGAGCACGTAAAAGCCGGTGACGTCGTCCACCAGCGCCATCGCCATCGAAATCAGGCCCCACAGCACCATGATGCGGGCAAGCGTGCGACGCGCGCCTATGCGGTGCAGAAGCAGGTTGCTCGGCACTTCAAAAAAGAAATAACCGAGAAAGAAGATGCCGGCCCCGAGGCCGTAGACCGTATCACTGAAGGCCAGATCTTCCGCCATGCGCAGTTTTGCAAAGCCGACGTTCACCCGGTCCAGGTAAGCGCAGAGATAACAGGCAAAGAGAAACGGGATGAGTCGCCAAGTGACCCGGGTGTAGAGGCGTTCACTGTGTTCCGGAGGCAGGGTGTGCGAGAGGGCGGGCGGCTTGGACATGAGTACCCTGTGGCATACTCGCGCCACATTGCAGAGAGTGGTCATGCACGATACCCCACCCCAAGACTTCACGAAAACCCTGCTCGAGATCTCCACTCGCGCGCCGCGCGCGGAAATGGCGCCGGAGGCCTGGCGTCTCGCCCGGCAATGCGTGCTCGACTGGGTGGCGGTAACTCTGGCCGCACGCCATGAACCACTGGTCGACACCTTGGCCGCCAGCTTGGCGGAAGAGGGTGCGGCGCCTCAGGCCATGGTGCTCGGACGGCCCTTGCGCCTGTCCTGCCTGCAGGCAGCGCTGTTGAACGGCACGGCTTCGCACGCACTGGACTATGACGATGTGAACTATGCGCTGATGGGGCATCCCTCGGTGCCCTTGCTGCCTGCACTGCTGGCGCTCGCCGAGCACAGACGACTGGAGGGCGATGCACTGCTGAGAGCCTTTCTCGCCGGCTACGAGTTTGAATGCCGGGTAGGCCTGGCCGTCGGTCCCAGCCATTACGCGCGCGGATTCCATGCCACCGCCACCGTGGGTGCACTGGGAGCGGCGGTCGCCTGTGCCCATCTGCTCGGGCTCGACGCGGAGACAACGGCCCACGCCGTGGGGATTGCAGCAACCCAGACTGCAGGGCTCAAGAGCATGTTCGGGACCGACTGCAAGCCTTTGCATGCGGGTAATGCGGCGCGCACAGGCCTGTTGTCGGCCTCGCTTGCCGCGCGTGGCTTCACCAGTCGCACGGACAGCCTGGAATGTGAGCAGGGCTTTGCCGCCACCCATGCGGAGCGGCTGAATGCGGAAGCGGCTTTGGCCGAACCGCCACTCGGGCTGCATCTGCGCGCCAATCTCTTCAAGTACCACGCGTCCTGCTACGAAACCCACGCCACCATCGAAGCGACCGCCCGGCTGCGGCAGGCGCATGCCCTGACGCCCGCTGCGATCGACTCGGTGGAAATCCGGGTCAATCCGTACTGTGACCGGATCTGCAACATTGCCGAGCCGGCGACCGGGTTGCAGGCCAAGTTCAGCCTGCGCCAGACGGCGGCCTTTGCAGTGGCGGGCGTGGATACGGCGGATATCGCCAGCTTCAGCGACACCCGCGTGAATTCAGCGGAATCCGTGGCGCTTCGCGGGAAGTGTCAGGTGGTGCTCGATCCCGACGTACCGGCCTCGCAGGCGGTGGTCCGAATCAGGGATCATGAGGGACAGCCGTACGAAGCGCATCATGATGCGAGCCGTCCGGTACTCGACCTAGTCCAACAGCAGGCGCGACTCGAGGCCAAGGCACACAGCTTGCTGGACAGTCTTCTGGGTTCAAGCGGGTGCGATGAGATCGTCCGCACAGTCAACGGGATGGAGGCCCCCGGAGGACTCGGTCGGCTTCTGGAGTGCCTGAGCAACCGCGCCTAAATTTTCGCATAATGTGTATTATGTAAAATATCAGAAATAACGATTCGGGGTGAGCTGCAGGTAGTCATCGCGTTCCACGAAGCGCAAAGGATCGGTCTCCCCCGTACCCCAGAACACCCGGAGCTCGGTCTCCAGGGTCCAGCGTTCGGCAAACCTGCGGCTCGCCTCGATATTGAGGAAATTGCCACCGCCACCGAGATCCCGCACGAGGCCTGCAAGGATTCGTGTGTCCGCCGCGTCGTTGGCCGACCCACGAGCACCAATGAACAGATCATGGTTGAAGGGGCCGGGCATGTTCTCCCCTCGCTCATCCGTGTGGTACTCGGCGAGCAGACCCAGATCCCAGGGCAAACCGAAACTTTCCGTCAAAAGCCCTACCCGGGTGTATTCGAAGCCGGCCACGGCAGCGGCGAAATCCTCTTGCTGACCTGCGCGATAAAAGGCCTCGAGCTTCAGACTCAGGTCGCCCCATGCATAGAGGGCGTCGAGCCCGGTCTGATCGATGATGGCGTAATGAGGGGCGATCACCAAGGGCGCATCCGGTGAACCCTCGGCACCGTTGCGGGCAAGCCCGAATTCCGGTTCCCGGCTGGTGCCATGAAAGTGGTGCAGGCCGAGTTCGAGGTCGCCGACGCTGTGCGAATAGCGCAGTGCAAAGTCCACATGCTTGTCCTCCGACGCCGACTCGTAGCTCGCGCTGCTGGTGTCCACTTGCGGCAGTGTGCGGAGTCGCCCCTCGACACCCGGGAAGGTCCGGGCGCGGAAACCCGGCAGAATGAAAAAATCCATCGTCCCCCATTCGCGGATGAGGGCCAGATTCACCATCGGCTGTC
>VGUA01000056.1 GCA_016874535.1 Gammaproteobacteria bacterium
AAGGCCTAGGCCTGCGGGACCAGGTTCGCATCGGCTGCGCAGGCAAGGTGATCAGCGCCTTCGACATTGCGCGAGCCATGGCACTGGGCGCCGACTGGTGCAACAGTGCGCGCGGCTTCATGTTTGCACTGGGCTGCATCCAGGCCCAGCAATGTCACACCGGGCATTGCCCCACGGGCGTGGCCACGCAGGATGCTCGGCGCCAGCAGGCGCTGGCGGTGCCCGACAAGGCCGAGCGGGTGTTCCGCTTCCACCACAACACGCTGCATGCGTTAAGAGAGCTGGTGCAGGCCGTCGGCTTGCAGCATCCCCGGGAGATCACGGCGGCCCATATCGTACGGCGCACCTCAGGAAGTGAAGTGCGACTGCTGTCCAACCTGGTGCCGCAGGTAGCCCCGGGCGCATTGCTGGCGGCCCTGAACGGCGACGCAGACTGGCCCCACAAGGTGTTCGAGCTCTACTGGCCCGTGGCGCGCAGCGACAGCTTCCGGATGCTGCGTCCCGAGTTGTTGGCGTGATTTGCCGAGCCGTGTTGTTCAGGCAGGGGGTGGTTGTCCTTGCCTGATGGCCGGGCGCTAGATCAGGTGCAACGCCTCCAGCGACCGCCCCGCCGCCACCACCGCCTCCGCCGCCGGCCGAAATTCAACGCCGGTCAGCGCCGTGACATAGGCCGAGTCGGCGATCGGCGTCACGCCGAGATCGCCGCGCAGTGCGCGCAACGCGCGATCGAACAGGCCCGCAAAGCGCACCACCCCGGCGGGCAGCACCCATCGCGGGATCCTGCGCCGGCGCGCGGGAAACGCCGCGCGCAGCGCGAGCGCCATGTCGCGCATCGTAATCGTCTCGCCAGCCGCGATGAGACGCCGGCCGCCGGCGGCCGGCAGGGTCATCGCGCACACTTGCACGGTGGCGAGATCGCGCACGTCCACCACCGGGAACGCGACCGGCGGCAACGCGGGGTAGGCGCCGGTCAGGAACATCTTCACGACATCGATCGAGGTGCTCGATTTCGCATCCAGCAGCGGTCCGAGCACGAAGCCCGGGTTCACGCTGGTCAGACGTGCCTCGGCGCCGGCCGTGCGCATGCGTTCCCACGCCGCCCGCTCGGCGCGCGTCTTGGAGACGATGTACGGGGTCAGCGGCGCCCACTCCGCATCGGTCCAGTCACCCTCGTGGATACTGCACTCGGCGGGCCGCCCGGGGCGGTACATCATCGCAACCATCGACGATGTCATCACCACGCGCTCCACGCCCGCCGTCAGCGCCGCGTCGAGCACGCGCAGCGCTCCATCGCGCGCCGCGGGCACCAGGGCCTCGCGATCATCCGCGACCTCAAGCGGGAAGGGTGACGCGATGTGCTGCACATAACGGCAGCCACTGACGGCCTCCGCCCAGCCCACGTCACGGTCAAGGTCTGCGGCCACGCAGGTCAGCCGGGCGACGTCGGCGCCCTGCGCCGCGAGCGAGCGCCGCACTTCGTCCGCCCCGCCCAGGGCGCGCACCGTGCCGCGCACGGCATACCCCTGCCGCAACAGCTCGAGCGCGACATGCTTGGCGATGAAACCGGAGATGCCGGTGACGAGTACTGTATCCATGAGGAGGCTTCCCGGGAGTGAAGGTCTGCTTAAGGTACGCGAATCAGATGTCCGCCGGACCACCGGCCAAGGGGGCTGGCGCCCGCTGGACCGAACGCTCGATGTCCACTGGTGGAAAATACCGTCAGCGCGGGGGACCCGCGAGAGTCCAGCTCGAACTGCCGCCGTCGACCGCACCAGGCGCTCGGCATGAAAATACTCCCCCAAGCCCATGCCTTGGCGGCTTGAGTTGAGCAGACTCGGCTGGTGCATTACACATCAAGCGCCCACAAAAACGGGTGGCAGCGTCCTCTGTCCTGCGTACCATTGCCAAGCTGTGGCAGCGACCGCAGCGGCGATTCCTGTTATTGACTCATCTGGGAGGTCGACGATGTTCGTGCGCAACGCCTGGTACAACGCCGGTTGGGACTACATGTTCACTCAAAGCCAACGCAGTGGGCTCAGCCAAGGGCACCCACAGCGCCCGCGGTGGGCGCATCCGCGCCGTGTGCTCACGAATCAGGCTGATCAACGTGGTTGGTATCCCCGCTGCCTCGAAGACACGTGCAAGCCCGCTCACGGCGCGCGTACACAAGGGTCATACAGGGGCGAGCAGCAGCGCATTGACTCCGTCACGCTGAAGCAACGGGACCAGCGCCAGGGCAGCGGGCTCCATTGCCTCGGGCGCCGTGGCGCCCATGAAGGAATAGTGATAACTCGCAACCGAACCGATGACACCCCGCCCCGCGAGCTCACGAAGTCGCTCCAACGGGAACACCACGTTCAGATCCTGCTGAAAGCCCGTGCGATCAAAGTTGGTCGAGATGTGGCTCATTACGATCTCTGCCGCAGGTAACTCACCGTCAAGCACCCGGTAAGCGCTTTCGCCGAGTGCAAAACCGGGCTCACCGCGTTGCTGAAACCCGGCTGTGGAAATGATGGCAACCCGCCGCTCTGCAAGCGGTGGTCCACCCGTCCAAGGTGTTGATTCCGGTGTCGTGCACTCGAGCCCTACCAGGTACTCGGCAAGCGAAGCAGGAAGGTCGGTCAATCTGGCCATGTATCACTCCAGTCGTGTCGTCAGGAACGGGGCTGCGCGCTGTCGCAGGCGAAAGGGTTCACCCGAGAGGCACCGTGGAGCCCTGCCTCAGGTGGTTTTGCCGGACTGCTGGTTTCCCAGCCGGCTCAAAGGCAGGTCAGGGCGAGTGCCATCCCGAGGGGCTTATGCACCAAACTCTGATCTGCCTCAGATCCAGATGCCGACCATTTCTCTGGACCGGTCGGTCCTGAATCACTCAAATTTTTTTTCAGCGCAGGGCCTTGAGCGCGAGATGAACCATCTGCTCCAGGCTCTCGCGCGGCATGCCGACCTTCACCATTGCCCGCAAACCGCTGATAGTCGTCATCACGAAACGGGCCAGCGAAAACGCGTCTTCTGTGGCGGAGATCTCGCCGTCGCGCTGGGCACGGTGGATCGCGGCCTCGAAGATCTCAAGCATCCGTCGCGTGCCTCGGGATACCTCCTTTGCGACTTGCCTGTCTCGTCCGGCAAATTCGGTGGCAGTGTTGATCATCAGACAGCCTCGGCGAGGGCCCTTGACACCTGCCTCAGCGGCGACCTCCATGAGCAGTTCCTGAAGGAACCTGAGGCCGCTTGTACTGGCTGCCAGACGCGCGGCTATCAGGCTTGAGGTAGTGTCACGGTAGTAGCCGAGGCAGCGTTCGAAAAGAGAGTGTTTGCTTCCAAAAGCCTGGTAAAGGCTGCTCTTGGACAGACCCGTCGCCTCCAGCAGATCCTGCAACGAAGTGCTTTCGTAGCCCTTTACCCAGAACACCGCCGTCGCTTCAGCGAGTGCTGTCTCGGGATCGAATTGCATTGGGCGTCCGGCCGGCATAGAGTGATTATGGACCTTACGGTCTTTTTTTCAATCCCCGGGGCATCAAGCGATTCGCTTCGCCTTGTTCCGGATCACCACAGGAGGAGTCTTGATGCGCTTGTACAGTGACAGCGAACTCCCGGTGCGGCCCGCACTGGAGGTCGCACATGGCACAACGCTCGCGTCGTTTGCAGGTCCCGGCAGTTGGTATAACGGCGCCGAACGCTGCGAGATAGTGCGGGAGGCGCGACAAGCCCGCACTTCCGCAGGCCTGCAGGATGACGGCGGCGACGAGCCGGTTTATGCGGACCTCAGCCCAGTAGCAAGGCGCGTTGCGCGACGGGTTGCCATCTCGGTCGACACACTGACACGGGATTTCATGGAAGAGGCCTTGGCCGATGGACTCTCAGTAGACGAGTACGTGGAAGTGGTCGGCGTTGTATCCCGGGCCGTGAATGTCGATCTTTTTGCGCGCGGTCTCGGCTTACCGGTCCGCCCGCTGCCCCTACCGACCGACCAGGCACCCGTGCGGCTGCGTCCCTCGACAGCCTGTGACGAAGGCGCCTGGGTTCCCACCGTGCCCGGTGGCAGCCGCGGCGGTGAGGAAGCGCGCCGCATCTATGGGTCAGCCGACCCGCAAGCCGCACCATTCATCTACCGCGCGTTGAGCCTGTGTCCAGACGAGGCGGCCGGGCTGGTGGCATTGGGGGCCGCGCAGTACCTCGAAATCAAGGATTTCATGGACCTCGATTTCACTTACGAGCCCACCTTGTCACGGCCTCAATACGAGCTGCTGGCAGCCAGGGTGTCCGCTCTTCACCAGTGCTTCTACTGAACCACTTCGCATACGTGGATGCTCCGTGCGAGCGTCGAGCATGCAGGTGGCCGGGTAGACTTGAGAGCGTTGGTTGACCGGAAGGTGGATAGTGGTATCGCACACGGTGGCACCCTTCTTGCGTTCGCCGATGCAACCATCGGGACAGACAGCCAGGTGTTGAATTCCGCGCGAGATGACCTGAAACGCGCGCTCTCGCCGGGCGCGCTGGTGCAAGCCGCTGCGATTGTCGCCAACTTTGCGATGAATGACCGTGCAGCGAACGCGCTTGGCATAGTGCTGGAAGCGATGTTTGTGCGCGGGAGCGCCGATTTCCGCCAGATGCTCGGCATCGATCGTTATCCATCAGCCAGCAACACCCTGAGGGACTGACCGACTGGAGAGCCAGGATATTCGTGACGGGAATTGTGACAGTTACCCTATTTCCGCTGCATCACGCTCAGATGACAGAATCGTTCGCTTGTCGTACGAGCTTCAATTTTCAGCGCTAATGCTGAAATGAGGTAACTGTCACCAATTTCCTGTCACCAATTCGGAGGCCTGGATCCTCGGGTTGAACTGGATCCTCTGGGGCGCCGCGTGGTTCATGTTCTTCGTCTTGCTGGCGCTGCGAAAAAGCGAGTACTACAGGCTGATGGTGGCCGTGACCTGGACCGCGACAGCAGTGCTCTGGTTCTGCTCTCTGGGCTGGCTGCTGGGCTGGATGGATTTCCAGAAGTTCTACGGGTTCTGGTAAAAAACGTCACAAACGTCGCAATCGAACTCGCGCCGGCTGTCCGGTCGTTGCTGCAAATGCGTCCGACAACAGGGCAGAGCCGCCGCTAAAACGGCCGCAGCGTGTCGATATCAGCCTGTACCCACGCTCGAGAAAGATTGGCGCCACTGACTGGGAGAGACGCCGAAGGCACGACGGAATTGCTGGCGAAGGTTCACGGTTGTACCAAACCCGACCAGCGAGGCCACCTTCGCCACCGAGTGACCAGTCCCTTCGAGCAGTCTCTGCGACAGCGCCAAGCGTTCATTCAACAGCCAACGATTGGCTGAGATACCTGTCATCTGGCGGAAATATCGGGTGAAGTTGCGTCGACTCATCGCCGCCTCCCTGGCCATGGACTCCAGCGTGTGCGCCTCACCGAGGCGAGAACGCAGACTTTCAAGCAAACCGGAGAGGCGTGAGTCGCGCAGCGTGTTTGGCAATGGCTGTTCGATGAACTGCGCCTGTCCTCCTGGACGATGTGGAGCCACTACCAGGCGGCGGGCAATGCAGCTGGCAGCAGCCGCGCCATAGGCCTGCCGGACCAGATGCAGGCAGCAATCCAGTCCTGCCGCGGTGCCTGCCGAAGTAACGATGTCGCCGTCATCAACGTAGGGCACATCCGAGTCCTGCAATACCCCAGGGAAACGCCGGGAGAAATCCTCCGCCACCGACCAATGTGTGGTGGCGGACCGTCCCTCAAGAAGACCCGCCGCGGCAAGGACATAGGCACCCAGGCACAGGCCTACCAGACGCGCGCCTCTCGCGTGGGCTTTGCGCAAGGCCTGCAGCAGCGCCCGGGGCGGAGTTTCACCGGGCGCGCGCCAGCTGGGCACGATGATGACATCGGCCCAAGTCAGCGCCTCCATACCATGCAGCAGTGACAGTCCGAAACCTGCTGTCGTCTGCAAGCTTCCCGTCTCGCCGGCACACACCCGGAACTCGAAGACCGGGGCGCCCGGGTGAGGATCCCCGAACACCACGCAGGGCACCGCCAGATGGAACGGGCTGATGTTGTTGAAGGCCACCGCCGCGATACGCATGGGTGGTGGATTCAGGGCTGTCATCTCGCTAATCTTGTTTGGCCCGATTGTTTCCAAGTTTGGCTTCAGGGCCACTCACTTGCCAAGTCTCTCACCGATGACACTGCTCGCCTGTACTCATCAAGAGGGTCCGCAGTCATGAACCAGTCCCTTCTCAGGTACTCCCTGCTGTTTGGTGTTTTGCTTTTCTGCGCAATGGCCATCGCGCACTTCTTCGGGCTGAAGTATCCGCTGCTTTTTGTCTATTTCGATACGCCTTTCCATGCCTATCAGGACAAGATTATCGCCTTCACGCTTGTGACCTATGCATGCTTTTTCTACAGCGCGATACGTGCACCTCAGATCATGCCGGCGGTACTTCTTGCGTTGACCATGACGGTGCTTGGCCTGTGTGCAGTCAATCTCTCCGAGGCGCTTGCGCAAGTGCTTGATGGACGTTCCACCTGGGCTTATTGGGCACAAACCGGCGTTTTCGCCGGATACCTGGTATGGCTTGCGTTCCTTCACCGCCGCAGCCTGCATCAGGCCTGAGTACTTGCCATGGGCTCCTTGCAGACAGCCTTCTTCTACGATGAGAAATGTTTCTGGCACGGCACCGCGGGTCTTTTCTCGCTCTTCCTGCCTGTCGGGCAGTGGGTGCAGCCGCCAGCTGCTGCGGGGCTTGCCGATTCCCCGGAATCCAAACGCCGCATCCTCTCCTTGCTACAGGTCTCTGAACTTGCACAACATCTCGCGTTCAGCACGGCTCCTGTGGCGAGCTTTGAGGCCTTGCGCCGAATTCATTCGGCGGACTACCTCGAGCGGTTCAAGGCTTTGTCGGATTCCGGCGGCGGAGAATTGGGGCTCGTGGCGCCATTCGGCCCAGGCAGCTATGAAATCGCCGCGCAAGGCGCAGGACTCGCCGTTCAGCTGGTGGAGGATGTGATCTCAAGGCGCTACAGGAACGGCTACGCGCTCTGTCGCCCCGGTGGGCATCACTGCATGCCAGATCAGGCGATGGGATTCTGCCTGCTCGCGAACGTCCCGATTGCAATCGAGGAGGCGCGTGCGCGCCACGGGGTGGGGAAAGTGGCCGTCCTTGACTGGGATGTACACCACGGCAATGGTACGCAACACATCTACTACGAGCGTGATGACACGTTGGTGATTTCACTGCATCAGGAGGGTTGCTTCCCACCCGGTTACGGGGGCGCGAATGATCGCGGCGCCGGCCGCGGCGAGGGTTGCAACATGAATATCCCGCTCCTCCCGGGCAGCGGTCATGCCGCCTATGCGTACGCCATGAAGAAGATGGTAGAGCCCGCCATCCGTCGCTTTGGACCTGAGCTGATTGTCGTTTCCTCGGGGTTGGACGCCAATGCGGCAGATCCACTGGCACGCATGCTCGCCCACTCCGGAACGTATCGGATGCTGACGGAGAGCTGTATCGCACTGGCAGACGAACTCTGCAACGGACGTCTGGCATTGGTCCATGAAGGGGGCTACTCGGAGACTGTCGTACCCTTTTGTGGCTTTGCCATCATGGAAGCGTTATCTGGAAGGTCGGGTGGGGTTACGGATCCGACGTTTGCGATGTTCGAGGCGTGGCAACCCCCAGCTCGGCAGATTGCCCTTCAAGCTCAGCTGATTGAAGAGATGGCAGCGCTGCACGGGCTGTGACAACGGCCGGGACTCGACAGAACGGCTGGTCAGGGCGCTAGAATCGTTGGAACGTTCTCCCCCGGAGCCGCCGTGAAAGCCTTGAACTCATTTGCCGTCGCCAGCCTGCTTGTCATCCAACTGGCGGCCGTCTCTGCCGAGAATATGGAAGTTGGCCTGCTCGAACTCGTGAACTACTACGAGTATTCACCGCAATTACTCACTTCCGGGCAGCCCACGCGGGATCAGTTCCCGGCTATCCGCAAGGCGGGCGTGGAAGCGGTCATCAACCTCGCCCCGGTTACCGACCCGGCATCCATCGCGGACGAAGGGGAGATCGTGAAGGGGCTGGATATAGCCTACACCCACATCCCGGTCGACTGGGAGAACCCCACGCGTGCCGACTACAAGCGCTTCCTCTCTGCCATGCAAGCCTACGAGGGTAAACGCGTGCTGGTGCACTGTTACGCCGGGTCTCGGGCATCGGCGTTTGTCTATCTCTATCGGGTCAATGAACAGGCCACACCGACCGTGGCTGCGCGCGATGTGCTGATCAAACTGTGGGACTACAGCCCCGGCTACGAATTCCACAAGATGCCGCAATGGCGGGATTTCGTGGCGAGGGGCGAGCGCCCGTCAGCCGCGGGAGTCCACTGAACTCCACCACACCGCCAGCACTTGAAGGCTCGGCCACGGTCCGGTGGCGGGATTCTTCCTTTGGGGTTAAGGTCTCCGACCCGAGGCCCAGCCTCTCTAGTCACCCTTAAACGATCGCAATCTCGGCGGGGCCGAGCGGGAGAATTCGCATCGACACTCAAGACACCGGCTCCAAGAAATTCGCCATCGGCGTCGCCGTGACCCACGTCTATGGCATAGAAGTCCTGGCGGACACGCATGATGCGGCCCTGCTCAAGATGGACAGCTGGCTACGGGGCGATCTCCCGGCCAACGCCATGACGGCCAAGATTCGCAGCTCCGACCTGCGGGTGGTAGGCATGGGTGCCGTCGCATACGGACGCGTGTCCGAGGTTGGGGAATTGTCCGAAGCCACGCGTACCGAGATGGCCACTCGTGGGCGTCTTCCGGAAACGGCCTGGCTGGACGTGCTGCCCCCGCCCCCGCGTGGTGTTGCCCAGGATGGCGAGACCTGAGATATCCGGAATCAGCCGGCAGCGAAAAAAAGCGCGATCCGGACGTAGTCAGGCAGTCATGCGCTTGGCGGCCGCCTGTGTCGCCAAGGATGCGCTGACTCCAATTGGGAGGCCAACCTGAGCAAGGTGGCTTCATCACCATAGCGCCCGATGATCTGCACACCCACGGGCAGATTGTCTGGCGTCCAGTGCAACGGCAGGCTGATCGCGGGTTGCCCGGTGAGATTGGCCACGGCGGTGAATTTGGTGACATCACCCATGCGCTGTGCCGCCTGCCGCGGATGGGCCGGGTCAAAATCAAACCAGCCATTGGGCTGTGGTGGCTGGGTGGTGGTGGGTGTCAGCCACGCATCATAACGCTCGAAGAACGGGGCAATCTCGCGCGCCATGCGCTGCATGTCCTGGATGGCGAGAAAGAGATCAGAAGGCCGGCGCACCGCATCCATGCTGTACATCTTCCAAGTGTGCGCCTCGAAATCCTCGGCACGCGGCTCACGACCCAGTCGCCTCGCCCAATCCCGAATGGCCCACGCCACCATGCCAAGCCACAGGGTCGTGAAGATCTCCGTGAAGCGCCCGGCATCGACACTGGGCGTCGCTTCTTCCACAAAGTGCCCAAGAGCCTCGCAGCGCCGCGCCGCCTCCTGCACCGCCGTCACACATTCGGGATGAACTTCCGCCGGCGTGATGGGCTTGGTGCTGAAAGCCAGGCGCAGCTTGCCGGGTGGCAGGCCCACCTCAGCGGCGAACGGCCTGCGGGGCACAGGCGGACCATAGGGCGCTCCCCCATCCAGTCCTGCAGTGGTATCGAGTACGGTTGCGGTATCCAGCACGGAGTGTGTAACCACATGCTCACACACGAGCCCCGCGCCCATGTCGCCATAGCCCGGGCCCAAGGGATTGCGCCCACGCGTGGGCTTCAAGCCCACCAGGCCACACCAAGCTGCCGGACACCGAATGGATCCGCCGCCGTCATTCGCATGCGCCACCGCCGCCATGCCCGCGGCTACAGCGGAAGCCGAACCCCCGGAGGAACCACCCGCGGAATAGCTTGGGCTCCAGGGATTGCCGGTGGGCCCGAACAGCTCGGGTTCCGTGGTGGGTTTGGAGGCAAACTCCGGTGTGTTGGTCTTGCCCACGATGATGAAACCCGCGCGCCGGTAACGCGCAACGAGCTCGCTTGCCATTGGCTGGGCAAGTCATGGCGCAGGGCCTATTCTTTGCCCCTGATCATCCCTGCCCTGGCATGGTGATGGATAGACTGGATGTGCATACGCAGCACGCGGCAGCGGCGGGCAAAAGGGGGCAACCATGGCAACAGGCTGGGCCAAGGAAGGGGCGGTGCAGGAGCAGATTGATGCCAGCATCGCGGATGCCGTGCAGCGCGCCCGGGCTGCCTTGCCGCAAGGTGAAGCGCTCACGCATTGTGAGGATTGTGGGGAACCTATCCCCGAGCCCCGCCGCCAAGCTGTGCCCGGCGCACGACGCTGCGTGGGCTGCCAGGAAGCCGAGGACGCAGAACAGCGTTTCCGTGATCCCATCAACAGGCGCGGCAGCAAGGACAGCCAGCTGCGATGAGCCGGAATTTCAGATCAGCACATGAATAAGCTTACTGCCACACGTTTCGTGATTTATGCCCATGTCCGGTCAGGCTCCAGCATGCTTCTGTCAAGCCTGCGACAGCATCCAGCAGTGACTACCTATGGCGAAGCACTGCACCCCAACACCATTGAAGAACAGCTCCCGGGGTATACGGCCGGACAGGATCCCGTTCCATTTATCGAGGAACACCTCTTCAAGCTGAAAAATCCCTCGCACCGGGCGGTGGGCTTCAAGTTCTTTCCCGAGCACGCTGATGTCAGTCCATGCATGTATCCCGTCTGGAGTTGGCTCAAGCGTCATCCTTCCACGTGACGATGTCACCAAACAACCGGCGATTGTCATCAAACGAGCAGCCTCCGCGTCGCAACAGACAGAGACCGCGGCCTATGATTAAGCCTTCACCGGGGCGGCCCCGCGCCCCACGAATGCACCGAGGAGAGGTCCGCATGAACAAGCCCATGTCCTTTATCGAGAATGGCAAGCTCCGTATACCGACGGCCGCCGAACTGGGTTTCGATCCCGCGGAGATGCGGCGCAAATATGATTTCGAACGCGATCGGCGCTTGCGTCAGGACGGATTCGCGCAATACCAGGACATCGATGGCGATTTGCATCACTACAACGATGACCCGCATGTGACGGAGCGTCTGGAGCGGGCACCGGTCACGGAGACGATAGAAGTCGCGATTCTTGGCGGTGGCTTTGGCGGCATGCTGATGGCCGCCCGCCTGCATGAAGCCGGCATCGGGGATTTCCGCATCATCGAACGTGCGGGCGATTTCAGCGGCACCTGGTACTGGAACCGTTATCCGGGTGCGCAGTGCGATGTGGAGTCTTACATCTATCTCCCGCTCCTGGATGAAACCGGCTACATGCCAAGTCTCAAATACTCCTTTCAGCCTGAGATTCTGGAACACGCCCAGCGCATCGGGCACCACTTCGATCTTTATTCCCGCAGCTTCTTCCAGACCCAGGTGCGTGAACTGCGCTGGGACGATGCGACTGCGCACTGGAAAGTCACCACCGATAGGGGCGACGTCTTCCATGCCCGTCAGGTCGTGATCTCCAGCGGCTCGCTAAATCGTCCCAAACTGCCAGGCATTCCCGGTATCCGTGACTTCAGGGGCCATACCTTCCACACCAGCCGCTGGGATTATGCCTATACAGGCGGCTCCGCCACCGGGAATCTCAGCAAGCTTGCCGACAAGCGTGTGGGAATCATCGGCACGGGGGCGACTGCCATCCAGGCTATCCCGCACCTGGGCGCCGCCGCCGGTCATCTGTATGTCTTCCAACGCACGCCGTCCTCAGTGGATGAGCGCCGCAACCGGCCTACGGATCTGGCATGGTTCAAGTCACTCAAGAAGGGCTGGCAACAGGACCGCAACGACAACTTCACCAAGCTGCTGGTGGGTGCGGCGGTGAAGGAAGATCTGGTCAATGACGGCTGGACCGAGCTCTTCAAATCACTGGGTGAGCTTATGGATGGAACCGGGGCAGCCAGTCTCACTGATGCGGAGCTCAAGCTGCTCGGTGAGATCGTGGACTACCAGCACGACAATCGCGTACGCGCCCGTTGTGATGAAATCGTGAAGGATGCGAAGACCGCCGAAGCACTCAAGCACTGGTATCGCCCGTGGTGCAAGCGCCCCTGCTTCAACGACGAATACCTTCCCACCTTCAACCGCCCGAACGTCACGCTGGTCGATACCGGTGGCAAGGGCGTGGAGGAGCTCACCACCAAAGGCGTGGTGGTGGACGGCGTCGAGTACGAACTCGATTGCCTGATTTTTGCCACCGGTTTTGAAGTGAGCCGCGCAACCTATACCCATCAGGCCGAGCTCGAAATCATCGGCCGCGATGGCATGACGCTCGGGGAATACTGGAAGTACGGAATGAGGACCTACCACGGTCTGATGAGCCATGGCTTCCCGAATCTTCACCACATGGGCTTCACCCAGACCGGTTATACCCCGAACTTCACCTACCAGCTCGACAAGCAGGCACAGCATCTGGCGAAGGTCTTCACGGATCTCAAGGCCCGCGGGCACGTGGCCATCGAACCGACCCGCAAAGCGGAGGCGGACTATCTGGCGCTCGTGATGGCACCCAATGCGATGACCGACTACCTCGCAAGCTGCACACCGGGCTACTACAACGCGGAAGGTTCAGCCACGGCCAGCAATGATGGCTTTCTGCAGGGGCACTATCCCGAAGGCGGACTTGCCTTCTACGAGATGCTCGCCGCGTGGCGGGCCAAGGGTGACTACGCGGGGCTGACCGTCCGGTAGCCTCTTTTATCGAGCCTGCGGAGGGAAGGGATGCTCGTTCGGGCTCCCACTCCCTTCCAGGCAGGGCTCGTTGGGCAATGGCCGTTTCAATGGCTGCGTACGGGTATTCAAGCCTCAGGCCGCAAGGCCGCTGATTACCTTCATGACGGGTAATCTGAAATCCGCCGGGGCCACTTCGCCCGCAGAGGGGCAAAACAAGTCCATGCTCGAGGGCATCCAGTACCTTCGCGCCGCTGGCTGCTTGATCGTCGTGCTTTTCCACTCCCGGCACTACTTTTCCGAAGCCAAGTGGGTTGCCATCGATACGGGTGGGATTTCAACCCTGTCCTTCTTCGTGGTCAGCGCATTTGTTCTCATGTACACCACCGAGCACATCACTCGCGCGGGAGACTGGCGCGCGGTGGGAGATTTCATCGGCAAGCGCCTCACCCGGATAGTGCCCCTCTACTGGCTGGCTGTGCTGATTGCCTCGTCCGGATACTGGATAGGCTGGCTGAGCACCAGCGGCTCCTTGAAGGAGCTCTACTGGAACTGGAACCCGATGCTCTCCAGTTTCATCAAGGATCTTTTTTTCATTCCGCACCCGCACGCGGTCGGCATCCCGGAGCAGATCGGGCCTCTCGTAATTCCTGCCTGGACGCTGAATTACGAAATGTTGTACTACGCCATATTCGCACTTGCCTTGTTTTCCGGACGACTGAGAGTGCCACTCGCGCTGGCCCTGCTCGGCATTGCCTGTATGGCGAGTCTGCTGGCTGATCGGTCGGTATTCCTGGCCAGAGCCTACAACTGGAAGGCCTTCCTCGAATTCGGTCTCGGCATTGGTCTCTATCTCCTCTGGAACAGATTCGGCCTGCGCCAGCGAACGGTGAGCCGCGGGTTTTCTTTCATCATCGCCGGCGCACTCGCAACCTCCCTCGGCACCTGGGCACACTCGAGGTTCGGTGTCGCAACCGGGGCGGCCTTGCTCATCTGGGGCTGCGCCCTTCTGCCGGGCAGCCGCCACTGGTCATTGCGATTTGCGCGCAAGATCGGGGACGCGTCCTACAGCATCTATCTCTTCCACACCGTGGTGGCATTCAAACTTGCTTTCTGGTGCCTTGACTCCTTCGGCAATGTCCGTTTCCGGGTGGATGCTGGTGAGTTGGGCAAGGGTGTGATCCTGCTCGCCATGGGGTTCGTTCTGGTGGTGAGCGTCACCACGGGTCTCGCGATCTATCAGTGGGTCGAGAAGCCAATGGTGGGCTGGTTGCTCAGGAAGCTTCCGTCGTCTGCATCCTCGTCCCAAGCCATTCAGAGTGGCATCGGCTGCCGATCCCCCAGTGCCAGCCAGCCGCGGATCACACGGTAGGTCACCCACACTCCCAGCAGCACGAGGCCCAATACCCAGAGGGCGAATCCCACCAGCACGATGGCGAGCAGGGCGGAGACGAGGCCCACCAGCAGCGACCACAGCAGAGCGAACCAGAAGGTCCGGATCTGCCAGCTGAAATGGGATTCCAGCCAGGTTCCGCGCGCTTCGCCGCGTTTCAGATAGTTGATGATGACCGCGATGATCGAGGGCCATCCAAAGAGGAAGCTGCCCAGCACGGTGGCTGCGCCAAAGGCGCCCAGCACCAAGCCCAGGGCATGGAGAGCGTAGACCAGTCGGGCGGTCCGGATGAGGGACTCTTCGCGTTCCCGCTGCGTCGCCAATTCCGGGGGGTTCATGTCTTTTCGCTCCGCCGCCCCGGCGCGGACGGTATTTGAAAGAACCCGGGGATCTTCCCGGGTTCGACTGGTCTTGCGACCTTGCGGTTTCTGCTCAGCCCACGCGGTGCAGGGCGCAGATCTTGTTGCCGTCCGGATCGCGCAGGTAGGCAAGATAGAGCTTGCCAAAACCACCCTCACGTACGCCCGGCGGATCTTCGCAGGTGGTGCCGCCATTGGCGACGCCGGCCGCGTGCCAGGCATCAGCCTGGGCTGAAGATCCACAGGCAAAACCAATCGTGCCGCCATTGGCGTGGGTGGCCGGCTTGCCGTCGATCGGCTTGCTGACCAGGAACAGACCATTGTTGTGCATGTAAATCAGGCGACCCTTGTCATCCTGGATAGCCGGCTTGGCACCGAGGGCGCCGAGCACGGCGTCATAGAAAGTCTTGGAACGTGCAATATCGTTGCTGCCGACCATGATGTGAGAAAACATCAAAAACTCCCCTTGCTTGTGTTGTTGGACCAATCAATCGTGACTCAGGCGCAGACGTAAAGCCAGCCTCAGGCGCTGGCGCTTGGTCGACTGGAAACGGCGGCATGCCAGCGCTGCGTATGCACATTCGAGGCCGGGATGCGGATATCAATCCAGACGTGGAAGTCGACCGCGCAAAGTGCCGTGATGTCCACCATGGTCAAGGCGTCACCGGCCAGGAATTCCGATTTTGCGAGCGCCTCTTCCATCCAGTCATGGAAGCGGGCGATGCCCGCGCGACCGCGCGCCACGAGCTCCGGAATGGCCGGCAGCATCTGCTGTGGCGCGCCGGGCAGGCTGCGATCCGCGAATTTCGGGTGCTGGTTACGGAACACCTCGGAGCCCGCAATCATGCCGTCGAACTCGGCACGCCGTTGCAGGGATTCCACCCGGGCGCGTTCCACAGGGGTGCGGCCCAGCAAGGGCGGCACGGGGTAGAGCTCCTCGAAGTAGCGGCAGATGGCCATGACCTCATCGAAACGGGTGCCGTCATCGAGTTCCAGGGTGGGTAGCAGACCGCGTGGGTTGATGGCCAGGAACGCCGGATCCCGGTTCTCCCCGTCGATCAGGTTCACCTCCACCAGCGGGACTGAAATGCCTTTCTCGGCAAGGAACATCCGGGCGCGCCGCGGGTTGGGCGTGGCGCGGCATTCGTAGAGCTTCATGGTGACCTCACTGGGGTATGGTGAACGGCGGCTGAGGGCAAAATCGGCGCAAAGCATGCCAAAATGGAGGGTGCCCTGACAGGGGCAGGCGGCGACCGCCGTCCGGCACAGATTCAAACGGGAGAATGACCATGTCCGACAACCAGCAAACCCTGCCCAAAGCGAAGAAATCGGTCGCCCTGTCCGGTACCGCCGCCGGCAACACCGCGCTCTGCACCGTCGGTCGCTCCGGCAATGACCTGCACTACCGCGGCTACGACATCCTCGACATCTCCAACACCTGCGAGTTCGAGGAAATCGCCCACCTGCTGGTTCATGGCAAATTCCCGAATACCGCCGAACTCGCGGCTTACAAGGCCAAGCTGAAAGCCCTGCGCGGCTTGCCGGCAGGCCTGAAGGCCGCGCTGGAAACCCTTCCTCCCTCCGCCCACCCCATGGATGTGATGCGCACCGGCACCTCGGTGCTGGGCTGCCTGCTGCCCGAAAAGGAAGACCACAACCATCCCGGCGCCCGCGACATCGCGGATCGGCTGATGGCCTCACTCGGCTCCATGCTGCTGTACTGGTATCACTTCAGTCACAACGGCAAGCGCATCGAGGTGGAAACCGACGACGACTCCATCGGTGGCCACTTCCTGCATCTGCTGCACGGTGAGAAGCCGCGCGACAGCTGGGTGCGCGCCATGCACACCTCGCTCATCCTGTACGCCGAGCACGAATTCAATGCGTCCACCTTCGCTTCGCGCGTGGTGGCCGGTACGGGCTCCGACATGTATTCCGCCATCTGCGGCGGCATCGGTGCCCTGCGCGGCCCCAAGCATGGTGGTGCCAATGAAGTGGCCTTCGAAATCCAGAAGCGGTACGACGATCCGGATCAGGCCGAGGCCGACATCCGCGCCCGCGTGGAGCGCAAGGAAGTGGTGATCGGTTTCGGTCACCCGGTGTATACCGTGGGCGACCCGCGCAACAAGGTCATCAAGGAAGTGGCCCGCCAGCTGTCCGTCGAGCAGGGCAGCACCCGGATGTATGACATTGCGGAGCGTCTAGAGACGGTGATGTGGGAGATCAAGAAGATGTTCCCCAACCTCGACTGGTTCAGCGCGGTGAGCTACCACATGATGGGGGTGCCGACGGCCATGTTCACGCCCCTGTTCGTGATCGCCAGGACCTCCGGCTGGTCGGCGCATGTCATCGAACAGCGCATCGACGGCAAGATCATCCGCCCCAGCGCGAATTACGTCGGTCCCGAAGACCAGAAGTTCGTTCCCCTCAAGGATCGCAAGTAAGCGCAGAGTCCCAAGCACCGTGAACTCCGAATACCGCAAACCCCTGCCCGGCACTACCCTCGACTACTTCGACGCGCGTGCCGCGGTAAATGCCCTCAAGCCCGGTGCCTGGGACCGGCTGCCCTATACCGCGCGCGTGCATGCCGAAAACATCGTGCGCCGCGCGGATCCGGCCATCATTCGTCAATGCCTGGAGCAGATCATCGAG
>VGUA01000057.1 GCA_016874535.1 Gammaproteobacteria bacterium
ACTTCATCAATGCCGAAGGCAAGCATGTGGTCATCATCGGTGGTGGCGACACCGGCGCTGATTGCCTCGGCACGGCGCATCGGCATCACGCGCGGCATGTCACGCAGCTTGAAATCATGCCCAAGCCACCGACGGACAGGGCGGGCGACAATCCGTGGCCGGAATGGCCGCGAATCTATCGCACGGCCTCCGCGCACGAAGAGGGCGGCGACCGCGTGTTCGGGGTGTCCACCAAACGCTTCATCGACGATGGAGCCGGCCGGGTGAAGGCACTCGAACTGGTGGATGTGGAAATCCGCAACGTGGACGGCCGCACGGTGTTTGAAGAGCTGCCGGCAACGCTGCGCGAAATCCCCTGCGATCTCGCCCTGCTCGCCATGGGCTTTACCGGACCCGAGCATCCCGTGCTCGAAGGTTTCAAGGTCAAGCTCAACGACCGCGGCAATGTCTGGCGTGATCGCAACTGGATGACCTCCGTGTCCGGCGTGTTCACCGCCGGCGACATGCAGCGTGGCCAGTCGCTGATCGTGTGGGCGATTGCCGAAGGCCGCTCCGCTGCAGCGGGCATGGACCGCTTCCTGATGGGAGAGACATCCCTGCCTGCTCCGCTGACCTGAAGCCTCGGGAGAACCGCACGTGAGTGACACCCCCCACCGCTTTATTCGCGCCTTGCGCCGCGAGAGGAACGATCGCACGCCGGTCTGGTTGATGCGTCAGGCCGGCCGGTATCTGCCGGAGTACCGCGCCACCCGCGAGCGTGCGGGCAATTTTCTCAATCTCTGCAAGACACCGGAGCTCGCCTGCGAGGTCACCCTGCAGCCGCTGGCCAGGTTTCCTCTCGATGCGGCCATCCTGTTCTCGGACATCCTGACCGTCCCGGATGCGATGGGCCTCGGCCTGACTCTCGATGAGGGCGTGGGACCGCGTTTCACGCATCCGCTGCGTGATCCTGCCGCGGCGGCGCGTCTCGGCATCCCGGACCCTGAGACCGATCTCCGTTACGTCACCGATGCCGTGCGACTCATCAAGCGTGAGTTGCAGGGCAAGACGCCGTTGATTGGTTTTGCCGGCAGTCCCTGGACCTTGGCCACCTACATGATCGAGGGTGGTGGTCACCACGATTTCAAACTGGTCAAGAACTGGTTGTATGGCGAGCCCGCGGCATTTGAAGCACTGGTCAATCTGCTTGCGGATGCTGTCACGGTCTATCTCAATGCACAGATTGCCGCAGGGGTGGATGCCGTGATGGTGTTCGACACCTGGGGCGGTGTGCTCACGACAGATGCCTATGAGCGCTACTCCCTCGCGCCCATGCAGCGCATCGTGCAGGGACTGTCACCGGGAACTCCCAACATCCTCTTCACCAAGGGCGGCGGGCTCTGGCTGGAGTCCATGGCGGCTACCGGCTGTACCGGTCTTGGCTGCGACTGGAGCGTCGATCTGGGCAATGCGCGTAGGCGCGTCGGTGATCTCGTGGCGTTGCAGGGTAATCTCGATCCCGCCATCCTGCGCGCGCCCGTTCCCGTCATCGAACAGGAAGTTGACCGCGTGTTGGACGCCTTCGGCGGCGGCGCGGGCCATATCTTCAATCTCGGCCACGGCATCACGCCCGACATCAACCCGGAACACGTGGCCGCCATGGTGGCCAGGGTTCACGCGCGTCAGTTGTAAGGATGGCCGGGAGGCGCGGTTCAGTCGCGCCGACGGCGTAGTGCGAGCAGCACCAGGGCCAACATCCCCAGCATGAGTGGGGCATGGCCGAAGTGCATGAACGGCGTGGTTCCGCTGCGCGGCTCGAACATCCCGGTCAGGACATACGGCTCGAACTGCGGAGAGCGGGCCACGATTCCACCTCGCTCATCGATGATGGCCGAGATACCCGTATTGGTGGCGCGCAGCAGGTAGCGGCCTGCTTCCAGCGCGCGCATGCGTGAAATCTGCAGATGCTGATGCGGGGCGATGCTGTCCCCGAACCAGGCGTCATCACTCACATTCACCAGCACATTGGCGTCCGGCAGACTTTTCCGCACCTCGCTGGCGTAAGCGTCCTCATAACAAATCGAAACCCCAATCCGCAACGCGCCTTGTGCCAGGGGAGGCTGCCTCTCTGGCCCCGCGGAAAAGCTCGACATCGGAATGGTGAGAAAATCGAGCAGCGGTCTCAACACCCGGTCGAACGGCAGATATTCGCCGAAGGGAACCAGATGGTGCTTGGCATAACGTTGCCGGTCGCCGTTGAGCAGGACCACGCTGTTGAAATAACGTGCCCCCCGCGGCTCGCCTTCCGGCATGCCGACCAGCAGCGCTGTCCCCGTCGCATCGGCTCGGGCCCCGAGGCGCATCAGCACGTCCGGAATCTCTGACGGGAACGCCGGTACCGCGGTCTCCGGCCAGACCATGACGGCATGTCCCCAGTATGGTTCCGAGAGCACCTCGTAGAGTTCGAGCGTGCGTGCGCGAAAATCACTCCGCCATTTCACCGCCTGGGGTACCGCACTCTGTACCAGAGCCGCCTGCGCGCGCGGTCCCTGGGGACTGGTCCATGAGATGTAGCCAAGCCCGAGCCCCGCGAGCGGCACCAACAGCAGCGACAGGAGCGCCATGCTGCGCCGGTAGCCGGTGGACTGGACCGCAAGCACCAGGGCGGCGGCAAGCGCCACCACTGCCGTGCTCACGCCATGCACGCCGAGTACCGGCGCATAGCCGGCGAGCCAGCCATCTGTCTGGCCGTAGCCCAGATGCAGCCAAGGGAAACCCGTGAACAGCCAACCGCGCAACCACTCGAACAGCACCCATAAAGGCCCCATGCAGAGGAGCAGGCGGATTGCGGGTGAGCGTGCCGGGAGTCGCTGCACCAGATAACCGGTGAGCGCGGGGTAGAGTGCCATGAAGGCGACGAAGAGCACGGTCATGGTGACCGAGAAACTGTAGAGCGGCAGGCCGAACTGGTGGATGCTCACCTGTACCCACCACACGCCATGACCGAACATGCCGAGCCCGAAACAGTAACCGCGAAGCGCGGCCTCACGCGGACTGATGTCCTGCCACAAGAAAAACAATACCGCGAGGCTCGCCACGGCCACGGGCAGCACGTCGTAAGGTGCAAAAGAGAAAGGCAGGAAACCGCCGCTCGCCAGCGCGGCTGCACGCGCCCACCAGACGTGGCGGACGCTACGCTCAGCCGTCGTCATCGACCGGCGTGCTGTCCGTCGCTGTCTGCCGCATCACGCGCAGCAGATGAGCCCGTCGGCGATCCGCGCGCAGGACCTTGAAATTGAAGCCGGCAAAATCCACTTCATCTCCGCGCTCCGGCACCCGGCCGAAGTGATGGACGACCAGTCCGCCGATGGTGTCGTAATCGCCATCCGGCAAGCGGCTGTCGAAGAATTCATTGAAGTGTTCAATGGGCGTCCGGGCCTTCACGGTGAAGCGGTTGGCCCGGTGCTGACGGATGAACAGCTCATCGTCGACGTCATATTCATCGTCGATCTCGCCCACGATCTGTTCCAGCACATCCTCGATGGAGACCAAGCCGGCAATTGCGCCATATTCATCCACCACGATGGCCAGATGATTCCGACTGAGCCGAAATTCCCGCAGCAAGATGTTGAGCCGCTTGCTCTCGGGTACGAATACCGCGGGGCGCAGCACCTCGCGTATCTCGAAGGGGTGGCCGGGGTCAGCCGCCAGCGGTAACAGATCCTTGGCGAGCAGGATCCCGAGCACCTTCTCATGCTTCATGTCCACCACGGGGAAACGCGAATGCGCCGACTCGATGACTGCGGGCAGGAACTCCTTCGGCGTTTGCTCGCTCTCGATGAAGACCATCTCGGACCGCGGCACCATGATGTCCCGAACCTTGAGCTCGGAAACCATCAGTGCGCCTTCCATCATGCCCGCCGTATCGAGATCGATGACGTGCTCGCCCTCGGCGTCACGCACCATTTCGACCAGATCTCCCCGCTCGCGAGGACGTTGCCGGAACAGTCGGGAAAAACGCGTGCGCAATGAGGACAGGAAAGAGTTACCCGTGGCAGGTGGAGGTCGATCCGGGTTTTTTTTCATGGGGTCAGGATTCCTGGTAGGGATCCGGGTAGCCGAGTGAGGACAGAATCTGGCGTTCAGTGTCTTCCATGACAGTGGCCTCGCGGGATTTCACATGGTCGAAGCCAAGCAGATGCAGGGTGCCATGAACAACCAGATGGGCCCAGTGCGCCTCCACGGGCTTGCCCTGAGCCATGGCTTCGCGCGCAACCAAGGGCGCACACACCACGATGTCGCCCAGGACGTCTTGCATGCTTTCCGGCATTTCTCCCGCCGGGAACGACAGCACATTGGTCGAACCCTCGCGGTGCCGCCAGCGCAGGTTGAGTGCTGCACTTTCCGCATCATCAACCAGGCGCACCGTGAGTGCCGCGTCGCGCCTGCGCCCGGCCAGTGCGTGACGCACCCAGCGGACCAGCTGCCCGCGCAGCGGCGCGGGTTCCTTGCTGGCACGCTGGACTGAAACCCGCACGGGCATGGCTTACGGCTGTTTCTCGAACGCCTCGTAGGCGTCGAGTATCCGGCCGACGAGCGCATGTCGGACCACGTCCTGCGATTTGAAGAAAGTGAAGCTGATGCCGGGCACGTCGCGCACGATGGCGATCGCCTGCTTGAGCCCCGAGTCGCGGCCGCGCGGAAGGTCGATCTGGGTCACGTCGCCGGTAATCACCGCCTTGGAACCGAAGCCCAAGCGGGTGAGGAACATCTTCATCTGCTCGATGGTCGTGTTTTGAGCTTCATCGAGGATGATGAAGGCATCATTCAAGGTGCGTCCGCGCATGAAGGCGAGAGGTGCCACCTCGATCACATTGCGCTCGATGAGCTTCGCCACCCGCTCGAAGCCCAACATCTCGTACAGCGCGTCGTACAGGGGGCGAAGGTATGGGTCGATCTTCTGCGCCATGTCACCGGGCAGAAAACCGAGTTTCTCGCCCGCTTCCACTGCCGGCCGCACCAGGCAGAGACGCCGCACTTGATCCTTCTCCAGTGCAGCCACAGCCGCAGCTACCGCCAGATAGGTCTTGCCGGTACCCGCCGGTCCGATGCCAAAACTGATGTCGTTGGTTTCGATATTGCGCAGGTACTGGCGCTGGTTGGTGCCACGCGCGCGAATCATTCCCCGGCGCATCTGGAGCAAGAATTCATCCGGCTCGGTTTCCAGCGGACCGTCAGCGGCGTTCTCCTGCAGTTGCAGATGGACGTCCGCAGGGGTGATGGCATGTTGACCGGCCGTCGCATAAAGCCTGCGCAGGATCCGGGCGGTGGTGTCGCGTGCGGCGTTGTTGCCGGTCACGCTGAACTCGTTGCCGCGGTTGCTGATCTCCACCCCGAGGCGGCGCTCGATCAAGCGCAGGTGTTCATCGAATTGGCCACAGAGATTGGCCAGTCGTTCGTTCTCGAGGGGTTCGAGCGTGAGCTCGGTGGAAGTTTCGGGGTTCAAGTCAGCTCGCTTGTTGTACGGGATTCAGGAGTTCGCCCCGCAGGGAATTGGGGAGGGCGTCGGTGATTCTCACATCGACGTATCGGCCGATGAGGCTTGCAGATCCGGGGAAATTCACCACGCGATTGTTCTCGGTCCGCGCAGCGAGTTCCGCGCCGTTCTTGCGCGAGGGGTGGACCACGAGCACGCGCTGGGTGCTGCCCACCATGCGCCGGCTCTTCTCGAAGGTCATGGCTTCGATGCGGCCCTGAAGCACCGCCAGCCGGCGTTTTTTCTCTTCCATCGGCGTGGTATCCGCGAGGGAGGCTGCCGGGGTACCGGGCCGCGGGCTGTAGATGAAGCTGAATGAATGATCGAAGTCGGCTTGTTCGATGAGGCGCATCGTGGCCTCGAAGTCGGCTTCCGTCTCGCCCGGGAAACCGACGATGAAATCCGAGGAAATGGAAATGCCGGGTCTCGCCTGGCGTAGTCGTCTGATCTTCGAGAGATATTCCAGTGCGGTGTGTCCGCGCTTCATGGCGGCGAGGATGCGATCCGAACCACTTTGCACAGGCAGGTGTACTTGGCTGACCAGCTTGGGCTCCAGCGCGTAGACCTCGATGAGCCGATCCGTGAATTCCACCGGGTGCGAAGTGGTATAGCGGATGCGCTCGATCCCCTCGATGGCAGCGACATAGCGGATGAGGGCCGCCAGATCGACCAGCCGCCCGTCATGCATGGTTCCGCGATAAGCGTTCACGTTCTGGCCGAGCAGGGTGATTTCGCATGCGCCTTGGCGTGAAAGCTGGTGAATCTCGGCGATGACATCATCAAAGGGACGGCTGAATTCCTCGCCGCGCGTGTAAGGCACGACACAGAATGTGCAGTACTTGCTGCAGCCTTCCATGATCGACACGAACGCGGTCGGGCCTTCCGCGCGTGGCTCCGGCAGGCGGTCGAACTTTTCGATCTCGGGAAAGCTGATGTCTATGACCCGCGGACTGCCGTCCTCGGCCCGGTTGAAGAGTTCGGGCAGCCTGTGCAGGGTCTGGGGCCCGAAGACGAGGTCCACATAAGGCGCCCGGGCGAAGATTTGGTCGCCTTCCTGGCTGGCCACACAGCCGCCCACGCCGATGCGCACACCGGGTTTCGCGAGTTTCAGCTCACGCCACCGCCCCAGTTCCGAGAAAAGTTTTTCCGAAGCTTTCTCGCGCACCGAGCAGGTGTTCATGAGGAGCAGATCAGCCTCTTCGGGTGAGCTCGTCACTTCCATGCCGTGGGTCTTGCCGAGCAGATCCGCCATCTTCTGCGAGTCGTACTCGTTCATCTGGCAGCCGAAGGTCTTGATGTATACGCGCTTGGGCATGGGGTCCTGAGGATTGAACGTGGGGCCTACCCTACACAGGGGGCATGAAAATGCCAAGAAAAGGGCCTCCGGACGGGCGTGTGCCCGGGCCCATGTCCGCTCAGACCGGGGTGTCGAGCGTGAATTCCGCCTCTGCCGCCCGCAGCATGTCTGTGATGGCGTTCACGGCGTCCGCGACCGCCTCGGGTGCGGTACCCCGAACGACCAGTGAGGTTCCCAACCGCTCTTCGCGGGCAAAGGGGTAACTGCCGATATCCACCGTGGGGTGTGCGTCCTGGATATTCGAAAGTCCGGTCGCTATCTCGCTCTCCCTGAGCCATACCGTGACGCTCATGCTGGCGATGGGCGCACCTTGGGGCAGAGCGGATATCACGTCATCCAGCATCGCCTCGAGGATGCGGGGCACACCCGGCAGCACGAACACGTTCTCGATCCTGAAGCCCGGTGCGGCACTTACCGGGTTGTCGATGAGGCTGGCACCGGCGACCACTCTGGCCATCCTGAGCCGGGCCTCGTTGACGGCATTGGCGCCGTAGTACTCGATCAGCCGACGCACCGCCTCGGGATCTTCCGCCACCCTGCGGCCGAAGGCAGCCGCCACGCATTCAGTGGTGATGTCATCGTGGGTGGGGCCGATGCCCCCCGTCGTGAACACGTAATCGTAGCTTGCGCGCAGGGCGTTCACACCTGCCACGATCGCCTCGAAGCGATCGGCCACCACGCGGGTTTCCAGCAATCGCACGCCACGCGCAGCGAGCGCTTTGGCCAGCAGCTGCAAGTTGGCATCGCGCGTGCGCCCCGAGAGGATCTCGTTGCCTATGATGAGGATGGCCGCGGTTTTCATGTCAGCGCTCCTGGCTCAGCCCTTACCGTCTCAGCCCTGGGGCAGGGGGCCGGCGAGCTCCACCCGCAGGTTGTCGATCAGCCGGGCTTCGCCCAGCCATGCCGCCGCCAGCACCTGCAAGCTGCGGTCACCGGCCTTGGGGATCTCCAGATCCTCGGCACGTCGCACGCTGAAATATTCCGGCCGGAAGCCTGCTGCGGTAAGTGTCGCCATGGCTGCAGTCTCGATCGCGATGAGCGAATGCTTGCCAGTGACGAGTTTGTCCGCCGCAGCCCGCAGTTCTTCGTGGATCAGCGGGGCGCGCGCGCGCTCGTCGGCGTTGAGGTAACTGTTGCGCGAACTCATGGCGAGACCGTCAGACTCCCGCACTATCGGCATGCCGAGGATCTCCACCGGCATGAGGAGATCGCGCGTCATGCGCTTGATTACCAGCAACTGCTGGTAGTCCTTCTCCCCGAAGAGCGCGACATCGGGCTGCACATTGATGAAGAGCTTGCTCACCACGGTGGCCACGCCGGAAAAATGTCCCGGCCGGTATTGGCCACAAAGAATGCTCGACAGCACCGGCACCGTCACGCGCGTGTCTTCCTCGATTCCGCCCGGGTAGAGCTGATCGAGATTGGGAGCGAACAACAAGTCGAGCCCCGCGGCGGACAGCTTCCCTTGATCGGCCTCCAGCGTGCTCGGATAGCGCGCATAATCCTCGCCCTTCCCGAACTGGATGGGGTTCACGAAGATGCTGACCACCGTGTGGTCGGCCAGCGCGCGTGCGCGCTCCAGCAGGGAGATGTGGCCCGCGTGCAGATTGCCCATCGTCGGCACCAGTGCGATGCGCGCGCCTTCGCGCCGCCAGCCCTGGATGCGACGACGCAGGTCATCGAGAGAAAAGACGGTTTCCATAGGGAGAAATTCAGTACGCGGGCCGCGGAGTGTAATCCAACTCTAAATGGCGAGGCGAGCATGGGTAGAGGAGCCAGCGGCCACGAAGAGCCCTTCCGCCGTGGGCTCGAGCAGCTGTCGTCCCTGCACACCGGTTTCAAGGGCACGAGTGAGTGCGGCGAAGTGACTGGGGTCATGCAGCAGGTCTACCCGATCGGTCTCCACCATCAGCACGGGGGCCGCTTCGTAGTTTTGGAAAAGCCGGTCATAGGCGGCTCGCAGGCTGGCCAGATATTCCGCACCCATCTGCTGCTCGCAGGCGATGCCGCGCTGGGCAATGCGGGCTTTCAGCACAGGAATGGGGGCCACCAGATAGATGACCACATCCGGCGAGGGCACCCGCGGTGAGAAGCGCGCAAAGATTTCCTCGTAGAGCCGGAACTCCTCGGGGTTGAGTGCGATCCCGGCAAAGAGCCTGTCTTTCTCAAACATGAAATCCGCCACCAGTCCGGGCGAAAACAGGTCGCGCTGGGCCAGCCCCTGTAACTGGCGGGTACGTTGACACAAAAAATGCAGCTGTGTGGCAAGGGCATGCCGTGCCGGATCACGGTAGTAGTCGGGCAAGAACGGATTTTCCTCCGCACCCTCCAGCAAGGTGTCCCAGCCGAAATGGCGCGCGAGGCGCCGGGTCAGGCTGGTCTTGCCCACGCCGATCGGGCCCTCGACGGCGATATGTCTCGGCACTGGCACGGACTCAGCCCTGGTGTGGGGGTGGGGTGAGTCTGACGATGTCCGTCTCACCCATCCGTTCCCGCAAAGTACCAGGCGCAGGCAAGCCCGGGATCTCGAGCTCGGGTGCGATCTCGGCCAGCGGAAACACCACGAACGCGCGCAGGGTGAGACCGGGATGCGGCACCGTGAGGCGCGTGTCTGCCACGCATATCCTGCCGAAAGTCAGCAGATCGAGATCGAGCGTGCGTGGACCCCAGTGGCGCTCGCGCACCCGGTGATGGGCGCGCTCCACGGCTTGCAGGGCATCGAGCAGCGCATGCGGGCCCAGCGTCGTCTCCAGCAGGGCGGCTGCGTTGATGTAGTCGGGTTGATCCTGAGGCCCCATGGGGGCGCTGCGGTATAGCGATGAGGCGGAGACCAGTTGGCACCCCGGTAGCGTCTCCAGCGCTTGCAGGGCGGACCGCACCTGGGCCTCGGGATCCTCGAGATTGCTCCCGATACCGACTGCAGCGAGTACGGTTGCCACTACTGCCGCGCTCAGGCGCCCGCGTCGTCCGCGCTGCGACGGCTCCGTCCGCCACGCCGCCGCCGACGCTTGGGGCGTCGCGCGTCGCCGCCCTGGGTGCTCGCGGATTCCACCAACTGTGCGCGTCCGGCTTCGTCGGATTCCAGGAACTGGGTCCACCAGTCGGCTGCTTCCTGCACGGGCTCACCGGCAGCCGCCCGCAACAGCAGGAAGTCATAGGCGGCACGGAAGCGCGGGTGCTCGGTCAGGCGGGGCGCCCGCTTTGAGGTATGGCGCATCAGGCGCGGTTGCAGGGCCCAGATCTCGCGGGTGACGCTGGTGAATCGACGCGGCATGGCAATCCTCGCCACCTGCTTCGAAATCACGGTATCCGCAGCAAATTGCACGGCCTCTATGGGGCTCAGCCCGTTGGCAAGGTTGACCTGGGTTTCATCTTCCACACTCTGCCAGAGCAGGGCCGCAAATAAAAAAGCCGGCGTGACGGGTTTGCCCTCGGCAATGCGATGGTCGGTGTTGTCGAGCGCGGAAGTCAGCAGCCGGTTGACGAATTCTCCTTCCGCACCGTCCAGCGCCTTGTCGGTGAGCGGGCACAGGCAGTGGAAGAGACCATGACGCCGCAGCATCTCGAAGCTGGCGCGTCCGCATCCGCCGTGGAAGAGTTTTAGCATTTCATCGAACAGGCGGGCCGGAGCGATGTCTTCCAGCAGATGCCGCAGGCGGGCGATGGGCTCGAGAGTTGCCGGCTCAATCTCGAAGTCGAGCTTGGTGGCAAAGCGCGCCGCACGCAGCATGCGCACCGGATCTTCGCGATAACGGGTCTCGGGATCACCGAGCAGCCGCAGACGCCTGGCGCGAATGTCTTCCACCCCGCCGGTGTAGTCGACGATCGAGAAGTCGGCGATGTCGTAATAGAGTGAATTGACCGTGAAATCCCGCCGCCACACATCGTCATCCAGCGAACCGTAGACGTTGTCGCGCAGGATGCGTCCTTCGTCCGTCATGGCGGCGGCATCGGTCTCGCCCTCATGCGCCGCACGGAAAGTGGCGACCTCGATGATCTCGCCGCCGAACTGCACGTGAGCGAGGCGGAACCGGCGGCCGATGAGGCGACAGTTGCGAAACAATTCCCGCACCTGTTCGGGCAGGGCGTCTGTTGCCACATCAAAATCCTTGGGCTGGCGACCCAGCAGTAAATCGCGCACGCTGCCGCCGACCAGCAGGGCGCGGAAACCGGCCTTGTTGAGTCGATAAAGCACCTTGAGTGCGTTTTCGGAGATCTGCTTGCGCGAGATCGGATGCTCCGCGCGGGCGTAGATGCGTGGGCGGGGATGCAGCGGAATGACTTCGCCGCGAGGGGTCTGCTGGGGGTCCAATGAGGCTCCTGGGAACTGTTCTATCAACAAGGGCTCGATGACGAAGGGCTCTGTCACGAAGACGTCAGGGCCATGGTGCCGGCCCGACCATGCTGCCTATAATACACGCCCGCCACGCTCCCTTCGTCTAGTGGCCCAGGACGTCGCCCTCTCACGGCGAAAACAGGGGTTCGAGTCCCCTAGGGAGCGCCAATTCCAATCCCCGCAGGTCGCCCAGCGTCCCCACCAGGCAACCGGTCGGGCCAGTGCAGGCATGGCCAGTCTCCGGGACCCATGTCTTGGGAGATGCCGGACATGGCCAGCAATCTGTTTGATCTCACCGGCAAGGTGGCCCTCATCACGGGCTCCAGCAAAGGTATTGGCAAGGCAATTGCCGAAGCCATGGCACGCCAGGGCGCCAAGGTGGTGATTTCCAGTCGCAAGGCCGAGGTCTGCAAGGCGGTGGCCCAAGCCATCAACGACGAAATGCCCGAGGGCCCCGGCGGAGCAATCTCCATCCCAGCCAATATCGGTGCCCGCGAGGCCATCACCGCCCTGGTGGCCGAGACGCGTGCCCGCCTGGGACGCATCGATATCCTCGTGTGCAATGCCGCGGTGAATCCCTTCTACGGCAGCATGGCGGAACTGCCGGACGACGCGTTCGAGAAGATTCTCAAGGTCAACATCATGGCCAACCACTGGCTGGCGCAGGAAGTGTTGCCGGAGATGAAGGCGCGGCGGGATGGCGCGATCATCATCGTGTCCTCCATCGGCGGGCTGAAAGGCCACGAACAACTGGGCGCGTACTGCATTTCCAAGGCCGCCGATCTGCAGCTGGTGCGCAATCTCGCGTGCGAGAACGGGCCGCACAACATTCGCGTGAACGCCATTTCGCCCGGACTCATCCGTACAGATTTCGCGCGTGCGCTCTGGGAGGATCCGGAGAATCTCGCGCGTCGTACCGCGCACGATCCCCTGCGTCGCATCGGCGAGCCGGAGGAGATTGCGGGTATTGCGGTCTATCTGGCAGCCCGGGCCGGCAGCTTCACCACCGGCCAGAACTTCGTCATCGATGGCGGGAGCACCATCTCGACGTGAAGGGCGCGCCAGAAGATCAGGGTGCTGCCTCAAGCTGAATCGTCCCGGTGACCGTGACCGTCATGGCCTGTTCGCCGGCCTCCATCTGTGCTGGCGCGCGCGCTCCTGCCGTGGTCGCAAGCAGCATCAGGCTCAGCAGGAACAACAGATTTTTCATGGCGCGCCTCTCCTTTTCGTGTGACTCCGAAGTATACGCAAGGGCATGCGCGGTGCCCTGACCCGCGTTCAATGAAAATCCCGGGCCCGCACATCCAGTTCTCCCAGCAGTGCGCTCAGATCCTGCAGCCGGGAAGCGACCAGATGTTGCACCCCGTCTGCCGATTCCACCCGTCCCTCCACGCACAGCAGGCGTGACTCCAGCAATACCCGCCGCTGCTGCTCGTACAGCCTGCGCCAGACGATGACATTCACCATCCCATGTTCGTCTTCCAGGGTGAGGAAGGTCGTGCCATTGGCGGTGGATGGGCGTTGCCGTGAGGTCACGAGGCCTGCGTGGCGCACGGGTGTGCCATGCGCGAGCGCACGCAGGGCCTGCGAGCTCAGGCATCGGCCTGCCTGCAGGCGTGCACGCAGGATACGCAAGGGATGACGGCCCAGCGTGAAACCGAGGCTCGCATAATCGGCCAGAAGATTCTCGGCCTCGCTCGGCACTGGCAGTGTGACGGCCGCCTCCGGTGCGGCTGTCAGCAACGGCCGCGCAGCCTCCACGCCTGCGGTCGCCCAATGCGCGCGATGACGATGACCTGCCAGTCCGCGCAGTGCACCTGCGTCTGCCAGCACCCGACGGGCCTTGGCATCGAGTTCCGCCCGCAGACAGAGATCCTGCACATCCCGGAAAGCACATACGCGCCTCGCCTCCACCAGACGCGCCCCCGCGCCCACCGGGAACCCTCTGATCTGTTGCAGACCAAGCCGGATCGCCGGTTGTCCGGCAGGCTCTTCCGGTCGTGGTTCGAGGGTGGACTCCCAGTCACTGCACCGGACATCCACAGGACGGATCTCCACCCCATGACGCCGCGCATCCTGCAGCAGTTGATCCACGCCATAAAATCCCATCGGCTGGGAGTTGAGCAGGGCACAGGTGAAAGCGGCCGGCTCATGACACTTCAGCCAGCAGCTCACATAGGTGATGAGCGCAAAGCTCGCAGCATGTGATTCGGGGAAACCATAACTGCCGAAACCCTTGATCTGCGCGAACACCTGCAGGGCGAAGGAAGTCTCATAGCCGCGCGTTTCCATCCCCTCGACGATGCGCTCACGGAAATACTCGAGACCACCCCGTCGCTTCCAGGCCGCCATCGAACGTCGCAGCTGATCCGCTTCCCCGGGTGTGAAGCCAGCCCCGACGATGGCGAGCTGCATCACCTGCTCCTGGAACAAGGGCACGCCCAAGGTGCGTTCGAATACGGCCCGCAGCTCCGGTGAAGGATATTCAACCGGCTCCAGTCCCTGTCTGCGCCGAAGATAGGGATGGACCATGTCGCCCTGGATGGGGCCGGGCCGCACGATGGCCACTTCAATCACCAGATCGTAGAAACAGGCCGGTTTCAGGCGCGGCAGCATGGCCATCTGGGCTCGGGATTCGATCTGGAAAGTACCGATGGTGTCTGCCCGTTGGATCATGACGTAAGTCGCCGCATCCTCGGCCGGAATGGTTGCCGGGGTCAGCGTGACGCCACGCACCTCTCGCAGCAGGCGCAGGCATTTGCTCACACAGGTGAGCATGCCGAGTGCCAGGCAATCCACCTTCAGGAGACCCAGGGTTTCCAGATCATCCTTGTCCCACTGGATGATGGTGCGTGCGGCCATGGCGGCGTTTTCCACCGGCACCAGATGATGCAGGGGCTGTTCGGAGATCACGAAGCCGCCCACGTGCTGCGAGAGATGTCGCGGCATGTCGAGCAGGGCACGGGTGAGGGTGATGATCCGGCGCATCAGACGGTTGTCCGGATCAATGCCGTGCTCACGCAGGCGATCATCGAGAGGGGTGTCTCCCTCCCACCAGGACAGGGCCCGGCTCAGGATTCCAATTTGATCTCCCGGCAGGCCGAGTACTTTAGCCACGTCGCGCGCCGCGCTTTTCGCGCGATAGCAGATGACAGTGGCGGCGAGTGCGGCACGTTCACGACCATATTTCTCGTAAACGTACTGGATGACTTCCTCGCGACGTTCATGCTCGAAATCGATGTCGATATCGGGCGGCTCGCGGCGTTCACGCGAGATGAAACGCTCGAACAGCAGGGCGTGTCTGGCGGGATCGACTTCGGTCACGCCGAGCGCAAAGCACACGGCGGAATTGGCGGCAGAGCCGCGTCCCTGGCAGAGGATTCCGCGGCTGCGGGCATGGCGTACCAGATCGTGCACGGTCAGGAAGAAGGGCTCGTAGCCGAGCTCCGCAATGAGAGCGAGCTCGTGTTCAATCTGGGCGGCAACTGCGGTTGGCGCGCCCTCGGGCCAGCGCCAAGCGGCGCCCTGCCAGGTGAGCGTGCGCAACCAGCCGGTGGGCGTCTCTCCCTCCGGCACCAGTTCGTGTGGATACTGGTAGCGCAATTGCCCGAGATCGAAAGTGCAGCGCCGGGCGATGGCGATCGTCTCTGTCAGCAGATCCGGCGGATAGATTGCCGCGAGCGCACGACGGCTGCGCAGGTGACGCTCGCCATTGGGAAAGAGCAGCCCTCCGGCTTCTTCCAGCGTGCAGTGATGACGGATGGCGGTGAGTACATCCTGCACGGGACGTCGCGCCCGTTCATGCATGTGTACGTCACCCGCTGCCACACAGCGCAGGCCGAGTGCCCCGGCCAGCGCGCGCAAGGCCTGCAGGCGTGCCGTGTCATCCGGACCTCGATGCAGCTCCACCGCGAGCCAGGCCCGTTTGCCGAAAATTGTCTGCACCCACCGGCCCTGTTCCCGGGCGTGGGGTGCGGGTTGCCCGGTATGGGGATCACAGTCAGGCGGCCACAGGGCCAGCACACCCAGCATGCCGGGCGGGAAATCTTCGCGCCCCAGCCGATAGCGCCCTTTCCCGGCCTGCCGTCTCCCCTGTGTGATGAGACGACAGAGGTTGGTGTAGCCCGCAGCGTTCTCGGCCAGCAACACGAGCTTCAGGCCATCCTCCAGTGTCAGTTCCGTGCCCACGATGAGGGCCACCCCCGATTCCCGCGCAGCTTCCAGGGCGCGCACCACGCCTGCCATCGAGCACTCGTCGGTGATGGCCAGTGCCTGGTAACCGAGTGCCTGTGCGCGTGTGAAAAGCTCGTGCGCGCTGGAGGCACCACGCCCAAAACTGAAGGCGCTCAAGGCATGCAGTTCGGCGTACTCTGTCATGCAAACCAGCCGTGCAGCATCCAGTCATTCGCCGTGCTGCCCGCCTGACGGAAGACCCAGGCGCGCTGGCCCTGCGGCGTTTCGATGACGTAGTAATCACGGCGCACATCGGCCTCATCCCACCAACCGGACTCGATGCGTTCGGGGCCCGCCAGGATCCCTTTCACCGTGCCTCGCCACGGCACCGGGGGATTGAGCAGCCAGGTGGGACGGCGTGGAGTGCCGTTCGGCACCGGTTCGCGTACCAGCATCGGCACCGTGCGCAGGCTGCGTTCGGGGCGAGCATCCGCCTGCGGCTGGAGCTGGAACAGCACCTCCTCCCCCAACCGCGCACGCAGACGTTCGCGCAGGATTTCCCAGGAGCTGCCATCACCGGAAGCGCGCGCGAACAGATCACCGGGCGCGGGATCGAAGCGCGGCAGATCGCGTGCCTGCAGGCTGAGTCCCTGCACCGGCGCAGGCAAGGCGGTCTGTTCAAGCTTCACCCGGCAGAGCTCGAAGATCTGGACCGGATCCCGCGCCGGGGCGAGCAGACCGATGACGAGCGTGGTGGTCGATCTGTTCCCATGCTCCAGCTGCAACTCGAAACGTTGCGCGCCACCGTCACGGCGGCCCAGCCAGGTCGCGAGATCCTCAATCATCCGGCGCACCGGAAAGAGCAGAGCCATGTGATGCACCAGCTCGTGGTTGAACTCCAGCCGTGCCAGAAAGAAATCCGGGGGCTGATAGCACTGCCGGGGATCGGGACATTCCCCGCACAAGCGCTCCAGATGCTGTGACAGCGCGGGCCCGAAGCGCCGCCTGAGCCCTGAGCGTGGCAGAGCCAGCAACTGGCGGAGTGTGTGCACACCCATCTTCGCCAGATTTTCACAGACGCCTGCCGGCAGCCGCGCCGCGCCCAAGGGCACCGGGCCCAAGGCAGAGGCCAGGGCGGCGCTGCGGGTGACGGCGACGTTGCGTCCTGCACCGGCCAGCACGCAGGCCGCCAGCGGTGTAGGAGCCAAGGCGATTCGATGCCGGAAGCCGAGCGCCGTCAGGTCTTGCGCCAGGCTCTCGCGAAAACGCGGCCAGGGACCAAAGAGCCCGAGGCTCGCCTCGACTTCCAGGACCAGGGCATCCGCACCCTCCAGGCTCACGAGCGAGCTGTAGCGATAGGCCCAGGCAGCGACCAGTTCCAACAGGCCGGTAGCTTCGCCTGCGGGTTCCGGGGAAGGGGAGGACTGTGCCCGGATTTGGGAGCTTGTCGCGTAATGAGGCTCAGCCGGAG
>VGUA01000058.1 GCA_016874535.1 Gammaproteobacteria bacterium
CAGCTGACCAGTCCGAACTCCTGTCGGCTTTCCCCCACCACCGTCGCGTTCGCGTCATAGCGCCGCTCCACGAAAATCAGGCGGCCTGAGCGCCGGTCTCGTAGCACTATCGACGAGCAGCGCGTGCCGTAGCTGCGGGTGTGGACAAAAATGGTCTCCTCTAGGCGCGTTGGATGGAAGTCCTGCGCCAGGCCGTCGGGGCTCGACACCTCGCGATCGCGCAGCAACTCCAGTAGCGCACTGACCAAGGCCTCTCCCTGCACTTCCGACAGGGGGAGAAAAGCGCGTTTGAGTCTCTCGACCTTGGGCCAGTCTTCATCGAGTGGAGTATTACTGAGACCATGAACTCCTGGTGACAGCGCGCGCGCTCCCCCGGGCGACCACCAGTGCAGCGCATCACCCTCTGCCAGCAGCAGGTTGCAGCCCGCATAGCGCATACGTTGCCCGGCCAGAGCTGACAGGAATTCCGGACCGGCCGGGGCGGCGTCCAGCAGGAAGTCCCGCACCAGATGGCCACGGGAGCTGGTGGGGTCGCGGGCAACTCCTCCTCGCAGATTGGTGACCGCGCTGAAACGTCCCTCCCGGTTGACGCCGAGCCAGGTGCCGCCGGCTTCCAGATCCCGACCCGCCAGCAAATTGGGGTGATCTTCCCAGAACCCCGCGGGGGCGCTGGGGCGGGCGTGAAACTCGTCGCGATTCGCGGCAACCACCAGGTCGTAGAACGGGTGATGTCGATGCGCAACCAACAGGATGCACATGGCGGGACTCAGTAATGCAGCAGGCTGTGCACGAAGTGAGGGGCCAGTCGTTCGCGACCGTGCAGGAAGTCGAGTTCAATCACGAAGGCGAACCCCACCACGGTGGCGCCGGCGCGGGTGACCAGATCTAGGCTTGCGGCGGCGGTGCCACCGGTCGCCAGCAGGTCATCCACCAGCAGCAAACGATCCCTCGGGGTCAGGGCATCGGTGTGCATCTCCAGCACCGCTTCCCCATACTCCAAGGCGTAGGCCGCCCTGTGGGTGGTGTGGGGCAGCTTGCCCGCTTTGCGGAGTGGCACGAAACCCACCCCCAGATGGTAGGCAACGAGGCTCGCGAAGATGAACCCTCTGGCTTCCATGCCCGCGACCCTCGTGACACCCCTGCCCTTGAATGGCAGGACCAAAGCCTCGACGGTCTTGACCAGCAGCGGGCCATCGGCCAGCACCGGGGTGAGATCCTTGAACACGATTCCAGGCTTCGGAAAATCGGGTACGTCCCGGATACGGGCCTTGATCTCTTCCACGCGGATTTCCTGGTTGGGACGGGGAGAGGAATTTTAGGCCAAAAAGTGGGGCAGAGGGTGGGGCTACGGGCCGCGCCCTTACCGACGGTCAGGAGGATTTGTAAAGAACCAGTTCCTGCCCGGGCTGCAGCACCGGGTCGGGGGTGAGCTTGTTCCAGGCCAGCAACTGTTCGATGGTGACCTTGAATTTGAGCGAGATGGTCCAGAGGGAGTCTCCCTCGCGCACCTGGTACTTGACCACCGCCGGGTTGATCGTCGGCGGGGCGGGAGGCGCAGGGCGGATATCCCGGACGTGGGATTCTGCCAGCGTCGGCTTCGGTCTGGCGGCGGCACCGGGTTTGACCAGCAGCCGTTGCCCCAGCGAGAGGCCAGCCTCCGGGGACAGATTGTTCAGCTTAGCCAAGGTCGCGACACGGGTGTTGAACCGCCTCGCGATCAACCAGAGCGAGTCGCCGCTGCGCACCGTGTAGCTTTGCCCGTCGGAGTTCAAGGCCGCCACGCGGGTAGGCCCTCGGTCTGCGGGGGCTTGGACCGGGGGCACCGAGGCGGGCAGATTGGCTGCGATGCCTGCCGCCGCCTCCAGGCGGGCTACGGGAACCAGCACGCTCTGGCCACCGTTCGGACCGGTGTGCCAGCCCTTGAGGCCCGGGTTGAGGCGGCGGAACTCCGCCTCGTTGATGCCTGCCTTGAACACCAGTTGTCGCAGATCCGTGGGACGTTCCAGAGTCAGGCTCGCGAAATACGGCGTGCTGGGCACGTCGGGCAGACTCAGGGCGAACTGAGTCGGCTGGCGATAGATTTCGCTCAGTGCCACCATGCGCGCGAGCAGCCGGTGCGTCTCCCGGCTAAGCGGCAGCGACCAGACGTCGAGCTTCCGCCCGGCCCGTCGATTGCGGGCAATGGCCCGCTCCACGTTCCCCCAGCCGGCGTTGTAGGCCGCGATCGCCAACAACCAGTCGCCATCGAAGCGTGTGGCCAGGGTGTCGAGATAGTCGAGAGCAGCCTCAGTGGAGGCCACCACGTCCAGTCGCTCGTCCATCCAGGCGGTCCGATGCAGCCCGAACTTGCGTCCCGTGCCACCCATGAACTGCCAGAGGCCGGCGGCACCGTGTGGAGAAACCACGGTGGGCTCGTAGCCGCTTTCGAGTATCGGCAGAAGTGCGAGGTCCGCCGGCATGTCGCGCTCGCGGATCTCCTGCATCACGTGATGGAGGAATGGGGCTGCGCGTTGAGAAGACTCGTAGAGCAAGCGGGTCTGGCCGCGATACCAGTTCATTTCCCGGCGCACCTGCCCGAGGCCCTGCGCCTTGAAGGTGAGATCGGCCGCAAGTTCATCCCAGACTTGCGCGGGGGCGACAGGCTCGGCGTCCCGGGTCTTGCGCGTGGCGACAGTCACTGGTTCAGTAACAGCGTCGACCTTCGTTTGGTTGGATGAGGTCGTGGATTCCCTGTGATGCGCATCACTGATCGCGCGCGATTCCGGACGCAGGTATTGCCAAGAGCAGCCCGCAACGAGGGCCGTTGCCACCAGCGCCAGACCGGTGCTCAGATGTCTGATTCGCTCTTGCATGGGGCTATGCTAGGCGCCCCGATTCGGAAGCGTCAACCCCAAATGCATCCGTGTTGCTTTTTTGGCAGTGGCCAGCCGAGGCTTGCGCGACCTCCGGCAGGGGCTTGACACAGTCCTGCGAGCAGCTTGATGAATGCTATTTATCTATATGAAAAATATATGAAAAGACGAGATTTTGTGAAAAAAGGTGAGCGCCCTTGAATCAACCTCTCTTGGTTCCCGCGGGTGCGCGCGAGAAATCACCCGGCCTTGTTGCTCTGCGGCAATGGTACGGCACGCCGGCAGGGGTGTATTCCAGAAGCTGCGACGTCGAACTTGCGAGCACGGTCTTGCCGGATCTCTTCGGATATCACTTCGTACAGGTCGGACAGACCGTGGAGCAGGGCGCGGAACTCGCCGACTTCAGCAGAATCTCGCATCGGGTGATCATCGACGTCGACAGCAAGGAGCCCACCGCTGGCAGCCTCGCCAGCTGTGCCGATGCGTTGCCCATTCTCGCCAACTCGGTGGACGTGCTGGTCCTGCCGCACACGCTGGAGTTCTGCCCCAACCCTCAGGGCATCCTGCGCGAGGCGGAGCGGGTTCTAATCGGTGAAGGTCACTTGCTGATTCTTGGCTTCAACCCCTGGAGCCTCTATGGAATGTGGAGACGTGCCCTTGCCTGGCGTGGCGCAGCGCCCTGGAGTGGCCGCTTTTTCAGTCCCCACAGGTTGAGAGACTGGCTGGGCGTACTTGGACTGGTGGTGGAACGGGTGGTGCGGGTGTCGTTTCGGCCACCCGTCTCTCATGCCGGCGTCCATCGCAGGCTCGAGGTGATGGAGCGTCTGGGCGGACATTTCTGGCCGGTCTGCGGCAATGCTTACGGAATCCTCGCCTGCAAGCGGGTGATGGTGGCGCGGCCGGTCCGGCTGCACCTGCGGCGGCAGCGCCGGGCGCCGGTGGGCAGTGTGGTCGAACCCAGTGCCAACGGTTTCAAGTCCCGCGATTTGCCGAAGGAGTCCTGAGCCGTGACGACTCACGTCATCATCCACACCGACGGTGCCTGTCGTGGCAATCCGGGACCGGGCGGGTGGGCCGCGTTGCTCCGGCACGGTGAGCAGTTCAGGGAGATCAGCGGGAGCGAGCCCGAAACCACCAACAACAGGATGGAACTGATGGCCGCGATTCGCGCGCTCGAAGCGCTGCGACGACCGGTAATCGTGGACCTCTATACCGATTCCCAATACGTCCAGAAGGGGATTTCAGAATGGCTGCCCGGCTGGATCGCCCGCGGCTGGCGCACGGCCTCGAAGGCGCCGGTCAAGAACGCGGATCTCTGGCAGCGCCTGCAGGCGGCCGCAGCCCCGCACGACGTCCGTTGGCACTGGGTGAAAGGACACGCCGGGGTGCCTGATAATGAGGCCGTCGACCGCCTCGCCAACCAGGCCATCGATACGATGCTGGGACGCTGAGTCCTCATTCCCTTACCGGAGAACATTGATGCGGCAGATAGTGCTGGACACCGAAACCACCGGCCTCGCCCCCGAGGAGGGCCACCGTATCATCGAGGTGGGCTGCATCGAGATCCTCAACCGTCGGGTCACGAGCAGCAATTTCCATCGTTACCTCAACCCGGAGCGCGAGATCGACCCCGGGGCTTCCGAGGTGCATGGTCTGACCCTGGAAAAGCTGCGGGATTCGCCGCGCTTTCACGATGTCGTCCTCGAATTCCTGGAATTCATCCGGGGCGCCGAGCTCATCATCCACAACGCACCCTTTGATGTGGGCTTCATCAATCACGAACTCGCGCGGCTTGGTGAGGCTTGGGGCCGGCTGGAGGATTACTGCACCGTTTTCGACACCTTGAAGCTCGCGCGGGAGCGTCACCCCGGTCAGCGCAACAGCCTCGATGCCTTGTGCCGGCGCTACGAGGTGGACAACGCCCACCGCGAATTGCATGGGGCCTTGCTGGACGCGGAGCTGCTCGCCGACGTTTACCTCGCCATGACCGGCGGGCAGAGTGCCCTGGGTCTGGACGGTGCAACCCCGGCCGCGCGGGAGCAGGGGGGCGCCGGGGGGGCGGTCCAGCCAATCACGGGCCGCACCCCACGGGTGTTGACTGCGAGTCCGGATGAGCTGGCGGCGCATGTGGCGCGCCTGGCAATGATCGACCAGACCAGCGGAGGCAAGCTGGTCTGGCAGGGCGAGACGGGAAACCCGGCCTGGGCGCCGGCCCGCGGACTGCGGGCCGGACGGTAGGCTGAGGCTAGTGGGTCGCGGCAGTGGCCAGCAGCTTTTGCAGCTCGCCCCGCTGATAGAGGTCGAGCACGATGTCACAACCGCCCACGAGCTCGCCGCCGATGAACAGCTGCGGGAAGGTGGGCCACTGCGAGAAGGCCGGCAGGTGCTGGCGGAAATCGGGCTGGGCAAGAACGTCTACCGAGTGGTAGCTCGCACCACAGGCCTGCAGTGCCTGTGCCGTTCTCATCGAAAAGCCGCACTGGGGGAACTGTGGGGTCCCCTTCATGAAGAGCACCACCGGATGGCTTTCCAGCAAGGCCTGAATTTTCTGGTTGATGTCCACTTCGTTTCCTCGCCGATGATTGAAAGATGTGCATAGTCTAGGGTAGGGCGGGTGCCGAGAAAACGTGCGCGGCGTGGGGAATACCGCTGTCCGTGCGGTACGGCGCTTGAATGTTCCCGAGGCCTCAAACACAATGCCTCGCTTGTGCGTGACATCTCGCGATAAACCCATCTGCAAGGGAGAAAACTCGATGAATCCATTGGACAGTCTGGGCGGCACCGTGGCCGCGGGTGTGGTTCTCTCGATCATCCTCGCCTACGTGGCCAAGGCCCTCGCCGGGGTCTGAACGAGCGGTGCCGAAGCGGCCCGCGCATTGCCTGAAAGACAAGAAAAAACCGGAGGAGATATGATTGACGTTGACTTCCTGATCCGCTGGATTCACATCGTGGTGGGCGTGATGTGGATCGGCCTGCTCTATTTCTTCAATTTCGTGCAGGTGCCGGCCCTGGCACAGGCCAATGCCGAGGCCGGCAGCGGCGGTCCTGGTCCCGCAGCCATCACCAAATATGTCGCGCCCCGGGCCCTGTTCTGGTTCCGCTATGCCGCATTGGTGACTTGGCTGTCTGGCGCTTGGTACCTCCAGTCCGCGCCCCAGTACTCGCTCCATGGCGTGTTCACGCTTGGCCTGATGGGCGAGACCGTGAACTTCCAGCACACCCTGATGGGCATGGGCGCTTGGCTCGGTACCATCATGCTGTTCAATGTGTGGATGCTGATCTGGCCAAACCAGAAGAAGATTCTGGGCATGGTACAGGCCACCGATGCCGAGAAGGCCAAGGCCCGTCGGGTCGCCTTCCTCGCCTCCCGGACCAACACCATGCTCTCGATCCCCATGCTGATGTTCATGCAGGCTTCCAACCACAAGCTGCCGTTTTTCATGTAAGCGGCAGGTCGCGGTCCGCCCCCGCCACCGAATCCGGCCGCCAAGCCGGGTTCGGTCACCCGGTCGCCGGCGGATCTCGGTTCCAATCCCGGGCTTCCCATCGTGTCCACCCGTCATTTCCTCAGCCTTTACGACCTCACCCGGGACGAATTGCTTCGGGTCCTCCGCCGCGCCACCGAGCTCAAGGAGCTCCGCGCGCGCGGGCAACGGCCGCAAATCTTCCAGCATCGGGTGCTCGCCATGATTTTCGAAAAGGCGTCCACCCGCACCCGTGTCTCCTTCGAGGCGGCCATGGCCGAGTCCGGGGGGTCTTCCATCTTCCTCTCGCCTGCGGATACCCAACTCGGACGCGGCGAGCCGGTGGAAGACACCGCGCGGGTACTTTCCCGGATGTGTGATGCGGTGATGGCCCGCACCGTTGCCCACGACACGATCGAACGCCTGGCGGCTGCCGCTGACGTTCCCGTCATCAATGCCCTCACCGACCGGCTGCATCCCTGTCAGGTACTGGCGGATCTTCAGACCTTTTTCGAACACCGCGGGGACATCGCCGGCCGCAAGGTTGCCTGGATTGGTGATGGCAACAACATGTGCAATACCTATGTGGAGGCGGCACAGATTTTCGGTTTTGAACTTGCCATCGCCACGCCTCGCGAGTTCCAGCCCCGGGTGGAGGACTACCTGCGCGGCGAGGCCAGACTGCTGCTGACGCAGGATCCGCACGCTGCGGTTGCCGGGGCGGACCTGGTTGTGACCGACGTGTGGATCAGCATGGGCCACGAGTCCGAGGCAGCAGCCCGCCTGGAGTGCTTCAAGGGCTACCAGGTGAATGCGAAGCTCATGTCCAAGGCCAAGCCTGACGCACTCTTCATGCACTGCCTGCCGGCGCATCGTGGGGAGGAAGTTTCCGCCGAGGTGCTCGACCATCCACAGAGCGTCGTCTGGGACGAGGCCGGCAATCGCCTGCACGCGCAGAAGGCTCTGCTCGACTTCCTGCTCAACGGATGAGATGCGGATTCTGCTGAGCAATGACGACGGCTATGCTGCGCCCGGCCTTTCGGTCCTGGCGCAGGCCTTGAGACAGATTGCAGAGGTCATCGTGGTGGCGCCGGAGCGCAACCGCAGCGGGGCCAGCAACTCGCTTACCCTCGACCGGCCGCTCAGGCTCAATCGACTGGATGCCGACGTCTATGCCGTGGACGGCACGCCGGCGGATTGCGTGAATCTCGCCTTGACCGGCGCGGTCGATGCCCGACCCGATCTTGTGATTTCCGGCATCAACGCGGGTGAAAACCTGGGCGAGGATGTGCTTTATTCGGGCACGGTCGCGGCCGCCATGGAGGGCGCCCTGCTTGGCCTGCCGGCGCTCGCGATCTCCCAGGTGGCACATGCGGAACCCGTGGACTACGGCCACGCCGTGCGCCTCGTGTTGGAGTTGGTGCAGGGCTGCACCCGCGAGACCCTGCCCCGCGGCACGCTGCTCAACGTGAACGTGCCCCAAGGTTCGCAGCTTCCCCGCTTGCAGTTGACCCGACTCGGGCGACGTCATCGCGATACCGTCGCCATCCGCCAGGAGGATCCCAGACATCGACCTGTTTTCTGGCTGGGGCCCATAGGCTCGCCAGGCGCGGACGCCGGACCGGGCACCGACTTTCATGCTGTGGGTGAGGGGTACGCATCAGTCACACCCATTCACACGGATCTCACGGCATACAGCCAGCTGGAGGACGTGGGCTCCTGGCTCGCGACCGCAGCCGGACGTGCCGTGTGAGCAAAGACCCCAACGGGATCGGGCTTACGTCACAGCGGGTGCGCAACCGCCTGGTGGAGCAATTGCGTGGCATGGGCATTGCCTCGGAAGCGGTGCTTGAACTGGTGCGCACGGTCCCGCGGCATCTCTTCGTCGACGAAGCACTGGCGAGCAGGGCCTACGAGAACACCGCACTGCCCATCGGCTATGGGCAGACGATCTCCCAACCTTACATCGTGGCGGCCATGACGGAGCTGCTGCTGTCGACCGGACCACTGGGCCGCGTGCTCGAGATTGGGGGCGGCTGCGGATATCAGACGGCGCTGCTCGCGCGCCTGGCCGGCACGGTGTATAGCATCGAGCGCATCGCGGGCCTGGCCAACCGGCTGCAGGAGCGGTTGCTTGATCTGGGTATACGCAACGTCCACGTGGCACATGGCGACGGTCGCGAAGGATGGATGGCGCACGCACCCTTCGATGCCATTCTCGTGGCTGCCGCGGCACCCGACGTCCCCGTGTCCCTGCTCGGGCAATTGGCGGTGGGAGGGCGTATGGTGATGCCTCTGGGTCTGCCGGGAGAGCAGACCCTGATGCTGTGGCGGCGCACTTCCGAGGGATTCCTGGAGGAGCCCGTCCAGCGGGTGAGTTTCGTACCTTTGGTCGAAGGAGTGAGTTGAGCAATGGTCATGTCGCGCGTCCGCTGCGCATCAGGGTGCGTGTTGGCGATTTTGTTGCAGGCCTGTTCAACCCAGACCCCGGCGCCCATCGAAGCTCCCGGTCAAAGACCGCCTGCCGCCACAGCTTCCGCGCAACAGCGGCCAGCGCCTGCGACCAAGGCGCCCTCAACGGGCCAGGCCAGCGTGAAGAATGGTCGTTACACAGTGCAGGCCGGCGATACCTTACATGCGATTGCCTGGCGGCTGGGAGTCGATCACCGCAAGATCATCGAGTGGAACGGACTGCGCAATCCCGACCGAATCATGGTTGGACAGAGCCTGATCGTGGTCCCCCCGTCGTCTCCCCAGCCCGGGCCGCGTGGCCCTGCGGCGGTCTCCACCGAGCCACGGCCGCAAGCCGTGCCTCTTCCCGCCCCGTCGGTTGTGACATCTCCTGCCGCGATGGCCGGTGACGGCCGGGCACGCTGGGTCTGGCCCGCAGAGGGCAAGGCGCGGCGCTCGGTTTCCGCGACAGGATCCTCCGGCCTGCAAATTCGCGGCGAACGCGGGCAGACCGTCAAGGCCGCAGCGGCCGGTGAAGTCGTCTACAGCGGAAGCGGTCTCAGGGGCTACGGCCAGCTTCTCATCCTCAAGCATGACGAGCTCTATCTGAGCGCCTATGCGCACAACGACAAGTTGCTGGTGAGCGAGGGCCAGCGGGTGGAGCGAGGACAGGCAATCGCGCTCATGGGCGACTCGGGCGCATCCGAAGTGATGCTGCATTTCGAGATCAGGAAAGGCGGCAAGGCAGTGGATCCCACGGCATATCTGCCGGCGCGCTGACTGGGAGTCGTTGCCGTTCAGGCTCTCGAGCGCGGGGCGCGCCCCGCCGCGCGCTATTTACCCGATGGGCAACAGTGGACTATCGTCCCTCAATCGCCGAACAGGGCTGCGGCCACGGCGCGATTTTCGGCGACCAGCACGTTGAAGCAGCGACAGGCTGCCGGGGAGTTCATGGCCTCGAGGCCAACGCCGCGTTGGGCCAGGGTCTCATTGAGCTCCCTGCCGACAAGGACCTGACGCGAACCGGTGCCCAGGATCAGGATCTCGATGCCCAGATCCGCAATGGCCTGAAGATGGGCCGCGGTGAGCGAAGAGAGCGACTCCGGCAGCAAGTTAGCATGAATGCCGCCCGGTGTGACGACCAGCGGAAAGCGATGGACCTGTCCACTGATGGTCACGGTGTCCTTCGCATAGGCCGCGATGGTCAGGCTGCCGGGAGCCGAATCCAGCGAGAATTTCATTAATGCCTTCCCATGTGAAGGGCTCTCCGGCCAGATGCGGTGGGCCGCAAGCAATCGTTATTGGCTGAAAGGAGCCTCGATGAAAGTCATCTTATTGGGCGGACCGGGGGCCGGCAAAGGCACCCAGGCGGATTTCATCTGCGCCGCGCACCAAATCCCGAAGATTTCCACCGGAGACATGCTGCGGGCGGCGGTCAAGGCCGGTACTCCGCTCGGCGTCGAGGCCAAGAAGGTCATGGATTCAGGCGGGCTTGTTTCCGACGACATCATCCTCGGACTCATAGAGGAGCGTATCAAGGATTCGGACTGTGCGAGAGGGTTCCTCTTAGACGGTTTCCCGCGGACGATTCCCCAGGCCGAAGGGCTTGCGCGGATAGGCATTGAGATTGATCGAGTGCTGGAGATAGCGGTTCCTGACACGGAGATCATTCGTCGCATGTCAGGGCGCCGCGTGCATCCGGGCTCCGGACGCAGCTACCACGTGGAATTCAATCCCCCCCGCGTGCCGGATCAGGATGACGAGACGGGCGAACCACTGGTGCAGCGGGATGACGACCGTGAGGAAACCGTGCGCAAGCGGCTCGAGGTCTATCATGACCAGACAGAACCGCTGATCGATTTTTATCAGCATCGCGTGAAGACCAGCGGCCGCGGACAGTTCACGCGCATAGAGGGGATAGGCAGTGTGGAGGAGATTCGCGCACGGGTTCTCGCCTCACTCGAAGGCTGACTCTGGCGCACCTGTGTGCGGCAATGATTTCCTGTGCGTTGTATTCATGTCGTTGCGTTGGAGACACAACTCGATGAGCTGAAACAGGCGCGTGGAAAAACTTGCCTATAAACCTTTACATATCACCCAACGTTGATGTATATAGCCAAGTGTGGTGTTGCATTTTTTGTTCAACCATTATTGAAAGGGGATTTGTAATATGGCGACAGCGAAAAAGAAGGCAACCAAGAAGGCTGCCTCCAAGAAAGTGGCCAAGAAGAAGGTTGTGAAGAAGCCGGCGGCCAAGAAGGCCGTAGCGAAGAAGACTGCTGCCAAGAAGGCACCGGCTAAGAAGGCTGCCAAGAAGAAGGCTGCCAAGAAGCCGGCAGCCAAGAAGGCTCCTGCCAAGAAGGCGGCGCCGAAGAAGAAGTAATTCCGTAACTCCGGAATTGCATCAAGTGGAAGTGTCTGGCCGCGCGTTGCCGCCAGGCACTTCCTCTCACCGGCAGAATCTCCTCGGGATTCCCGCGAAACACCGCTTCCCCGACTTCCTCACGCGCGTTCACATTCCCGTCAGTCTTGATCCCTGAAACTTCCTCGCCCGGCGGGGGATATCGTCGGCCAACAGACCCTCCTCGCTGCGCGCGCAGCGGCAAGGCGTTACCCGAACATCAGCCATGCTGGCCAGAATATTTTTCTACCTGAAGCATCTTCTCGTGTGGTGCGTGCTCCTCGGCGCGCTGTACTGGGCGTGGCTGGACAGAAAGGTCGTGGCGGCGTTCAACGCGCGCCAATGGGAGCTTCCGGCCCGCATCTACGCGAGCCCTGTCGAGCTGTTCAAGGACAAGGTGCTCGGCGTTTCGTCGCTTGCCACCGCCCTGGGCATCCTCGGCTATAGGGAAGTGACGGCCCCCAACGGTCCTGGTCAGTACAGCGTCAAGGGTAGCCAGATTGATCTAGTGACCCGGGGTTTTGCGTTCCCCGAGGGGCGCGAGCCCGCCCGCGCCGTGCGGGTCTGGTTCACCGGCGGTCGAATCTCCGGGATGGCCGCTCCGCGCGGCGAACAATCGCCCGCGATCGTCAGGCTGGAGCCCCTGGAAATCGGCCGCATCCATGCCAGCCGCTTCGAGGATCGCATTCTCCTGAAGAGCGCGGATATCCCCGAATCCTTCGTCCGTGCCCTCACGGCGGTGGAAGATCGCCGTTTCTTTTCACATATTGGAATCGATTGGGCCGGGATCCTGCGCGCGGTCTGGGTCAACCTGCTCCACGGAGGGGTCGCCCAAGGCGGCAGCACGCTGACCCAGCAGCTGGTGAAAAATCTCTATCTCGATCAGGAGCGCACCCTCAAGCGCAAACTGGTGGAAGCCTTGATGGCGCTGTCCATTGAACGCCAGTTCTCCAAGGCCGAGATTCTGGAGACCTATGTCAATGAGGTCTTCCTGGGGCAGGATGGCAATCGCGCAATCCATGGCTTCGGACTCGCGGCGAGGTTCTATTACGGTCGCCCGCTGAATGAGCTGTCCACACCCGAGCTGGCCTTGCTGGTCGGCATGGTCCGGGGACCTTCCCGCTACAACCCTTTTCGCTTTCCGGAGCGCGCACTGGAACGCCGTGGCGTCATTCTTGACGTCTTCGTCAAAAACGGATTGATCACTGCCGAACAGGCCGTGGCTTTCAAGCAAGCGCCGCTGGGTTTGCGCAGGGGCGAATGGCGCACCGAGGGGCGATATGCGGAATACCTCGACCTCGTGCGCCGGCAGCTCAAGCGCGATTACCGCGAGGAAGACCTGAGGACGGCCGGCCTTGAAGTCTTCACGAGCATGGATGTCCTCGCCCAGGTTGCGGCGGAGCAGGCGGTTTCTGCAGGTATCGCCGACATGGAGCGGGCTCTGCCCCGACAACGTGGCCAGTTGCAGGCTGCCGTGCTGGTCACTGATGCCCGGACGGCTGACATCAAGGCGATCATCGGCAGTCACAAAGGCGATGCCGGGGGCTTCAACCGCGCGCTGGACGCGCACCGCCAGATAGGGTCGCTGGTGAAACCGTTCATCTACCTCACCGCCTTCGCGCGCCTTCCCGGATTCAACGTCATTACTCCGCTGCGCGACGAGCCGAAATCTTGGACGGGTCAGGACGGCAAGGTCTGGTCCCCCCGCAATTACGATGGGGGTTACCACGGAATCGTCCCCGCGCGGGAGGCGCTCGCACGTTCGCTCAATCTTGCGACCGTCGACCTCGGGTTCCGCATTGGCGTCGAATCACTGCGTCACACCCTCAAGGTGATGGGCGTGGAGGGAGGCATCAGCCGCTACCCGGCGCTCTTTCTGGGTGCTTTGGACATGACGCCCTACGAAGTGACCCAGCTCTATCAGGTCTTGGCCAACGATGGCTTCCGCATGCCTCTGCGAGCGATCCAGGCGGTGGTCGACCAGGAGAACCGACCACTCAAGCGCTACGACATGAAAGTGGAACGTGTGATGGATGCAAGAAGCGTATACCTCACGCGTTACCTGATGACCCAGACTGTCGAGCGCGGTACGGCACGTCGGCTTGCCGCGGAATTCCCGAACGCCATGCCCATGGCAGGCAAGACCGGGACCTCCAATGACGGACGGGACAGCTGGTTCGTCGGACTCTCGGGTGAGGATCTCATCACGGTGTGGGTGGGCCGGGATGACAACAAGTCGGCCGGCCTGACCGGTGCAAGCGGAGCGCTGCGCATCTGGACCGAGGCCATACGCAAAATCGGTCCTCAGGGCATCACGATGGATCCGCCGGAAGGCGTGGACTGGTACTGGCTGACCCGTGACGGTGGTGCTCTCACCGAGCCGGGCTGCGGACGCGGCATCCATGTACCACTGGACACTCGCTACCTGCCGGAGATGATGATGCCCTGTCCGGGCTCAGCCGGCGCAATCTTTCCTGGAGGGTTTGAGCATGGCCGCCAGATCGGTCACAAGAATGATTGAGCCGGCACGCCCGGGGCAGCTCCTGCTGCAAGGCCTGATGCTGGCCGCGCTACTCGGTCCACTGGCTGCCTGCACGACCGGCGGCGCACCGGCGCCGGTCGAGGGACGCACACCCGGCGGCCCGACAAAAAGTACGGCAGTTGCGAGGCCGTCTGGCGCTTCTCCGGCAGCAGCTCCGGCGACGGCTGCAGGCACGCGGGTTTTTGCGTTACCCGACGAAAGCGGGCCTGCGGCGGCGCCGGTGCCAATGGACGAGGCCATCCCGGTGCCCGTCCCTGTGCCCCTGCCGGCCGAGCCTGTATTCGAGGATCCCGCACTGCGTGAGCTCATTGCCCAAGTGGATGCCGCGCAGTCACGCGGGGACTCGGCGGCAGCCCGCGCCACGCTGGAACGCGCGGTGAAGATTAAACCGCGAGAGGCTGCGCTCTGGCTGCGACTGGCGGACCTCAGCTATGCCGGGGGTGACTTCGAACAGGCGTTGGTCACAGCGCAGCGCGCCCGGGATCTCGCGGGTTCCGACACTGGCACCAAGGCACGCGCCGACGATCTCATTCGCCGCGCCCAGCAGGGCACGCTGCAGTGACGGAGTGCCCGCTCACGCGTCGGACCAATGCGAGTTCATCGGCAGTGAAGGCGCACAAAAGGCTTGATAAAGGCATGCCGCCTCAGTAACATCCGCGCCCTGACAATTGCGGGGTGGAGCAGTCTGGCAGCTCGTCGGGCTCATAACCCGAAGGTCGCAGGTTCAAATCCTGCCCCCGCTACCATCTGAGCAAAAAGGCCCCGGGAAATCGGGGCTTTTTGTTTTGTAAGGACCGAATTTGATCGCAGGCGAAACACTGGAATCTCTGCTCGGGCCCACCGTCGAGGGAATGGGCTACGAGTTATGGGGCATCGAGAGACAGCGCTCTCCGCGCGGTCTCCTGTTGCGCGTCTATATCGATCATCCGGAAGGCATCACGCTAGACGATTGTGAAAAGGTGAGTCTCCAGGCCAGGGATGCCCTCGACGCAGAGGGAATGCTGGGGGAAGACACTCTGCTCGAAATCTCGTCCCCCGGCATGGATCGGCTCCTTTTCAAACCGGATCACTACCAGCGTCACCTGGGCGAGACGGTGCAGGTTCGCCTGCGCATTCCCGTACAGGGCCGTCGCAACTTTCAGGGCACGCTGGTCGCAGCTGACCTGTCGGGCGTGGTGCTCGAGGGCGAGGGTGCCGAACTGAAGGCAAGCTACGCGGAGATCGACAGGACACGGGTCGTTCCCCAGTGGCCGGACAAAGGCATCGCCATCGGCGGTGCACCAGTACGCAAGCATACGGGTTGAATGCAATGAACAAAGAGATCCTCACCGTCGTGGACGTGGTGTCCAACGAAAAGGGCGTAGCCAAGGAAGTCATTTTCGAGGCACTGGAAGCCGCTCTGGCAGGCGCCACCCGCAAGCGTTACAGCGAGGAAATCGATCTGCGCGTGGCCATCAATCGTGGCAGCGGCGACTACGCGGCCTTCCGCCGCTGGGAAGTCATCGATCCCGTGCTGCACCGGGCCGATTTCGAACTCGATGAGGATGATCCGATAGCGCTCGAGTTTCCGCAGCGTCAGATCTGGCTGGCCGATGCCGAAGCCCGTCAACCCGGCATCAAGGCAGGTGAATTCATCGAAGAGCCGCTGGAGGCCGCGGATTTCGGCCGCATCGCTGCCCAGACGGCCAAACAGGTCATCGTGCAGAAAGTGCGCGAGGCTGAGCGGGCGCAGATCGTCGAAGCTTTCAGTGAGCGCGTGGGTGAGCTGGTGATGGGTGTGGTGAAACGCGTCGAACGCGGCAGCGTTTACCTGGATCTCGGCGGCAACGCAGAGGCCATGATTCCGAAGGAACACATGATTCCACGCGAGGTGGTGCGCCCGGGTGATCGCATTCGAGGCTACCTTTTCGATGTGAGGCCCGAGAAGCGCGGACCCCAGCTGTTCGTGAGTCGGACCGCGCGTGAGTTGCTCATCGAACTCTTCAAGCTCGAGGTACCCGAAATCGGCGAAGGCGTGATCGAGATCCACGGTGCCGCGCGCGACCCCGGACTCCGGGCCAAGATAGCTGTGCGTAGCCGTGACCAGCGCATCGATCCGGTCGGTGCCTGTGTGGGTATGCGCGGGTCGCGCGTACAGGCGGTATCGAACGAGCTTGCCGGCGAACGTGTCGACATCATCCTGTGGGACGAGAATCCAGCACAGTTCGTTATCAACGCCATGTCGCCTGCCGATGTGGTGTCGATTCTGGTTGATGAGGATACCAATGCCATGGACGTGGCGGTGGGCGAGGAGCAGCTCTCCCAGGCCATCGGCCGCAATGGACAGAACGTGCGGCTGGCAAGCCAGCTCACGGGCTGGGACCTCAATGTCATGACCGAAGCGGATGCGGAGTCCAAGAGCGAGGCGGAAACCCAGAAGGCCCAGAAGACTTTCATGGATCTGCTCGATGTGGACGAAGAAATCGCGGCGATTCTGGTCCAGGAGGGCTTCACCTCCATCGAAGAAATCGCCTACGTGCCCGAACACGAGATGCAGAGCATCGAGGAGTTCGACGAGAGCCTGATCGCGGAACTGCGCCAGCGCGCCAAGGACTTGCTGCTGACTCGAGCCATTGCCTCCGAGGAGATGGCAGGGGATGCCCGGCCACAGGAGGACCTGTTGCAGATGGAGGGCATGGATCTGGAGCTGGCCTTTGCACTTGCCGCCCAGGGAGTGGTCAGCATGGAGGACTTGGCCGAACTTGCAGTCGACGAC
>VGUA01000059.1 GCA_016874535.1 Gammaproteobacteria bacterium
GGGGCGGTTCAGGCGGGCCATCGCAATCATGCAGCCTGGCATGTTCTTGTCGCAGCCCGGAATGGCGACCAGCGCGTCATACCACTGGCCACCCATGGTGGTCTCGATCGAGTCGGCAATGATTTCGCGCGACTGCAGGGAATAGCTCATGCCGTCGGTGCCCATCGAGATGCCGTCGCTGACCCCGATGGTGTTGAAGCGCATGCCGACCATGCCGGCCGTCTCCACCCCCTGTTTCACCTGGGCGCCCAGATCGAGCAGGTGCATGTTGCAGGGATTGCCCTCGAACCAGACGCTGGCGATGCCTATCTGCGGCTTGTCCAGATCCTCGCGCTTGAGCCCGGTGGCATAGAGCATGGCCTGCGAGGCGCCTTGCGAACGGGGTTGTGTGATGCGCGCGCTGTAACGGTTCAGTTTGTCTGTCATGGCCGACTCCGGGGATGGGCTGCTCGAGGTGGCCGGGATCATACCGGCAAAGGTCGCGCCCGTCGCCGCGCCGTCGAGCTTGCTGCGGGCCCTGTGTAGAATGCCAACGCATGGACCATCACCTTCAGCCGGACGCAGCCGTATTCGTGCGCTTCATGCGCGAGGCTTCGCCCTACATGCGCGCGCATCGCGGCCACACCTTCGTCGTTTACGTCGCAGGCGAGCTGGTGGCCGCAGCGGGCTTCCCGCAGCTGGTCCAGGATCTGACCCTGCTGGCCGGTGTGGGCGTCCGCCTGGTGGTGGTGCATGGTACTCGCCCGCAGCTCGCGCAGCGGCTCAAGGAGGCTGGTCTGGAGACCACGCTCAAGGGGCATCTACGGGTAACCGATGCGGCAACCCTTACCCACGCCAAGGATGCGGCCGCCGCCGTGCGCTACGGCATGGAGGCCCAGTTCGCACATGCCACCCGTGTCAGGCCGCTGGGCGCGAGCCCACTGCGCATCGTCAGCGGCAACCATGTGACCGCGCGACCGGCCGGCATCATCGACGGCGTGGACCTGCAGTTCACGGGCGAGATTCGGCGGGTGGACACGGCCGCCCTGCAGGCCCAGCTGGAGGTGGTCGATGTGGTGCTGGTCTCGCCGCTCGGCTATTCCCCCACGGGCGAGACCTTCAGCCTCAATGCCATGGATCTCGCCACCGAGGTCGCGATCGCGCTCAAGGCGGCAAAACTCATTCTCCTCTCCCCGGACGGTGCGTTGCTGGACGGGAATCGCGCACTCATCAGGCAGCTCACGCTGCGCGAAGCGCGCGAGCGCCTGAAGGAGTCGACAGCATCCCGTCAGGAGCTCGTCAGTGCGGCCCGGGCCTGCCAGTTCGGCGTCGGCAGGGTGCATCTGCTCGAAGCCGCCGACGGTGCGTTGCTACTCGAGCTTTTTTCCCGCGACGGTGTGGGCACCTTGGTCAGCGACACGCCCTTCGATCAAATGCGTCAGGCCACCATCGAGGATGTCGGTGGCATTCTTGATCTGATCGAGCCGCTGGAAGCCACCGGCGTGCTGGTGAAGCGCTCGCGCGAGAAGCTCGAGACGGAAATAGATCATTTCATGGTCGTGGTACGTGATGGCGCCACGGTTGCCTGCGCTGGCCTGTATCCGTTTCCCGAGGACGGCATGGCCGAGATTGCCGGCGTGGCGGTCGACCCGGACTATCGCCGACACGGCTTCGGCAAGTGGCTGATGGGGGCGCTGGAAGCAAAGGCCAGGGTGTTGGGGCTGCAGGCGGTGTTCGTGCTCACCACCCAGGCCCATCACTGGTTCATGGAGCTGGGATATCTGCCGCATGCGCTGGAGGTGCTGCCGGGCGAGCGGCGCGCCCTCTACAACTTCCAGCGCAACTCCCAAGTGCTGTTTAAGAAGCTGGACTGAACAGGTTGAGCTGAACAGGCCCCACTGGTACTGCGGACGAACCGCTCCTGCTCAGTAGTCGATGCGGTCTTCCACCGCGTGCCCGCGCAGGGGAATCAACATTACACGGTCGAATTCGCAGACCACCGTGCCGTCACGCTTCTTGCCAAGGGTGCGGACGGTCACCAGCCCGGCCGTGGGGCGGGATTTCGATTCGCGCTTTTCCAGCACCACGGACTCCGCGTAGAGCGTGTCGCCCACAAACACCGGATTGGGCAGCTTGATTTCCTTCCAGCCGAGATTGGCGATGGCCTTCTGGCTGACATCGCTGACGCTCATTCCGACCACTAGGGACACGGTGAAGGCGCTGTTCACCAGCGGCTGTCCGAATTCCGAACCCGCTGCATATTCCCGGTCGAAGTGCAGCGGGTGGGTGTTCATGGTCAGCAAGGTAAACCAGGTGTTGTCGGTTTCCGTGATCGTGCGACCCGGACGATGCTGATAGATGTCACCTACCTGGAAATCCTCGTAATAGCGGCCGAAGGTTTCGCGGTAGGTGTGCGGGGCGACTTCCAATGCATTCTTGACCATGCTGCCAGGCTCAGGCCTCTCCGGTGACTTTTTCTTCGACTTCGATCTCGACCGCAATGTCGTCGTCCTGGACGGTCACCAGCACGTGGCCGCCATTGACCAGACGCCCGAAGAGCAACTCCTCGGCCAGTGCACGCTTCAGTTTTTCCTGGATGAGGCGATCCATGGGGCGCGCACCCATCAAAGGGTCGTAGCCATGCGCGGCCAGCCAGTGCCGCGCGACTTGATCCACTTCCAAGGTGACCTTCTTGCTGTCCAGTTGGCTTTCCAGTTCGACCAGGAACTTGTCCACCACATGCCCGATGGTCGCCGGATCGAGGGCGCGGAACTGGATCACCGCATCCAGACGATTGCGGAACTCGGGGCTGAAGGTGCGCTTGATGGCTTCGCCCGCATCGGTCGCGTGATCCTGCAGGGTGAAGCCGATGGAGGCGCGACTCAGCCGCTCGGCGCCCGCGTTGGTGGTCATCACGATGATCACGTTGCGGAAATCCGTCTTGCGACCGTTCGCGTCGGTCAGCGTGCCGTGATCCATCACCTGGAGCAGCACATTGAACACGTCGGGATGCGCCTTCTCCATCTCATCCAGCAGCAGCACGGCATGGGGCTGCTTGTGCACGGCCTCGGTCAGCAGGCCGCCGTTGTCGAAACCGACATAACCCGGGGGTGCGCCGATCAGTCGCGACACCGTGTGCCGCTCCATGTATTCCGACATGTCGAAGCGGATGAGCTCTATGCCCATGATGCGGGCGAGCTGGCGCGTGACTTCGGTCTTGCCGACACCCGTCGGCCCGGCGAAGAGGAAGGATCCGATGGGCTTCTTGGGATTGCCGAGGCCGGACCGTGACAGCTTGATGGCGGTCGCCAGAGTGGTGATGGCTTCGTCCTGCCCGAACACCACCATCTTCAGGTCGCGTTCGAGGTTCTGCAGCACCTCCTTGTCGGAGGTGGACACCGTCTTGGGCGGAATGCGCGCCACCTTGGCCACGATTTCCTCGATCTCGAAGGCGCCAATGGTCTTCTTGCGCCGGGAGGGTGGGGCGAGGCGCTGGCGTGCGCCGGCCTCGTCGATGACATCGATCGCCTTGTCCGGCAGATGCCTGTCATTCATGTACCGGCTGGTGAGCTCGACCGCGGAGCGCAGTGCCTGATTGGTGTACTTGACGTCGTGATGCTCCTCGAACCGGGACTTCAAGCCCTGGAGAATCTTGACGGCTTCCTCCACCGAGGGCTCATTCACGTCGATCTTCTGGAAGCGACGCGACAGCGCCCGGTCCTTCTCGAAGATGCCGCGATACTCCTGGTAGGTGGTGGAGCCTATGCACTTGATCTCGCCCGAGGCCAGCATGGGCTTGATGAGGTTGGAGGCATCCATCACGCCACCCGAGGCGGCGCCCGCCCCGATGATGGTGTGGATCTCATCGATGAACAGCACCGCACCGGGTTCACGCTTCAGCTGGGCGATCACGGCCTTGAGTCGTTTCTCGAAATCGCCGCGATATTTGGTGCCGGCGAGCAGGGCGCCGAGGTCCAGCGAGTAGATGACCGCGTTGTGCAGAATTTCCGGCACGTCCTTCTCGATGATCTTCTTGGCCAGTCCTTCGGCAATGGCGGTCTTGCCGACGCCCGCCTCACCCACATAAAGCGGATTGTTCTTGCGGCGCCGGCAAAGGATCTGGACGGTGCGCTCGATTTCATCCTGGCGACCGATGAGCGGGTCTATCTTGCCCCTTCGGGCCTGCTCGTTGAGATTGGTGCAGAACTGGTCGAGGGCGGTCTTGCTGGCTTCTCCCGCCTCGCCTTCCTCTTCGGCGTTGGCCGTGTTCTCGCCGGTGTTCTCTTCCTCGCCCAGCTTCGAGATGCCGTGGGAGATGCAGTTCACCACGTCGAGCCGGGCAATGTTCTGCTGGCCGAGCAGGTAGACCGCCTGCGACTCGCGCTCGCCGAAGATAGCCACCAGCACATTGGCGCCGGTCACTTCCTTCTTGCCCGAGGACTGGACGTGGAACACGGCGCGCTGCAGGACCCGCTGAAAGCCCAGGGTCGGCTGGGTATCGCGTTCCTCATCCTCCGGCAGGGCGGGGGAATTCTCGCGGATGAAGTCCGTGAGCTGGCGGCGCAGCTGGTTCAGATCCGCGCCGCAGGCGCGCAGCACCTTGGCGGCCGTCGGGTTGTCGATCAGCGCGAGCAGCAGGTGTTCGATGGTCATAAACTCATGCCGCTGCTCCCGCGCAGCCTTGAAAGCCAGGTTCAGCGTTACTTCCAGTTCTTTGCTTAGCACCGTGCCATCCTGCCTCCGCGTATCGCGGTATGTGGGGTTTCTAGGCCTGTTCCAGGGTACAGAGTAAGGGGTGTTGGTTCTCGCGGGAATAAGCATTCACGTGCGCCACCTTGGTCTCGGCGATTTCGTGCACGAAGGTGCCGCAGACACCTTTCCCGCGGGTATGAACCTCGAGCATCACACGCGTGGCCGCGGTGCGGTCGAGGCCGAAAAACTTCTCGAGCACATGCACCACGAATTCCATGGGCGTGTAGTCGTCGTTCAGCATGATCACCTTGTAGAGCGGGGGTGTTTTGGTGCGTGGCGGCGCTTCCTCCACCGCCAGTCCCGATTCACGATCAGTTTCTGTTTTCTTCGCCATGCGTCCGTTGGTCTGGGTCGGCTGTGAGTCAGGTGTCTCGCTCGATTATAGGTGCGCAAGGCCGCAGGGCAACCGACACAAAACCCCGTCTTCGATGCGTGTTTATGCGACTCGATCGACGCCCGCGTACAGCGCCGCCGGATGCTGGCGCAACCCGCTCGCATTGACAGATGCTGCAGCGCAACTTATGGTCCGCCCTGCTTGCTATGCAGGGCCCGGCTGCCACAGTCACCGAATGGCGCCTCTGGCCCGTGCGGACTGTGAGCCCGTTCCTTGAAGCTCGTGCGGAGCAGCATTACCATGCGGCGCCGCGTCGGTCGGGGGCACTGGCGCAGTTTTCTTTCCAAGGCGGGAATACGTTGTGCGCTGACACCGGGCGGGAGCCTGGTGGCAAGACTTTCACGATTTCCGCAGTCGGGTAACCCCGCAAAAGTTATGGAACTTCACGGCATGCCTTCACGGGCAGGAGAGTAATCATGTCTCAATCGTTCAAAGCCCAGGTCGAGCAACTCAAGAAGGATTGGGCCACCAATCCCCGATGGAAGGGCGTCAAGCGCGACTACACCGCCGAAGACGTCGTTCGCCTCCGTGGCAGCGTGCAGGTTGAGCACACCCTGGCCCGCCGCGGCGCAGAGAAGCTCTGGAATCTGGTGAACGAGGAAGCCTTCGTGCCTTGCCTGGGTGCACTGACGGGTGGTCAGGCCGTGCAGCAGGTCAAGGCCGGCATCAAGGCCATCTATCTGTCAGGCTGGCAGGTGGCCGCCGACGCCAATACCAGCGAGACGATGTACCCCGACCAGTCTCTCTATGCCGTGAATTCTGTGCCGACGGTCGTCCGTCGAATCAACAACGCCTTCAAGCGCGCCGACGAGATCCAGTGGTCCAAGACGGGTGATCGCGCCATCGACTACTTCATCCCCATCGTGGCCGACGCGGAAGCCGGCTTCGGCGGCGTGCTGAACGCCTTCGAACTGATGAAGAACATGATCGAGGCGGGCGCGGCTGGCGTGCACTTCGAGGACCAGCTGGCTTCTGTGAAGAAGTGTGGCCACATGGGTGGCAAAGTCTTGGTGCCCACCCAGGAAGCGGTGCAGAAGCTCGTCTCTGCCCGTCTGGCGGCGGACACTTCCGGCGTCCCGACCGTGCTGCTGGCGCGCACCGATGCCAACGCCGCCAACCTGTTGACGTCCGACGTTGATGAGCGGGACAAGCCCTTCGTGACCGGTGAGCGCACGTCGGAAGGCCTGTATGTCACCCGGGCCGGCCTCGACCAAGCCATCGACCGCGGCCTGTCCTACGCGCCTTACGCGGATCTGCTCTGGTGTGAAACTGCCGTACCCGATCTCGATGAAGCCCGCCGCTTCGCCGAAGCCATCAAGAAGCAGTTCCCCGACCAGCTGCTCGCCTACAATTGCTCGCCTTCCTTCAACTGGAAGAAGAACCTGGACGACGCCACCATCGCCAAGTTCCAGCGCGAGCTCGGCGCCATGGGCTACAAGTACCAGTTCATCACTTTGGCCGGTGTTCACAACATGTGGTACAACATGTTCGAACTTGCCTACGAATATGCGCAGAAGGGGATGACCGCCTACGTGGAAATGGTGCAGGAGAAGGAATTCGCCGCTGCCAAGCGCGGTTACACCTTCGCCAGCCATCAGCAGGAAGTGGGCGCGGGTTACTTCGACGACGTGACCACCGTGATTCAGGGCGGCAAGTCCTCCGTGACGGCGCTGACCGGCTCCACGGAAGAAGAGCAGTTCCACTGAGTTCTGCCAGGGTTCTGCGCCGGGCTCCGTGAGCGCCGGCGCAATTCCTGAATTCAACCCTCCCGCTGCGCGTCGCGCGGCGGCGACTCAGCCTCCGCCGAGCAGGCGCATCAAAACCTCTTCGTAAACCCGGGACAGCTGCTCCAGCTCCTGCACCGGGACCCGCTCGTTGATCTTGTGAATGGTGGCATTGTTGGGCCCAAGCTCGATCACCTCGCAGCCCATCCTCGCGATGAATCGCCCATCGGAAGTCCCACCCCCCGCGGACAATTCCGGGATTACCGCAAGCTCCGCTTCAAGCGCACCCGTCACCGCTTCCACGAGGCGGCCGCGTCCGGTCAGGAAGGGATCGCCCGAGAGGTGCCAGTCGATGCGATAGTCGAGCGCATGCGCCGCCAGCGTTTCCTCAACTTTCGCCTTCAGTTGCGCGGGTGTGCTCTCGGTCGAGAAACGGAAGTTGAACCACGCCTCCAGGCGCGGCGGGATCACATTCTCCGCTCCGGTGCCCGAGCGGAGGTTCGAGATCTGGAAGGAAGTCGGTGGGAAGAATTCGTTGCCCTGGTCCCACTGCAGGGCGGTCAGGGCGGCGATGGCCGGGGCCGCCTGATGAATCGGGTTGCGTGCGCGGTCGGGGTAGGCGACGTGGCCCTGCACGCCCTCCACGGTCAGCCGGCCGTTCAGCGAGCCCCGCCGGCCGTTGCGCAGCAGATCCCCCAATCGATGCTGGCTGCTGGGCTCGCCGATGAGACAGTAATCCAGCGCCTGCCCGCGGGCCATGAGCCTCTCGACCACATGCCGGGTGCCGTCCGTTGCCACGCCTTCCTCATCGGAAGTGAGCAGGAAGGCCAGTGTGCCCCGCGGTCTGGGACAGCGTGCGAGGAAGCGCTCGGTGGCAGTGACCATGGCGGCGAGGCTGCCTTTCATGTCGGCAGCTCCGCGACCATGGAGGTGGTCATCTTTCACCACGGGCACGAAGGGATCTGTCGTCCAGTCGGCCAGATCCCCAGCCGGCACCACATCGGTGTGGCCGGCAAAGCAGAACACAGGTCCGCCTTCCCCCAGGGTGGCCCAGAGGTTACTCACCTCCGCGCTCGGCATGGGCTCCAGCCGGAAGCCGAGGGGCTCGAGGCGCTGGCCGATCAGATCGAGGCAACCAGCATCCTCGGGCGTGACGGAGCGGCGGGCGATCAATTCACAGGCGAGGGCGAGGGTGGGATTCATGTCTCTTCATCCGGGCTGAGTTCCGCCTTGATACGCTTGACGGCCAGGCGAGCATAGCCCGGATCCCGTTCCCCGCCCATGAAACGACGGCCGAGTCGCAGGGCGGCCACGGCAGTGGTACCGGAACCGCTGAAGGGATCCACCACGAGATCCCCGGGATGGGTCGTTGCGAGCAGGCAGCGCTCCACCAGCGCGAGAGGCTTCTGGGTGGGATGCCGGCCAGAGCGTTTCTCCTCGGAGCCTGGAGCCGTGAAGCGCCAGACGTTCTTCATCTGGCGATTGTCATTCGCCTGCTTCATGGCTTCGTAGTTGAACACATGCTTGTGCTTGCCGCCCCTGCCTGCCTTGGTTGCCCACAGCAGGATTTCAGTGGCGTGGGTGAAACATCGGCAGCCGAGATTGGGTGGGGGATTCGGCTTTTCCCACACGATGTCATTGAGGATACGGAACCCCAGCTCCTGCATGGCCATGCCCACACTGAGATAGACGTGCAGGGTTCCGCTCACCCACAGCGCGCCTGCCGGCTTGAGCACACGCTGGCACTCCGCAAGCCAGGCGAGATTCCAGGCGTGGTCGGCGGCAGTGCCTTGGCTGCGATCCCAGCCGCCCTTGTTGACGCTGCGACGACGGCCCGCGACACAGGTACTGCCGTCGTTGGAGAGCAGATAAGGGGGGTCGGTCCAGATGCAATCCACGCTCTCGTCCGGCAGCCCCGCGAGAAAGCTTTCCTGTGCGGCACAGCTGAAACTAGAGCTGCCCTCAGGGGAAGTCCAGACCACGCGGGTGCGTGGCGCCGGTGCCTCAGGCTGTGGCTTCATCGGGACTGAGGGCCTCGATGCTGAGGGCATGGATGTCGGTTTCCATCAGCGGGCCCAGTGCCGAGTAAACCAGGCGGTGGCGCGCGAGTGGCGCCTTGCCGGCGAAGACGGTGGACACCACATGCACCCGGAAATGGCCACGTCCGCTCGCGGCGCCCGCATGACCGCGATGCAAGTGGCTCTCGTCCACCAGCGACAGGCTGTGAGGGGCGAGGGCAGCGCTTAGCGCCGCCTCAATCCGCGCCATGCGTGTATCGGCAGTCGTCATGGCAGAGTCATTCTCCGGGAGAAATTTCGCGGGCCGCATCGTAGCGCATGAGGTACATGGCTTGAACGAACGTAAAGGCGAGTGACAGGCCCAAGGTACCGAAGACCTTGAAGTTGACCCAGGCCTCGGTGCTCCAGTGGTAGGCAAAATGGAGGTTGAGAATGCCGAGGACCAGAAAGAACGCCACCCAGGCGAGATTGAGGCGATGCCAGACGGCTGCGGGCGCCTCGATGTTGCCGCCGAACATCCGTTCCACCACGGTTTTCTTGCCCAGCCAGCGTGACGCGAGGAACCCGCCTGCCATCACCCAGCTGACCACGGAGGGTTTCCACTTGATGTAGCGCTCATCGCGCAGGGCGAGAGTCAGTCCGCCCAGCACGACCAGGATCGCAAGGGTAATCAGCTGCTGGCGTTCAAAATGCCCCGTGCGCCAGCGGGCAACACCTGCCATCACCGCCGCGATGACAATTGCGGTGGCGGTGGCGGCATACACGCCATCGCTGCCGCCAAAGGCCTTGTAGACCGCGAAAAATGCAATAATCGGCAGCAGATCCGCCAGGAGTTTCATCACGTTGGCAAACTTTCCAAGCCCGGGAGCGGCGTCCAGTATCTCACTCGGGTCGCCGGGGTGACCAGACGACTCGACGTTCATCCCACGCATCCCCAGGCGCGGCTGCTGCGTCACGCGGCGGAGTGCCTGCGTGATGAGGGCGTGGCGATTTACCCCACCGATTCCACCTATGCCCTGGGTTGCCTGCTGGATGCACGGGATGGCCAGACACGCATCCACCGCATCCGGCAGGATCGGGCGCCCCATCTGCTCACCCTGCTCTGTCGGGATCTCTCGGAGCTTGCAACCTATGCGCGGGTGGGGAACCAGGCTTACCGCCTGCTCAAGGCACTGACTCCCGGGCCTTATACCTTCATCTTGCAGGCCTCGCGCGAGCTGCCGAAACGCATCCTCGATGCGAAACGCAAGACCATCGGGCTGCGCATTCCCGAGCACCCCGTCACCCAGGGCCTGCTCGCCGATCTCGGGGCACCACTGCTGAGCGCCAGTCTCATCCACGATTTCATGACCGAGGATGATGCGGATCCCGAGGCGCTGTTCGACCGCTACGGTTCTCAGGTCGACGTCTTTCTCGCCGCCGGCTCCTGCGGCATCCAGCCGACGACCATGATCGCTCTCAGCGACGAAGCGAGCCCCAGATTGCTGCGCCAGGGCCGCGGGGACGTCTCGCGCATCGCTGACCTCGAGGGGGCTTGAGCCGCTCCGCCACGATGACAGTGCTGTTCGACATCCTCGTCTTCGCGATTCCCGCCATCTTCGCCATCACCGTGCACGAGGTGGCGCATGGCTGGGTGGCCAACCGTCTGGGCGATCCCACAGCTGCCCGGGCGGGTCGCCTCAGCCTGAATCCCCTGCGCCACGTCGACCCGGTGGGCACCGTGCTGGTGCCTGCGGCGATCTACCTCACGAGCGGCGCCTTCTTCGGCTGGGCCCGACCAGTTCCGGTGGACTGGCGCAGACTGCGCAATCCCCGGCGCGACATGGCGCTGGTGGCCGCGGCGGGACCGCTGTCCAACCTCGTCATGCTGGTGGCATGGATTCTGGTTCTGCTGAACGCCGATCCGCAGGGTGCTTGGGCCCGTATGAGTTGGACGGGGGTATCCTTCAATGCAACAATCATGGTCCTCAACCTGCTTCCGGTACCGCCACTGGATGGCAGCAGGATCGTGACCTCACTGCTGCCCGCTGGCGCGGCCGTGAGCTACAACCGGATCGAGCCTTTCGGCCTCCTGATCCTCGCCGCCCTGCTGATGACCGGACTGCTCGGGACCATCCTGAGGCCTCTGGTCACCGGGCTGGTTGGGCTCCTGGGGCTGTTATTCTCCTGAGTCGCAGGACAAATCTTCCCAATCGTGGCCACGGCCACTCGGCAAGCAGAGAACAACAATGAGTCTAGGCGCGAACAAGCGCGTTCTTTCGGGGATGCGCCCCACTGGCCAGTTGCACCTCGGCCATTACCATGGCGTTCTCAAGAACTGGGTCCAGCTGCAGCACGAGTACGAGTGCTTTTTCTTCGTGGCCGATTGGCACGCCCTGACCACCTCCTACGAGGACACGCGCGTCATCAGTGCCACGGTCTACGATCTGGTCGTGGACTGGCTGTCGGTGGGGATCAACCCCGGCGAGGCCACCCTGTTCATCCAGTCGCGCGTTCCCGAGCATGCGGAGCTGCACCTCCTGCTCTCGATGATCACGCCTATCAGCTGGCTGGAACGGGTGCCCACCTACAAGGATCAGCAGGAAAAACTGCGCGAGCGCGATCTCTCCACTTACGGTTTCCTGGGCTATCCCTTGCTGCAATCGGCCGACATCCTCATCTACCGCGCGGGCAACGTGCCGGTGGGCGAAGATCAGGTGGCCCATATCGAGCTCTCGCGGGAAGTGGCACGCCGTTTCAATTACCTCTACGGGCGCGAACCGGGGTTCGAGGAGAAGGCGGAGACGGCGGTCGCCAAGCTCGGCAAGCGCAACGCGCGGCTCTATCACGACCTGCGGAAACGCTATCAGGAGGGGGGGGATCTGGAGGCGCTTGAACGTGCGCAGGCCTTCCTCGAGGCCCAGCAGAACATCGCGCTCGGCGACCGCGAACGCCTGCTCGGTTACCTGGAGGGTGGTGGCAAGGTCATCCTGCCCGAACCGCAGGCCTTGTTGACGCCGGAATCGAGGATGCCGGGCCTCGACGGCGAGAAGATGTCCAAGTCCTACGACAACACCATAGGCCTGCGGGAAGCGCCGGAATCCGTGCGCAACAAGCTGCGCACCATGCCGACCGACCCGGCGCGGGTGCGACGCACCGACCCCGGGGATCCGGCGAAGTGCCCGGTCTGGAAATTCCACGAGATCTATTCGCCGGAAGACGTGAAGCAGTGGGTGCAGGCGGGCTGCCGTAGCGCTGGCATAGGCTGTCTCGACTGCAAGCAACCGATCATCGATGCCGTATTGAAGGAACAGGCGCCCATTCGCGAGCGCAGCGAGGAGTTCCTCAATGATCCGGACACCGTGCGGGCGATCATCGACGAGGGCTGCGAGGCAGCGCGCTCGGCTGCACGTGAAACCCTGGATGAAGTGCGCGAGGCCATGAACCTCGTCTACACCTGATGCGCACATGAACATTGCGACCGACAGCGACGTGGATGCACCCCACCTTCCCCAGCAGGAGGAGATGCCTTTCGCGCTGGTCCAGGGCACGCCGCTGACGACGCCGCCCAAGGATCTCTACATTCCGCCCGATGCGCTGGAAGTGATTCTGGAAGCCTTCGAGGGCCCGCTGGACCTGCTGCTGTATCTCATCAAGCGCCAGAACCTCGACATCCTCGACATCCCGATTGCCCGCATCACCGAGCAATACATGGACTACATCGAGATGATGGCCGGCATGAAGCTGGAGCTCGCGGCCGAGTATCTGCTCATGGCTGCGATGCTGGCGGAGATCAAGTCACGCATGCTGCTGCCGCGACCGCCCAGCCTGGCACAGGAGGAAGAAGATCCTCGCGCGGAGCTGGTGCGTCGGCTACAGGAGTACGAGCGCTACAAGCGTGCCGCGGAGGATCTGGACGCACTGCCGCGCCTCGAGCGCGAAATGCATCGAGTGGTGGTGGCGTTCGAGGACCGCCAGGTGCGAAGCGTGCCGCCCACGGTTTCGCTGGACGCCATCCTCGCCTCGTTTCGCGATGTATTGCGGCGGGCGGAGATGTTCACCGACCACCGCATCCAGCGCGAACCGCTTTCCGTACGCGAGCGCATGTCGATCGTCCTGGAGCGCACCCGCCCCGACCAGTTCACGCCATTTGCAGCGCTGTTCTCACCGGAGGAGGGCAAGGCCGGTGTGGTCGTCACCCTGCTGGCCATTCTCGAGCTGCTGAAGCAGCACATCATCGACCTCGTCCAGAATGACGAGGCCGCGCCCATCTACATCAAACTTGCCGCCTGAGCCATGGAATCCACCGCGATCAAACCCATCCTCGAAGCCGCCATCATGGCGGCCGAGGCGCCCGTACCCATGGAGCGCCTGCTCGGCCTCTTCTCGCTGCTGGATGAGGGCGCGCCCTCGGCACCGGAGCTCGAGGCAGCCATTGCCGAATTGCAGCAGGATTACGCCGGTCACGGCGTGGAGCTGGTTGGGGTGGCAGGGGGCTATCGTTTCCAGACGCGCGCGGAATATGCGGACTGGGTCAATCGCCTGTGGGAGGAGCGCAAGCCGCGGTACTCGCGCGCCTTGCTCGAGACCATTGCGATCATTGCCTATCGGCAGCCCATCACACGCAGCGAAATCGAGGACATCCGCGGCGTGGCGGTCAGCACCGGCATCATGAAGACCCTCCTGGACCGTGACTGGGTGAAAGTGGTGGGGCATCGCGATGTGCCTGGCCGGCCGGCCATCTATGCCACGACCCGCCAGTTCCTCGAATACTTCAATCTGGCTAGCCTCGACGCGCTCCCCACACTGGCCGAACTACGCGATATCGACGGGCTGAACCCGGATCTCTTCGCGGAGACGGGTGTCGATTACCCGGCGGGTGAAGCGCCCGACACGCCAGCAGAAGAGGCCGAGACCACGACATCCGACGCCTCCGGCGACGGGTTGGACGAGGCTTCGGAGGAAGCGGAATCGCCCGGTGATTTCGTCCACTCCGGGGAAGGCGCCATCGAATCTGAGCGCGATGACGACAACGAGGACGACGAGGACGACGAGGACAGCCGCCCGTCATGACACCCGGTAGAAGACGTCCCCCGTCCGGCACCAAAGCACCCGGCCTCAAACCATCGGGCACCAAGCCCCCCGCGTCACGCATCAAGGGACGCCTCACCCGTCAGGGCGGTGCGGCCCCGGAGGACGCGGCCGTTCCGCCCGCCGCCGAGCGAACGCAAAAAGTGCTCGCGCGGATGGGTCTCGGTTCGCGGCGTGAAATCGAAGGCTGGATCGAAGCCGGACGCCTGACCGTGGACGGCCGCGCGCTCACCATGGGGGAACGTCTGCTACCCGGCCAGGCGGTATTCCTGGATGGCAAGCCCCTCTATACCGAGACCCGCACCCGCATCGCCCGCACCTTCATCCTCAACAAGCCCGCCGGCACGGTCTGCACGCGCAAGGATCCGGAACAGCGCCCCACGGTGTTCGAGCTCTTCCCGGGAGCACTGTCCCGTCAGCTCGTGTGTGTGGGCAGGCTGGACTTCAATACCGCCGGCCTGCTCATCTTCACGACCGACGGTGAGCTGGCTCACCGGCTCATGCATCCCCGCCACGGCGTCCTGCGTGAATACGCCGTAAGGGTTTTCGGCAAGGTCGACGACGAGGTCCTGCTGCGCTTGGAGGCGGGCGTGGAGGTTGATGGCGAAACGCTGGCTTTCGAAGACGTCGAGCGCCAGGCAGGGCAGGGCATCAACGAGTGGTATACCTGCCGGCTGAAGACCGGGCGAAATCGCGAAGTCCGCCGCCTGTGGGAATCCCAGGGGCTGACCGTCAGCCGCCTGATACGCGTGCGCTTCGGGCCGCTGCAGCTTCCGCGACGCCTGCCGGCCGGGCGCCATGTGGAAGTCACCGGCCCCGATCTCGGTGCGCTTTACAAGGCTGTTGGGTTGCCGGGACCGGCGCCCGCCTCCGATCCGGTCAAACCGGCGAGCCCTCGTAAACCACGCCACGTGCCGGCGCAGACCCGAGGCCGGAGTCCAAGGCCGCGTTGATTTAAGGGGGGGCGGTCGTTACTCTTGCGCGCCTCCCGCCACCACACTGACTCCCCATCGCATGCGCACGCCCTTGGTCCTCGGCAACTGGAAGATGCACGGCTCGCAAGCCTTTGCACGCGCATTGGCAGAAGCCGTGCGCGCTCGCGCGGAGGCGTTTCCCGGCGTTGAGCTCGGTGTCTGCCCCCCCTATGTGATGTTGCCCATCGTCGCCAAGGCGCTGGACGGCAGTCGGGTGGCGCTCGGTGCGCAGAACGTCAGCGAATTCGGCGAAGGGGCCTATACCGGGGAAATCTCGGCCGGCATGCTGAAGGATCTTGGTTGTACCCATGTGCTGGTCGGGCATTTCGAACGCCGGCAGATATTTGCGGAATCGCCTGTTCAGGTCGTGCAGAAGCTGGTGGCAGCCCACACGGCTGGGCTGGTGCCGGTGCTCTGTGTGGGGGAGACCCTGGCCGAAAGACAGGCTGGAACCACCTCACGCGTGATCGAAGCCCAGTTGCAGCCGCTGCTCGGTCATCCCGAAGCCGCCGCCTTGCTGGTTGGGGCGATCATTGCCTACGAGCCGGTCTGGGCCATAGGCACCGGCGAGACGGCAAGCCCGGCGCAGGCGCAAGCGGTGCATCAGGATATCCGCAAGCTCGTTGCGGGCCGGGCGCCGGAGGCGGCGAGGAGCTTGCGCATCCTCTACGGTGGCAGCGTGAAGCCCGGGAATGCCACCGAGCTCTTTGCCATGCCTGACATCGATGGTGGTCTCATTGGGGGCGCCGCCCTCAAGGCCGAAGATTTTTGTGCGATCGCCGAGGCGGCCGCATCCAAACGGAGCTGACTCATGTTGCAGACCATATTGCTGGTCGTTCACATCCTGCTGGCCTTGGCGCTCATCGCCATCATTCTCCTGCAGCAGGGCAGGGGAGCCACGGCCGGGGCGGCCTTCGGCAGTGGGGCCTCCGGCACGGTATTCGGTGCGCGTGGCTCGGCCACCTTCCTCTCCCGCACCACGTCGATACTGGCCGTACTCTTCTTCGGCAACTGTCTGTTGCTTGCCTGGCTTGCCACCGGACACTCGGCACCGAAAAGCATCGCGGAGCAAATCGAACAGCAGGCGGTGACCGCAGATGCCGTGGAGAAATCGATCAACGAGGCGCTGGAAAAAGCGCTTCCGCCTGTCGATCCCGCCTCGCCGCCGATTCCTTCGGCGGCGCCACCAACGCTAGAGCAGACCACGCCCATGACGCCTCCAACCACACAGGGAGAGGCGCCCCCGGTGCAGCCGGCGGGTGAAAAACCCTGAGTGGATTGCGGAGGTTCTGGAATACGGTTGCAGGCTTGAGGCAGAGCAAAAAAAAAAGTTGACGCGCGATT
>VGUA01000060.1 GCA_016874535.1 Gammaproteobacteria bacterium
CTTATACTTCGGGCGCACGTCTGCCCCTGCCTGGATCGTGCAGTGTGTCCCCGGCACTCGCCCCGCGGCTTTCCCCAAGGTTCCGACTGTTCTTGAACGCATCCGCCGAGCCCCTGCTCACGCCAGCCTTTGCACTGCTGCTGCTTGCAACGGCCATCGTCGGCCTGTCCTTTTCCACCTATTTCCTGCTGCCCAAATTCCTGGCCGTGGAACTGGCTGCGGACGCCGCGACGATCGGGGCCGTCAGCGCCATCACACTGCTCACCACGGTCGTGGTGATGCCCGCAGTGGGCGTCCAGGTCGACCATCATGGCCGCCGACCTTATGCCTGCGCCGGCGCCCTCCTGTTGGCGGCTGGTTGCGCTGCCATGTGCTTTGTCGAGCGGGTTGGTGTGCTGCTGTGGGCCGCGCGCATCGCGCAAGGGATTGCCTTTCCGCTTTTCTACGTGAGCTTGTCGACCATCGCGACCGATATCGCGCCCCGGGCGCGCGTGGGCCAGGCCATCGGACTTTTTGGTGGAATCATGATCGCGACCAACGCACTCGGTCCCGCCCTTGCCGAGTGGGGCGCGGCGCTTTTCGGCTGGCGGGTGGTGTTCGGCGCCACGGTGATCGCCGCATTGCTCGCCGCTGTCCTGTCGCGACTGCTGCCTGATTTCCACCGCCCTCTCGGCCATGGCGAGGCCACCTCCATGCGTTCCGTCGTGCAGCGTCCAGGCATGCTGCGCGTGTTGATCATCGCCGCGCTCACGGGGTGGGCGTTTTCCTCCATGTTCACTTTTCATCAGCCCTGGGCGCTCGTGAGCGGATACGAACGCGTATCGCTCTACCTCATAGGCTTTGCCGGCGCGGCAATGATGATGCGCGTGGGCCTCGGCGGCCTCGCCGATCGCCTTGGGCGCGTGCGCGTGGCGCGCATGTCACTCTTGCTGTACATCTTTGCGCCGCTAGCGCTGGTGTGGTTGCCGGCACTCGGCCTGCTCCTCAGCGGCGCACTGCTGGGCCTTGCGCACGGGCTCTTCTACCCGGCCTTCAATGCGGTGGCGGTCGATCTGGCTGGAGACCATGAACGGGGCAAGGCCATGGCGGCCTACAACGCCGCGTTCAACCTGGGATTCGCCGGCGGCAGCTACCTGCTCGGCTATCTCGCCATCCTCGCGGGCTATCCCGCCATCTTCATCATGGCCACCGTGGTTTGCGCGCTGGGCTACCTGCTGCTCGCGACTGCGCCGCGCCGCGATTCATTAGCTTGGCGACCGCCCTTGCAGTAGATTTGCGGACCACCGGGGCCGCTCCTCGGAACCTCCATAGGTCCACTTTCTGCAGAGGAGCTCCCTTGACACCGATGGCCTCACTCCGCGCGTCCCGCGCTCCCCAGATACTTACGCTCCTCGTTACCAGCCTGGTGGTCGCCTGTGGCGGTAAACCCCCGCAGATGCCGGACCCCGGGCCGGTCAAGGTGCAGGTGATCACGGTCAAGCCTGCCGAATCCCGGCAGACTTCGGATCGGGTTGGCGAGGTACGCTCGTTGACCGAAGTGCAGCTCCGTCCCCGAATTTCTGCCGTGCTTCTCGAGCAGCACTTCGAGGATGGGGTTCGGGTCCGCAAGGGAGATCTGCTTTTCACGCTGGATGGGCGCGAATATCGCGCGCAGGCCGGCGTTGCTGCGGCCCGCGTGGCCTCTGCCGAGGCCAACCTGGCGAGGGCCAGGCAGGATGTGGCTCGATACGCCCCGCTGCTGGCTGATGACGCGATCAGCCAGCAGGTTTATGACAACGCGGTGACTGCCGAGCAGCAGGCTGCGGCAGAGGTGGCCGCACAGAAAGCCAGCCTTGTCGAAACACGACTTGGTGTGGAATACGCCGAAGTGCGCGCGCCCATCGATGGCCGCGTCGGGGCAGCCAAGGCCTACCCGGGTGATTTCGTGCTGGCGGGACAGACAGTGCTGGTCACGATTTCAGACGACGATCCGGCCTATGTGGCGTTCTCGATCAGCGAGAGCACCCTGCTCGGGGTGCAACGCTTTTTCAAGGGGTTGGTGGTACCCGAGGACCATCCCTAACGGCAGGTTCGTCTGGTGCTTGGTGACGGCGCGATGTACGAGCATCCGGGCATCATCAACTTCCTTGATCGGGCGCTTGACCCCACCACCGGGACCTTTCTGCTGCGGGCACGGTTTCCCAATCCCGACCATCGGCTGATCCCCGGCATGTTCGCCCGCGTGCGGCTCAATGGTGAACTCGATCGAGCCTCCATCCTCATCCCTGACCGGGCCGTGCAGGAACTGCTCGGTCGCCATTTCGTTCTGGTGGTGGGTGCCGAGGACAAAATCGAGCGTCGCCCCGTGGTGCCGGCCGAGCGCCAGGGCAACCTCTGGCGAATTCGCGAAGGCTTGGCCGAAGGCGACAGGGTCGTGGTCGAAGGGCTGCAAAAAGCCCGCGAAGGCGTGACGGTGGAGATGGCAGAGTACGTCGATCCGCCCGCGCCGGAAGACAAGTTGAAAGACGGTCGGTTCTGCCTGCTGCGCGACATTGTCGAGTGCGGCGGCCAGGACGCCGCGCATCAAGTGTTCGAGGCTTTCTACAAGACCAAAGGCTTGCCCCGGATTCAGAAGCGCGTGGCGTACTTTGCGGCCAAGGTTGGCGTGACGGCAGGCGACATTCAGATCAAGGATCTGGGTTACCGATGGGCGTCCTGCACCCCGCGCGGTGATCTGCATTTCCACTGGAAGTGCTTGATGGCCCCGCTGACCATCATCGACTACATCATCGTCCACGAGCTGTCCCATATGTACCACCGAGACCATTCGGAGGCGTTCTGGAATGAAGTGGACAAGGCGCTGCCGGACTATCGAGAGCGGAAAGAATGGCTCAGAACCCGCGGTGCAGGGTTAGACCTTTGAGGCCAGACGGACACAAAGGGAGGCTCCTCGCCCCCATTGCGGGGGCGAAGGGCTTGGATGAACGTCAGGCGACGCGCTGTGCGCGCAGGGCGGGGACCCAGGTTCCGCGGCGGTGATTCTCCGCTGCGACTTCGCGCGGATTGAAGCGCTCGCGCAGCAGATCCACGCATTTCTGGGGCACGGCTTCACCACACATGAATACGTCGATGGCGGCGTAGCCGACTTCCGGCCAGGTGTGGATGGTGATGTGGCTCTCGGCCAGCACCGTCACACCGCTCACGCCCATGCCGTCACCGAAATGGTGATAGTGCGAATGCAGGATGGTGGCGCCGGCGGCACGCGCGCCGTCTTCCATGGCGGCACAGATGTACTCCGGCTCCATCAGACGCTCCGCGCCCCAGAACTCCACCAGCATGTGGTCGCCGGCGTAACGCTCACCCGTGGTGCGGTCGGTCTTAAAATGGTCCAGCGAATCGTCGTTCATGCCAGTCCTCCCGTAATCTCGTGCTGCCATCGGGGTAGAACGAAGCTCGCGCAGTGGAGCTCCGGCGTGTAGTGCACGGTTGAGAAATTCGCCGCCGCGAAACGTGCCTGCAAGGTCGGCAGATCCGGTTGCAGTGCGGCCAGCGAGTCACTCGCGAGCCCCAGCATCATGTTGCCGCCGTAGTAGGTCGGCACCGCGATACCGTAGCACCGGGCCTTCAGACCCAGATCCCGCAGCAGCTGCATGCTCTGACGGGATTCGTGCGGCTGCAGGATGATCACGCCATCCTGCAGGGCCAGCACGCCGCCCGGGTTGAGGGCACTGCGGCAAAGATCGTAGAACGTGCGCGAGAACAGTACTTCGCCCGCACCGACGGGGTCGGTGGAATCCACCATGATCACGTCGTATTTGTGCTTTTCACGCTTGATGAATTCGAAGGCATCCTCGATCACGAGATCCACGCGGGGATCCTTGTAGATGCCGCCGGCGTTATTCAGCTTGGGCATGTGGGTGATGCAGTAATCGACCACGGTGCGGTCGATCTCCACCATGTCCACATGCTCGATGGGGTGCTTCAGCACTTCACGCAGGATGCCACCATCGCCGCCGCCCACGATCATGGCGCGCTTGGGCGCCGCGCACGCGAACAGCGGCACATGGGTCAGCATCTCGTGATAGACGAATTCGTCCTTTTCGGTGGTCTGGACGATCCCGTCCAGCACCAGCACCTTGCCCCAGCGCTTTGTGGCGAAAATCTGCACCTTCTGGTAAGGCGTGGCGCCCTCAAAGAGCAGCTCGTCCGCAGTGAAGCCCTGGAATACTTCGTCCCCGTAGAGGGTTTCCTGAAACCTGAATCCCACTGCTCTTACACCGCCTGGGCAAGAGCCGGCGTGAAGCGACCCCGTTCGAGCACGTGCATCTCCACCGAGGTGGGCGCGAAGTACTTGCGGCAGACCTGCACGGCAACTTCGTTGTCGAAACGCTTGCAGGAGAAGATGTCGATGTAGACCTGCCCGAGGTTCTCCGCGAAGTGCGCGCAGATGTTGGAGGTCTCAATCAACTGGAGCAGGGTGTAGCCGGCGGCATCAAAGGAATGCGTGGCGAAGTGTTCGAGCTGCGGCTCGCCATAGGCCTTCATCTTGATGGCATCGACCAGATCGCGCACCCACTCGCGCAGGTGGTCGGCGTCGGTCAACCGGTCTCGGGGACAACCGGCGAAATCCAGGACCAGGTGCTGGCCCCAAATCGGAGCGTCTTGATTCATTGTATAGAAACCCTCGTAGTTGAAAGATGAGTGTGGACCCACCACGAGTACGACGCCTCCCGGCGCCGTCAGGGTTTCTGACCCGGCCGGAACCTCAGGAATGCGTCTCCCTCGACAAACGCGATGTTCTCCTAGGGGAACAACTCACAAAGCCTCCGGCCTATTGCGGAGCGCGCAATTTACACCGATCGGCCTTGATTGCAAGGAATTTCTGGTCCTGAGCGGGGATGGCGCAAGTGTCGGGCAGCAAAGACAAAATGTGCCCGGAGCGGGCTTGATTCAGGCAGTTCCGAGGCAGCGCACGAGGGCCTCGCGCAGTGGTTCCCGGAAGGCGCCAACCGCGTAATGCGACAGGCTTGGCAGTATCTCCCAGCTGACCGGGCAGCCTGCGGCGGCGAGCGCTTGCAGGGTCTCGAGCAACGGGGCGGCGGGAAAGAGTTCATCGCCCGAGGAATGCAGCACGTGCACGGGGACTTTCACCTCCGGCGGAGAGGTCGGTGCGTGGCCCGCCATGGGGATGACGGCATCGAAGGCCCGAGGTACCTCAGCCAGCAGATGCCAGCAGCCGATCGCGCCGAGGCTGTAGCCCAGCAACACACAGCGACCATCGCTTTGTGCCCGCAAAGTGTCAGCGAGTGCGAGCACTACTGCGGTACTGGCCGGCGTGGTCCAGTCGCTGTCGAGCACCACGGGCGCTACCGCGAGTCCCGCAATCCCTTCAGCGGCTGGAACCACCAACTGTTCCAGCAGAGGCCGTCCGTACCAGCCATGTGGAGGGCCGCCATAGTGCAGGGTAATGAGGGCGGGTTGTGTGCGGGCATCAGTGGGCGGCACATGCACGGTGAGTCGCACATTGTGGCCCGCGATGTCGAGCGTGAGATCGTGATAGCCGGGGGCGGTCGGAAATTCAGGCAGGCTGTTCATGGGTATCAGCGTAACCCGGCCGGACGTTTTTTGAGCTTGCGTTGAAGTGTTCTGCGGTGGAGACCGAGGCGAGTGGCCGCCGCGGAGACATTGCCCTCCGCCTCGAGCAGTGCCTGCTGGATGGTTTCCCACTCGATGCGTTCCAGGGACGCAGGTTGGGGTGCGGGCTCAAGAGGAATGACTCCGGGTTCATGCTCGAAGGCGGCCAGCAGCGCAGGGAGATCCGTCGGTTTGGTCAGGTAGTGATGGGCGCCGAGCTTGATCGCCTCGACCGCCGTGGCAATGCTCGCATAGCCGGTCAGCACCACGATGCGCACCCCCGGTGCCAGTGCGCAGAGGGTGGGGATGAGCTCCAGCCCGTTTTCCGTGGCGAGGCGCAGGTCGAGGACGATGCGCGAGATGCCTCCCTCGCGCAGACGTTCCAGCGCGCCTTGGGAACTGTCTGCGGTTGCGGCGTGATGGCCCCGGCGTTTGAGCGCGCCTGCCAGCACCTCGGCAAACACGGGGTCATCGTCCACCACCAGAAAACCACTCATGCGTCACCCGCCCTGATGGGGCCGAGCGGCAATTCGACCATCACCCGCGTGCCACCTGTTTCACGCGGGCGAAACTCGACGACTCCTCCCTGGCGCTGCAGGGTGGTCACCGCCAGGTAAAGCCCTAGCCCCAATCCCGATTCCTTGGCCGAAGGTACTGGCGCATGCCCCAAGTGTTTGCGCAATTCGCGCGTGATGCCCGGCCCCTCATCGCGAATTTCGAGCGAGAGGGTGTCCTCGTTCCAGTGCGCGGCGAGCTCCACCACAGCAGGTGAGGCCTGGGCCGCATTGTTCAGGATGTTGAGCAGTGCCTGGCGCAAGGTTCTGTCCGGCACGATGGGGAAATCCGGACCATCCAAGGCCGCTACCAGATGCAGGTTCACGCCTGGATTGAGGCTTTCGAACTCGTCCCTCAACTGCCCGATGAACTGGCGAGGGGTGCAGCGGAAGCCTTCCTGCGCCGGCGTCTGCCCGGCATCCATCGCGAGCTGGCTCAGCGTGGCCTTGCAACGCTGCACCTGGCCTTGCAGTACGGTGACGGCGGCCTGCAGGGTGGGTTGGTCGGCGAGATCAGCGGCCAAGTCCTGGGCCACGATCGCCATGGTCGCGAGCGGTGTACCCAACTCGTGAGCGGTACCGGCAGCGAGCGTGCCGAGCGCGATGACGCGTTCATTGCGCAAGGCCTGTTCCCGCGCTTCCGCCAGCGCCGCATCGCGCTCCCTCAGCGCGCCCGCAATACGCGCGACGAACGCGGCCACACAGGCCGCGCTCAGCAGAAACCCGTACCACATCCCCCAGAGATGGAGATCAAAGCCCTGCACCGCTGCGTGATGATGTTCAACAGGCTCGCGCACAAACATGAGCGTGGTATAGGCCGCTGCCGCTGCCCCTGCCACGATCGCGGTATGCAGGGAAGGCAACGCTGCCGCGGCAAAGATGATCGGCAGCAGGAAGAGCGAGATGAAGGGGTTGAGCGAGCCCCCGGTGAAGAATACGAGCAAGGACAGTGCAACCACATCGGCCAGCAGCTGGGCCACGAATTCCCGCGCCGAGATCTGCGTGAGCCCTCCGAGGCGGTACGCGCTGCGGAGTGTCAGCGCGCCCAGCAGGAAGAGTGTGACGCCCACGGGCACCCAAGGCGCCCGCACGCCAAAGGCACGGTCGATGGTCAGCAGCGCCGCAAGCTGGCCCGCCATCACCACACCGCGTAACAGGAGCAGGTATTTGAAGATGATCGGCATGCGGGTTTCTGACCGTTGGCGGGTGTGCGATGCGTTGAGGGGCGTACGCAAGCACGCCCCTCAACGTGAGAGGGACGGTCAGCCGCCCTCGAGTGCGGCCAGCACCGCCGCAGGATGCGCCTCGGCCTTCGCCACTTTCTTCCAGTGCTTGCGCACCTTGCCATCGGCTCCTATCCACACGGTGGAGCGGATCACGCCCATCGTCTTCTTGCCATACATCATCTTCTCGCCGTAGGCCTCGTACTTCTCCATAACCTTGCGGTCCGGGTCGGACAGCAGGATGAATGGCAGCTTGTATTTGGCGACGAAGGCAGCATGTGACTCGGTGCTGTCGGCAGAGATCCCGATCACGACCACCTTCTTTTTCTGCAGCACGGCCCAGCTGTCGCGGAAGCCACAGGCCTCCTTGGTGCAGCCCGGAGTGTCGTCCTTCGGATAGAAATACACGATGACATCCTGGCCTTTGAACTCGGACAGCGCGCGCGCCTTGCCGTGCTGGTCCTTGAGCGTGAAGGCCGGTGCGGCCTTGCCTTCTTCAACAGCCATGAATGCCTCCTGGGTGCAGTTTCAAGTGAGGGAATTCCGGACCCCGAAGGGTCACTGGGTGGGGCGAGCATAGCACCCGCCAGTGTCGGTCTGCAGGGGGCACCCGTGGGCTGAACGGAGTCGCCCCAAGGCCGCAATTTCGGGTAACCTCGAGCCCCTTTCGATCGGCCGGAACAGTCCACGTGAAAGTTGCCATCCTGCCCGTAACGCCTTTCCAGCAGAACTGCTCGCTCATCTGGTGCGAACACACTCGCAAGGCCGCACTCATCGACCCGGGCGGCGAGATCGAACGTCTGCTCGCCGTGGTGGCGCGCGAGGGACTGACACTGGAAAAGATTCTGGTCACCCATGCCCACATCGATCATGCGGGGGCGGTCGCCGAACTCGCTGAACGCCTTCATCTGCCCATAGAAGGGCCGCAGCGCGAAGACAAATTCTGGATAGATCTGCTGCCGCAGCAGGGCGCCACTTATGGCTTTCCGCCGGCCGGAGCGTTCGAGCCCACACGGTGGCTGGAGCAAGGGGACGAAGTGACGGTGGGCGAGGAAACCTTGCAGGTGCACCACTGCCCGGGACATACGCCGGGGCATGTGGTGTTCTTCCATGAGGGTGCCCGGGTGGCCTTCGTCGGCGATGTGCTCTTCCAGGGGTCAATCGGCCGCACGGACTTTCCGCGCGGCGACCATGCGACCTTGATTCGTGCCATCCGGGAACGGCTGTGGCCGCTGGGGGATGACGTGACGTTCGTTCCGGGCCACGGCCCCACGTCCACTTTCGGTGCCGAGCGCCGGAGCAACCCTTTCGTGGCTGACGGGGTCGGCTGACTCAGGCCATCACCACCAGCAGGTCCTTGGCGTCCACCTGCTGCCCCAGGGAGACGGCGACCGCTTTCACCTCGCCCGCCTGTTCGGCACGGATCGAAGTCTGCATCTTCATGGCCTCGAGAATCATGAGCACGTGGCCGCGCTCCACGGTCTCTCCGGCCTTGATGCTGATCTGGGTAATGACACCCGGCATGGGTGCGCCAATCTGTAGCGGATTGTCTTTCTCCGCCTTGGGATGCGGGGCTTTTGGTTGCACGCGCGTGCGATCGGCAACCTTGATGGGACGAGGCTGGCCGTTGATCTCGAAGAACACAGTGCGATGGTTGTCGTCATGGGGATCGCTGGTGCCGAGGTAGCGAACGATGAGCGCCTTGCCCTTGGCCAGCACGATGTTCACTTCCTGACCGGCCTCCATGCCGTAGAAGAAAACTGGCGTTGGCAGCGGCGTCAGCTCACCGTATTGGCGCTGTACGGCAGCGAAGTCCGCAAACACTTTCGGATACATGAGCCAGGAGGCGAATTCCGCATCACTGATGGTGCGCTGGGCCTGTCGCTCTGCTTCCTTGCGCGCAGCGTCCAGATCCACGGCGGGCATGGTGGCTCCCGGACGACCCTCCAGCGGCGGTGTGCCGTTGAGAATCTTCTGCTGCAGGGCCGGCGGAAAGCCGCCATAAGGTTGGCCGAGATCGCCGTGGAAGAAAGACACCACGGATTCGGGGAAGGTGACTTCGACCGCCGGATCCTCGACCGCCTGGCGGGTGAGCCCGCTGGTGACCATCATCAGCGCCATGTCACCCACCACCTTGGAACTCGGCGTGACTTTCACGATGTCGCCGAACATGTCGTTGACTTCGGCGTAGGCGCGCGCCACTTCCGGCCAGCGCGCGGCAGCGATCCCCAACGACAGCGCCTGCTCCCGCAGGTTGGTGAACTGCCCCCCTGGCATGCCGTGCACATAGACCTCGGAGGCGCCGGAGCGGATGTCGCTTTCGAAAGCCGAATAGCTGCCGCGCACCTGCTCCCAATAGCTGGACAGGGTGCGGATGTGATCCGGATTCAATCCGCTTTCACGCGGGCCGTGGCGCAGCGCCTCGACAATGGAGCCCAGATTGGGCTGCGAGGTGAGGCCACTGAACGCATCCATCGCGGCATCCACCGCATCTGCACCGGCTTCAACCGCAGCCAGCACACTGGCGGCGGAGATGCCGCTGGTATCGTGGGTGTGGAAATGGATGGGTAGGCTGATCTCGTCTTTCAGCGCCCGCACCAGGCTGTGGGCCGCAGCCGGACGGCACAAACCTGCCATGTCCTTGATGCCGATGATGTGGGCACCGGCCTGCTCCAGTTGTTTGGCCAGCGTGACGTAGTACTTCAAATCGTATTTGGTGCAGTCCGGATCGCTCAGATTGCCGGTATAGCAGATGGCGGCTTCAGCGAGCTTGCCCGTCTCGCGCACAGCATCGATGGCCACACGCATGTTCTCCACCCAGTTCAGGGAATCGAAGATGCGGAACACATCCACGCCTTCACGCGCAGCTTGCTGCACGAAATAGGCGACGACGTTGTCGGGATAGTTGGTGTATCCCACGCCGTTCGATGCCCGCAGCAACATCTGCAGCAGCAGGTTCGGCATGCGCTCGCGCAGACCGCGCAGGCGCTCCCAGGGGCATTCATGCAGGAACCGCATGGCGACATCGAATGTGGCCCCACCCCAGCACTCGATGGAAAAGAGGCCGGGCAACAAATGGGCATAGGCGTCAGCCACCTGAAGCATGTCGAAACTGCGCATGCGGGTGGCAAGCAGGGACTGGTGCGCATCGCGGAAAGTGGTGTCCGTCACCAATGCGCGCTTCTGCTCGAGCATCCATCGCGCGAATCGTTCAGGACCGAGCTCATCCAGCAATTGCCGGGTGCCGGGCGGCGGCGCGACCGCAGGCACCTCCGGTGGCTCCGCAATGGCCAAGCGAGTCGGCCGTGGCCGACCCTTGACGGCCTCGTTGCCGTTGACGATGACATCGCCCACAAAGCGCAGCAGTGGAGTCGCGTAGTCCTGGCGGTGCTCGAAATCGAAAAGCTCCGGCGTGGTATCGATGAAGGTCGTGACATACCGAGCCGAGATGAAGTCCGGATGACGCAACAACTGCTCGAGGAAGCGCAGGTTGGTGACCACGCCGCGCACACGGAATTCCCGCAGGGCGCGCAGCATGCGCGCGGTGGTTTCATCCGGGGTGGTGCCCCACGCCGTCACCTTGACCAGCATGGAGTCGTAATAGCGCGTGATCTGCGCGCCCGAATACGCCGTGCCGGCATCCAGGCGTATCCCGAATCCGGCCGGGCTGCGATACGCCGTGATCGTGCCGTAGTCCGGGATGAAGTTGTTTTCCGGATCCTCGGTGGTAATCCGGCACTGCATTGCATAGCCGTTGCGGTGGATGTCTTCCTGCCTCGGCACTCCACTGTCGGGCGTGCCGATCGCTGCGCCCTCTGCGATGCGGATCTGAGCCTTGACGATATCTATGCCCGTGATTTCCTCGGTAACCGTGTGCTCCACCTGAATGCGGGGGTTCACTTCGATGAAATAGACCGAGCCCGTATCTGCATCCTGCAGGAACTCCACCGTCCCCGCGTTGTGATAGCCGGCAGCGCGACACAGGCGAACGGCGGAATCGCACACGGCTGCGCGCTGGGCGTCATCGAGGAACATCGAGGGAGCGCGTTCAACCACCTTCTGGTTGCGCCGCTGCACCGTGCAGTCGCGATCAAAGAGATGAACCAGATTGCCGTGCGTGTCGCCGACAATTTGCACCTCCACATGGCGCGCCCGGCGAATCAGTTTCTCGAGATAGACTTCGCCATTGCCGAAGGCCTGCTCGGCCTCGCGCCGCCCGACGGCAACCAGTTCCAGTAAATCCTCTTCACGTTCGATCACGCGCATGCCACGCCCACCACCACCCCAGGAAGCCTTGAGCATCACGGGGTAGCCAATGCTCGAAGCCAGCGCCCGGATGGTGGCAGCGTCGTCCGGCAAGGGGCCGGTGGCGGGCATGACCGGCACGCCGGAGGATTCAGCCAGCTTGCGGGCAGCGACCTTGTTGCCGAGCGAGCGCATGACTTCGGGACGCGGGCCGATGAAGATGATTCCGGCGGCAGCACAGGCCTCGGCAAATTCGGGACGCTCCGAGAGAAAACCGTAACCTGGATGGATGGCATCGGCACCCGCTTCCAGTGCGATGCGGATGATATCTTCCTGATCAAGGTACGCCTGCACCGGCGTCTTGCCTTTGCCGACGAGAAACGCGCGATCGACCTTGAATCGATGCAGGGCGAAGCGATCTTCCTGTGAGTAGATGGCGATCGTTTCGATTTCGAGTTCTGCTGCAGCGCGCATCACGCGGATGGCAATTTCACCGCGATTGGCAACGAGTAGGCGTTTTATCTTTCGCATGGGCTTTTCATCCGCGTGCCCGCGCGCACGAGGCACGCGTTCGTGTGATTGCAGGAGACTTCGCAGGGAATACGGGCCGGACTCTACACGAGGGCTTTGCGGGGCGAAAGTCGTCCTGATTTTTCCACGCAGGCCTGCCTCGCGAAGGAGCATCATGCAGGGAAGCGCACCGCATCAGTGCTGCGCGAGCTATGAATCTCAGGCTGTTCGAGTGCCCAGCACGAGACCTCTGTGACGCATGCGTTGGAGGATATCGAGACCTCCGCGCAGCACGACTTCGGGCGCGGGATGTCGCAGGCTTGTGGCGATGTCAGCAAGGATCTCCCGCGCTGAAACCTCCTCTGCATCCCCCAGGCGCTCGAACAGTGCGCGGGTCACCGGGTTGAGTTCAAGCAATTGCAACTGATGCGCCGAATCACGAAATACCACCAGATGGGTTTCCCGTGCAGGGAGGGGCATGCCCGGAGTGTCTGAAGTGATCACATGTATCGGGTAGTCGTAACTGACCAGTTGATGTATCGGGTTGATGATCAGAGGCTTCTCCAACAGATCACCCATTGCATCGAAGCCGTGCGCAGGAACGCCGCGCTCATCACAGGCCACGGAATTCTCCAGCCACTCGAAGTGGGCGAGCGCATGCACATGGAGAGGCAACGTGGCCGGCGCGTGGCTGCCGCTCAGAAAGGCCAGGAACTCTCCTGGCAGACGCGAGAAAGCGGCAGTGACTGCCGGATGCAGCCGCAGGTAGCTGTTGATGACTTCGTCCCACGCCTCGCACGTCAATGCCGCGCGCACGCGCGGGAAATTGTCGGCCATGAACCGGTCGATGTTGTGGCGCACGGCATGGCGGTAGACCTCCAGACGCTCGCCGGACAAACCGGAAGGCAGGGGTTCACGCAGGGGATCGCGCAGGTAGCGGGCAAAGTTGCGCTGGGCTTGGATGAAAGCCGGGACCTTGCTCATGACGATCTCAATGGTCTCTCTGCGCCTGCTCCTGCAGGCTGTGTATCAGGGTGACTTCCCGCATAACCTCGTCCAGCGCCGGGATGTTCTCATCGCGTTCGAGCAGGGTGGGGAAAACGCCGTGCATGGCATAGGCGTCGCGCAACAGATCCCAGACCGGATCAACGACCGGTGCACCATGAGTATCGATGATGAGCCCGCTGTCCGTGCGCAGATGCCCGGCGATATGCGCGTAAGCGATGCGGGCTGAAGGAATTCCGCGCAGGAATTCTCGAGGGTCGTAGCCGTGATTGGTGGCATTGACCCAGACGTTGTTCACATCCAGCAGGAGATCACAGTCCGCCTCCTCGAGCACCAGTCGGATGAAGTCGAGTTCACTCATTTCCTGCATGAGCAGGCAGTAGTAGGAAGGGTTTTCGACCGCGATCCGGCGGCCGAGGACGTCCTGCACTTGGCGAATTCGCGCGGCGAGATGCCGCGCGGCCTCTTCGGTGAAGGGCATGGGCAGCAATTCGTAGAGCAGGCCGGATTCACCGCAGAACGTGAGGTGGTCGCCATAGACCCGGACATTGTGCCTGTCCAGGAAAGCGCCAATCTCCGCCACATGTTGGAGGTCCAGTGGGTCTGGTCCCCCCAGGTTCAGTAGCAGGCCATGGCAGGCAATGGGAACACGGGAGGCGACGGTGGTAAGCGCCTCACCGAGGCGTCCTCCCGCACCCAGCCAATTCTCGGGGGCGATCTCCATGAAGGAGATGGGGTTCGGAATTTCTTCGAGCAGGGCCCCCAGATGGGGGCGCCTGAGGCCGAGGCCCGCACCGTGAAGCGCGCGAGGATTCACGGTGCTGCAGCCCTTGCGCAGACAGGTGCTGGCTGCGCGTTGGAGTGTGTCGGTAACTTACTTCTGCAGGTGCTGCATCGAGCAGCTGGCGCCGCCGAACGTCCCGCACACGGCCGGATCCTTGGTGCCAGTGGCCAGCTTTCCGCTGGCATATTTCGCCTGCTGGTCACCGCCATAGGTGAAGCCGGTTTCGTCGTCGATGGCGACCTTGTTGCCCTGCATGTCGACAGCGTCGCCGGCCACCGTGACAGGAGCGCCGAATTCAACCATCTGGAACGGGTTGTCCGCATTGGCTGTCGCGGAGAGTGCCAATACCATGGACGAGCCGATCGCCAGAGCGACAGGCTTCAGGGTGTTCTTCTTCATCTGACCTTCCTCCTCGTTGCAAGAATCATGTTGCCGACAGCCTCTGCGCAAATGCGCCAAAACGGCCGATAATTCCTTGTGCTGTCGCTGACCGTCCGGTCGTGGTGCCGGACTCCAGACGATGGTATGACGCCCCCCGCAGGCTGTAAACCAGACTCCGCGCGGGGCCTCCGGGGCTGGACCCGGAGATGCCCGGGTTCCGCGTCGCAACTGCGGGGTCGGGCGCAGACACAGCGCGAGACGAGCAACAGGGAGAGCCGGTGAGATCAGTCCGGATGTTCATGGGAGTCGGGGTGCTGCTCGGTCTGCTGGCGGCGGCTGGGACGGCTCTTGCCGATCAGGCGCGCGCTGCGCTCGCGCGTGGGGAGGAGGGCGCCGCCTTCGACCAGTTTCTGCGCAGGGCCGAGAATGGTGATCCCATTGCCCAGAACAATGTGGGAGTCCTGTATCTGAAGGGGCGAGGCACGGGGGAGGATTTCGCCGAGGCCCGGCGCTGGTTCGAGGCCGCCGCGGCCGAGGGGCTACCCGGAGCGATGCACAATCTTGGTGTTCTCTACCTGCGTGGGCACGGCCTGGCGCCCGATCCGGCGCAGGCCGCAGGGTGGTTTACCAAGGCCGCGGAGCTAGGCGACGCCGACGCCCAGTTCTACCTCGCGCGGCTTTTCTATCGTGGCGAGGGAGTGGCGCAGGATCTGCCAGCCGCCAGGCAGTGGTTCACCCGCGCGGCGGATCAGGGCCTTCCGGCCGCTGCGTTCAATGTCGCGCTCATGCTGCTGCGCGGTCAGGGGGGAGTTCAGGACGAGGCCGGGGCGCTGGAATACCTCAAACCCCTGGAGCCGGAGAACGAGGCCGCGCGATTACTCGTGGCGCAGGTTCATCTCATGCACGCCGCAGAGCCGGCACGCGCTGCGCAGGCTCTGGCGGGCCTGCGGCCATTGGCGGAAGCCGGAAATCCCGAAGCCCAGTACCATCTCGGCATGATGCTCATGCTGGGCCAGGGCCTGCCCCGAGACTATGAGGAGGGGCGGTTCTGGCTGCAGCAGGCTGGACGTGCGGGACTGGCTGTGGCCCAGGTCAATCTTGCTGGCCTCTATGAGCGAGGTCTCGGTGTTGAACCGGATCCCGTGGAAGCCGTTGCCTGGTACGGGCTTGCCGTCGCCAACGGCGACGCTGCGGCCAATGGCATGCTGGAGAAGCTTCGCGCCGGGCTGTCGCCACCCGAGCGCGCCCGCGCGCAAGCCTTGATGACGGAATTGCGCACCACCCATCCCGACATAGTGCAGGAAGCGTCCGCGTCTCCCCACAATCCCTGAGCATCACATCCAAGCGGAGACCCGACATGCTGCCCACCCTCATCCTCGACATGGACGGAACATTGCTTGACCTGAATTTCGATGACCAGGTCTGGAATCATGCGTTGCCGCGCGCGCTCGCCGCGTTGCGTGGGGAGTCGGAGGCAGCCGTCCGTGCGCTGGTGGCCGAGACCCTTGGCGCCGCCAAGGGTTCGCTGGCCTGGTACTGCCTGGATCACTGGGAGCAGGTGTTTGGCATCTCCGTGCACGCACTGGAGCTCGAACTGGCGGAATTGATCGCATTACGGCGGGGGACGCTGGAATTCCTGGAGTTTCTGCGCACGCAAGGATATCCGGTCATCATCGCCACCAATGCGCATCCGGGCAGTCTGGCCCGCAAGATGCTGCACACCGGGATCGAGGATTACTTTGCACACCGCATCAGCGCTCACACACTGGGCGTGCCCAAGGAAGATCCGGTGTTCTGGTCGCGCCTGTGCGGGGTGGTGCCGTTCCTTCCGGAACAGGTAGTGTTCGTCGATGACAACCTCGCTGTGCTCGACTCCGCGCGACGCTGGGGCATCCGTCATCTGTTCGGCGTGCGTACCCCTAGCAGCACCGGTGCGGCC
>VGUA01000061.1 GCA_016874535.1 Gammaproteobacteria bacterium
CTCTCTCAGGAACCGGGCAGCAGGAAGTGCTGGATGCGCTGCGGGCCACGCTCGCCACGCAGCCCGGGATTACCTGGGAGGCGAACACCTTCCTGACCGAGCGCATCGACGAGACCATCTCCGGCTATACCGCGCCGGTGGTCGTGAACTTGTTTGGCCGCGATCTGGCGGTGCTGGATGCAATGGCGCATGAACTTGCCGCGGTCATGCGGCAAGTGCCGGGTGCAAGGAATGTGCGGGTGCGCGCGGCACATGAAACGCCGGTCTTGAGAGTTGCGCTGGATTCCGCACGGCTTGCCGCGTGGGGACTGGATGCGCGCCAGGTGTTGGCCGCGGTGCGTAGCGCCTATGGCGGGCATGTGCTCAACGAGGTGGAGCGGGACAACAGGCGCGTGCCGGTGATGGTGTTGTTGCCTGCGGCACAGCGCAGGGATGGCTCGCGCCTGGGTAAATTGATCGTGGCCCGCCGCGAAGGCGCTCCCATTCGCCTGCAGGATGTGGCGGACGTGCGGCAGATGACCGGCCGCTACAACATCCTGCATCGCAATGCCCAGCGCCTGCAGGTGGTGACCGCGGAGTTCGAGGGTCGGGATCTCGCGTCTTTTTTCGAAGCACTCCGGGCGCGTGTGCTCACAGACCTCAAGTTCCCGGAAGGCATGCATCCTGAATTCACGGGCGCGGCGGTGGAGCAGGCCGCAGCGCGTGATGACCTCGTCACGCATGCCCTGCTGGCGGGGTTTGGCGTGTTGCTGCTCATACACCTCGCGGTGAACAGGCTGCGTTACCTCCTGCTGATTCTCTTCAATCTGCCGTTCTCCATGGTCGGCGGGGTGGTTGCGGTGCTGCTGGGCGGTGGCATTGTCTCGGTAGGGTCCATCGTCGGCTTCGTCACCTTGTTCGGGATTACCGTGCGCAACAGCATCATGCTGGTGTCCCACTACGATCATCTCGTGCGCGTGGAAGGTTGCGCCTGGAATCTGGAAACCGCGCTGCGCGGGGCGCGGGAGCGTCTGCCGGCAATCCTGATGACGGCCCTGGTCACGGCGCTCGCGATGCTGCCACTGACCATAGACAGCGACAATCCGGGGCGGGAGATCATGGGGCCGATGGCCGCCATCATTGTGGGCGGACTGCTCTCCTCCACGGTGCTCAATCTGCTGTTGATGCCGGCCTTGCTGTATCGCTGGGGCCAATTCGGGGTGAGGCTCGGGCACGAGACCTGAGGGAGGCACTCGGGCTGCCTGCGTGGCAGGCCGAGTGTGTGGGGGCGCTGGCGCTCCGGCCCGTTGCCTGGCAACGGACCGGAGTTCCTCAATGAGCGATCAGAGCGGGCCGGGACGCACCGGGTTGCGACCGTCCCAATTCCTGGCGGCGTCCTCCACCAGCATGAACAAATCCTTGAACACCGAATTGTTGTCCCACAGTTCGATGTAATGACCGACCGTCTTCACCGTATCGAAGTAGGTGAGCGGCGCACCGCCCACCGTGCACTCGAAAGCGGCAACATGCCCGCGCGCGCGGTAATCCGCGCAAGCTGCCGCATAGTCTTCGGGCATGAGGCCGAAGTGATGCACCCCGACGCGCCCGGCGTCGAGAAATTCCTTGTATACGGACGGTTCGTCGTTGTGCTGGTAGATGAGTTCGATCTGCAGGGCGCCGCTGTTGCCGAGCGCGAGCGTCACATCCGCATTGGAGGGCTTGCCAAGATATTTCTGGTCCAGCAGCGGGCAGTGCTCGAACAGGAAGAACGGGCCGACCTTGAGATGCTCGGTCCAGTATTTGAGCGCGGCGTCGAGATCACGCACCACATAGGCGAGCTGGCGTACGGTCTGCAGAGGTTGGGTCATGGTCTTCTACTCCTGATGCTGTCGGGGATGTGCAGGCCGCTCAGGGCATGGCCGCGAAGGCGCTGCGGATTTCATGGACGAAGGTGGCAGGCTGCTCGAAGGCGGCGAAATGCCCACCCTTGTCGAGCGCGTTGTAATGCACGATGCGGGAGAACCGGGTTTCGGCCCAGCGCCGCGACAGACGGAAAATCTCGTGCGGGAAAATGCTGATGCCGGTGGGCAGGTGAATCGGGCCCTTGGGTTGACTGATGCTCGCGAAATTCTCCCAGTACATGCGTGCCGAGGAAGCAGCCGCTGCGGGGAGCCAGTACATCATCACGTTGTCCAGCAGCTCGTCGCGGGAGAGCACGGACTCGAGATTGCCATCGCAGTCGGTCCAGGCATGGAACTTGTCCAGAATCCAGGCTGCCTGACCCACGGGGGAATCCACCAGGGCATAGCCGATGGTCTGCGGGCGCGTGCTCTGCTGCTTGGAGTAACCGGAATCCTTGTCCCAGTAGAACTGGAAGCCGGCCATGGCGCTCTGTTCGAAGGGCGTCATGTTTTCCATCATCTCCGGCGTGAAATCCACCAGCGGCATGTTGGTGTGCAGGCCCTTGCAATGCGCGCCTTCGTTCACGCCAATGGCCATGGTCACGGCCGCGCCCCAGTCGCCGCCCTGGGCGTAGTACTGGTCGTAACCGAGGCGACCCATCAGCGTGGACCAGGCGCGCGCGATGCGTTCGAGCGTCCAGCCGGGGGCTGTGGGTTTGCCGGAGAAACCGAAGCCCGGCAGGGAGGGGCACACCACGTGGAAGGCGTCCTTGGCCTGACCGCCATGGGCCACGGGGTCGGTGAGCGGGCCGATGACTTTCAGGAATTCCACCACCGATCCCGGCCAGCCATGGGTCATCACCAGCGGGCGCGCCTCAGCATGTGGGGAACGCAGATGCAGGAACTGGATGTCCAGGCCATCAATCTCGGTGATGAACTGCGGATAGGCGTTCAGCACCGCCTCACAGCGTCGCCAGTCATAACCACTACGCCAGTACTCGCAGATCTTCCTCATCCAGGCGAGCGGCACGCCCTGGCTCCAGTCGGTTGGTGTTTCCCGTTCCGGCCACCGCGTGCGCGCCAAGCGCTCCTTGAGGTCGGCGAGTTCGGCATCGCTGGTCTCGAAACGGAAGGGTCGCACGGCGGTGTTCATCTTGCTCGGTCCTCGTGTCAGTTGAGATCGGCCAGGGCTTCCAGCGCCGCATAGTCCGGATGCGGGCTGCCATCAGCACGCACGGGCTGAATGACGACCTGGTCGGCCCCTTTGGCGAAATACTCCTTGAGGCGCGCCTTGATGCTGGCCGCGTCACCCCACAGCACCATGGCATCCATCAGCCGGTCGCTGCCGCCGTCCTTGAGATCGCTTTCATCGAAACCCAGGCGGAACCAGTTCTTGAAGTAGTTGGGGAGCGGCAGGTACATCGCGAGAGCCGCCCGTGCGGCGCGTCGCGCCACCACCGGATCGGTGCACAGGCAGACTTTCTGTTCGCAGATCACGGCACCCTTGCCGCCCATGGCCGCGCGGGACAGGGCCACCTGATCCGGCGTGATGTTGTAGGGGAACGCGCCCAAGGTACGCTCTGCCGAGAGCTTGGACATGTTGGGGCCCAGCGCTGCCAGCACCAGCTGCTTGCTGGCAGGCGTGCTGTTCATGGCCGACCAGGCCTGATCCATGCGATCGAGGTAGGCACGCATGGTGGCCACCGGCTGCTGGTAGCTGTGACCGCGCAGATCGGATACCAGCGGCGCATGGGACACGCCCATGCCCAGCACGAAACGGCCGCCATAGAGCGAGTTCAGGCTGTTGTGACCCATGGCGGCGGTGGTCGCGTCGCGGGCATAGATGTTGGCGATGCCGCTCGCCACGATGAGCTTGCGGCTCTGGCTCAACAGGTAGCCACCCACTGCAAAGGTCTCGTAATTGAAGGCTTCCGGGTACCACAGCGTGGAATAACCCAAGCCCTCGACCTTGCTCGCGAGCTCGGTGAGTTGTGCTGCGTTCATGAAGTCAGTGGCAGTGAATACACCGAGTTTTCCGAATTTCATCGGCAGAGGCTCCTGGCAGTTCGAGTCGAGAGGGAAGGGCGCGCGTCGCGCGGCCCGTGAATCCTGATTGCGTGCCGGAGTATGGCGTGCGGTCCGGCGGGTGGTCCAGTCTGGTGCCCGGTTGATGCCTCCTCAGGGGTTGCCGTGAGCGCAGCGCAGCATGCGTCCCGCGTTGTGCCGGCAGGACGGGTGGTTTAGTGTCGCCCCACCTCAATACCCGCTCACAGGAGAACACCCATGGCCAGCCTGCCCGCCGGATATCCGAGCCAGCCTTTCGAAGCCCTCGACTTTCTCAAGACCCACCAGACACTCTCGATCGATGATGTGAAGGTCCTCGCGATGATCGAGACCTACGGCGAAGTGTTCTATGAGGTGCTGGCACGCGGAGTGGCGGATGAAACCGCCCGTGAGCTGCTCCTGCGTAATGCCGCCGAGGAGCGCGGCCACGCCCATCGCTTGCTCAAGGTCATCAAGCTCAAGGGTGGCAGCTTCGAATTGCCGGCGAACGAAGACAATCCCTTCAACCCCTTCGCGCTGGATCATGTGCCGGCCTCGGCCGAGATCATGGATCTGCTGCAGCAGGCGGAAGTGGATGGCGATCTCCAGTACCAGGCCTGGGCGGATGCGGAGGAGAACGAAGAAGTGGCCAACCTGCTGCGCCTTAACGGACGCGAGGAGACCCGCCATTTCGAACGCGTGGCAGAAGTGCGCAAGCGCCTCGCCATCGCCTGACGCGCACACGCCGCCCATGCAGTTTGCCCGCGAAGGTTTCGATCTCGGCCTGTTCTCCAACCAGCGCGACGCGCAGCTCGCGTTCTGGCAGGAGGAGGTGGGGCTGACCTACGACCACATGGGTAAGCTGGGTGGCGGGATGCAGCAGCACCGCCATCATCTGGGCTCCGCCATTCTCAAGATGAACCATGCACGGGACCCGTTGGAAGGCGTGGGGAGCGGGGGGTACCGCCGCCTCCGTGTCGCGGTGTCGGGACTCGAGCACCTGCGCAGGCTGCAGGATCCGGACGGGAATACCGTGGAACTGGTGCCGGCACGCACGGCATCCGATTGGGACTATGGTCTTGTGATGGCCGTGAATGATGTCGCGCGGCATGGGCGTTTCCTGTCCGACGCCCTCGGCCTGCAGAGGGTGGACGCTGACACTTTCGCCTGCGGACGCGCCCGGCTCTGGCTGGAACAGGCGGCGGCACCGGTACGCTCGGCCGATGACTGGCGCGGCCCGGGCTATCGCTACATCACCTTCCAGATTCGCGATGCGCGGGCTGCGCTTCCTGCAGCGCTCGCGGCGGGGGCTCTGCCCGGTGAGCCGCTGCGGGACATGGGAGATCTCGTGCGCTTCGGGTTCATCCGGGATCCGGATGGCAATTGGATCGAATTGAGCGAGCGCACCACTTTCACCGGCGTGCCGCTGGGCGGGAGTGTGCAGACCGCCTGATCGTCAAGCGCGTGGCGGGATTGCCGGCCCGCGCTCCCCGGATCGAGGACACATCTGCAAGGGCGCCACTTCAAAGGCCCTGCTTAAAGGCCTCGCTGCAAGCACTTCCCGTCAGAAACTTTCCTTGAAGGGACGCAGATCGATCTCGTGCGTCCACGCGGACGGGTGCTGCCGATACAACTGCCAGAAGGCTTCCGCAATCGGTTCCAGCTGCAGCAAGCCCTCCGTGCCAAGACGCTCAAGCATCTCCGGCACGCGCTCACGCAGGCGCTGGCCGTCGATGCCGCCATCCACCACCACATGCGCCACGTGCAGTCCTTGCGGACCGAATTCGCGGGCCATGCTCTGGGCCAGCATGCGCAGCCCTGCCTTGGCAGCCGCGAAATGTGCGAATCCCGGTCGACCGCGTAGACTGGCGGAAGCCCCGGTAAAGATCAGCGTGCCCCGACCCAGCGGCGCAATGTGACGCGCAACCTCGCGTCCCACCAGAAAGCCGGCGAGGCAACCCACCCGCCAGAAATTCTCGAACTGTTCCGGCGTGAGTGCGGTGAAATCGATGCGCTGGTTGTTGCCGGCATTGAAGACCACCAGATCCGCCGGTGCGCGATGGGCGCCGGGTGCCATTGCATGAGCAAAAAGCGCAGCGACATCTTCCTCCCGCGTGGCATCGCCCACCCAGGCCTCGGCCGAGCCACCCTCGTCATGGATGCCCGCAACCACGTGCTTGAGTCGCGCCGCCGTGCGTCCCATGGCAATCACGTGATGCCCACCCGCGGCAAAACGCCGGCACAGCACCGCCCCGAGGCCGCGTTCCGCACCGACACCCACCACCACTGCCACCGCTTGTGTTTCCATCAGCAGAATCCTTGTACCAGTCCGTTGAACAGTTCCACCTCGACGAGACTTCCCGCCGGCACCTTGCCGGTTTCCATGTCGAGGACGATAAAACAGTTGGACTGCACCATGGAGCTCAGGATGCCACTGCCCTGATCCCCGGTCGGGCGCACCTCGAGTGTCCCGTCCGCGGCTTGATGCAGCACCCCGCGCTGGAACTCGATGCGGCCCGGGCGCTTCTTGAGTTCACTTACCGTTCGGGCCTTGAGCAGGATACGCAACGCGGGCTCCAATCCCATCAGGCGTCGCAGCGCCGGCTGCACGAATTCATAAAAAGTCACCATTACCGACACCGGATTCCCGGGCAGGCCGAAGAAAAGCGCGTTGCCGAGATGACCGAAGGCGAGCGGGCGTCCGGGTTTCATGGCGATCTTCCGGAAATGCACCTGGCCGAGGCGGGTGAGAATCTCGCGCGTGTAATCCGCCTCACCGACGGACACACCGCCCGAGGTGATGACGACATCGGCCAGCTGGCTCGCCCGTTCGAAAGCTGCCGCGAGCGCTTCCGGATCATCCACCACCACGCCGAGATCGATGACCTCCGCTCCGATGCGGGTGAGCATGCCGTGCAGGGTGTAGCGGTTGCTGTCGTGGACATCCCCCGGCCGCAGGGTTTCACCCAGACTCCGCAGCTCATCACCGGTCGAGAAAAAGGCGACGCGCGGGCGCCGCATCACGGTGACTTCCGGGATCCCGAGCGAGGCCAGCAGGCCAAGCTCCGCAGGATTCACGAACTGTCCCTTGCGCAGCACCTGATCCCCGATGGCGATATCTTCGCCTGCGGCACGCACGTGTTGTCCGTGTTTGTGACGTCCATCGAGGCGGATCTCATCGCCCGCCGCCTCCACCTGCTCTTGGGGCAGGATGGTATCTGCACCTTCCGGAACGACGGCGCCGGTCATGATGCGCACGGCGCAGCCAGCCACAAGCGGCTCGAGGAACGGTCGCCCGGCGAAAGAGCTGCCGACGACCTTGAGACTGTTGATGCCCTCGGCAGGAATATCCACGGCGCGAATCGCATAACCGTCCATGGCCGAATTCACATGACCCGGCACATTGATGCGCGAGCTTACCGGCGCCCCCAGCACGCGCCCCAGCGCATTGCGCAGCGCCACCTGCTCGACATCGGCAATCGGCTGGATACGGGCCGAGATCTGCGCCAGTGCCTCTTCGCAGGTCAGCGAAGCGGGGTCGAAATCATCATCGCAGCTGGGTTGGGTATTGAGCAGTGACTGTTGCATGGTCTGGCCTCGGAGGTCTGGCCTCAGCAAGGGCGGGCAGGGTGCCGCCGGGATTCCAGATAATGATGGACGAAGTGCTCGATGGCGACCGGATCGTTGAGATCGAGTCGCGGCAGGCCCAGGGTATCGAGCGTTTCATCATCGGTCGCAATGGCGAGCACCGAGGGGTCGCGCTCGGCGAGCAGGGGCCGGCCCAGCGACGGCCGGTGGACTTCAATCTTGGGGTATTGCTCATCGCGGAAACCTTCGACGAGGATGAGATCGAGAGCAGGGTCGTCCATGGTGACGAGCAGTTCTGCCAGCGTCGCCTCGCGCGGCTCCGGCCGCTCAACGATCAACGCCCAGCGTCGTGAAGAACCCACGGCCACCCGCCGCGCACCGGCCTCGCGCAGAGCATGACTGTCCTTGCCGGGTTGATCGATGTCGAATTCATGATGGGTGTGCTTGATTACACCCACGACGAGCAGACTGATCATCTTGCGCAGCAACGTGGTCTTTCCGCTGCCGCTGTAGCCGGCAAAGCCGAGCAGGGGGATTGCGGAGTCAGGCATGAAGCTGCGCCTCGGCCCGGAGCCGATCTTCCGGGGTGTTCACGTTCATGAAGGGGTGGTCTTCCTGATACTTCACGCGGCAGAGTCCGTGCTGGCGGTACCAGGCGAGAGTCCGGCGTTCCCCGGCCGCAAGAAATGCTTCGAGCGCGCCCGCAAGACTGCGGGGAATCAACGCGAATACCGGTTGGTCCCCGTCCGGGGTTCCCACCATGCGGATGCAGGCCGGGTCATCACTCGCTGCGAGCAGTCTTTCGGCCAGATCGGCAGGGAGAAACGGGCTGTCGCAAGGGACCACCAGCACCCAGGGCGTCGTGGCTTCCTTCAGCCCGGCAAGAATGCCAGCCAAGGGGCCCGGATAATCCGGGATGACATCGCTCACCACGCGAGGACCGAATCCGGCATAGCACGCGTGATGGCGGTTGGCGCTGATGATGATGTCCGCGACTTGCGGCGAAAGACGCGCCAGCACATGCGCGACCAGCGGACGACCACCCACGTTCAGCAAGCCCTTGTCCTGACCTCCCATGCGCTGCCCTTGGCCTCCTGCGAGCACCAGCCCGGTGATGTTCTGGGTGCGCAAATGTTCATCCACCCGTGGCGTTCATGTGGCGGAAGATGATGGGCTGCGCCTTCAGGCTGAAATCATGGCCACGGGGCTTGATGTCCATGGCCTTGCGAATGCGCTGCTTGAGGGTCGCGAGATCGCCCGGATGGGCGCGCAGAACCGCCCGCAGATCCACCGAGTGTTCCTGACCCAGACAGAGCAGCAGGCGGCCCTCTGCGGTCACGCGCACCCGATTGCAGTCTTCGCAGAAGTTGTGGCTGTGGGGCGAGATGAAACCGGCGCGCGTGCCAAAGTCCACCAGCCTGAAATAACGGGAGGGTCCGCCGGTCTGCTCCGCCGTCGGCAGCAGGCGGTGCACGGCCTCGATGTCGCGGCGGATTTCGTCGCTGGAATAGTAGGCTTCGGCCCTGTCGTGATCGCCGATCACGCCGAGCGGCATTTCCTCGATGAAGGATATGTCCATGCCGCGTGTGGCTGCGAACTCTACCAGTGGCACGACTTCCTCGTGGTTGCGGTTGCGCAGGATCACCGCATTGATCTTGAGGCGTTCGAAGCCCTGGGCGCGGGCGGCTTCGATACCGCGCAGGACTTTATTCAAATCACCGGTACGGGTGATACGCCGGAAACGCTCGCGGTCCAGCGAATCCAGGCTGATATTGATGCGTTTGACCCCGGCCGCATGCAGGCTGGGTGCAAGACGTTCGAGCTGCGAGCCATTGGTGGTCACCACCAGTTCGCGCAGGCCGGGCAGGGGCGAGATCTCGGCCATCAGGTCCACCACATCGCGGCGGACCAGGGGTTCGCCACCCGTGATGCGGATTTTCTGCACCCCGAGTTCGACGAAGGCCCGGGCGACCAGTGCGAGCTCTTCCAGGGTGAGGACCTGCGCTCTGGGCACGAAGCGGGTGTCCGGCTCCATGCAATAGACGCAGCGGAAATCACAGCGATCCGTGACCGAGATGCGCACGTAGTCCACGACCCGGCCAAAGCGGTCGATGAGCTGTTCGTGCGGCGCGGGCTGTTCTGCCCGCGCAGTCGAGGATCCGAATGCTTGGTGTTCTTGCATACCTGCAATTTCCGTAAGCTGGCGTAAGGTATTTCTTACTGTAACGCTCGGGAATTATACATCGCGCACCTGCCCCGCGAAGTCCCCCTCAAGTGCGAGTCCATTGCGAATAGGGATGTGCAATGAGTGAAGTGTTGTAGTAGCGCGGATCTCCCGAAACTTCTGCGCCCAGCCAGGCCGGGCGCTCGAAGCTCTCATCCTCGGCTGACAGTTCAATCTCGGCCACGATCAGTCCGACGTTCTCGCCCTCGAACACATCGATCTCCCAAACATGCGCACCCACCGGCACGTGGTGGCGGGTCTTGCCGAGACTGCGTCCGGCGCAGAAAAGATCCAGCAGTTCGCGTGCTTCCGTGGCCGGTACTGCATATTCGAATTCATGACGAATCACCCCCAAGGTAGTGCTCTTGATGTTGAGCCAGCCCTGATCTCCTGCCACACGCACGCGCACGGAGCAGCGTTCATTGGTGGTGAGGTAGCCCTGCCACAGGGTTTCCGAATTGGTTGCGGCGGCACGCCACGCGTCGTTGGCAAGCAGGAACTTGCGCTCTATCTCCAAGGCCATGGGTTCAGGACTTTCGCTGCGTTGATGCGGCAGTGTGCCACAATGGCCCATGCTCGATATCCTGCAGTCACGTGCTGGCGCGGACGCCCCGCGCAAACGCCTGTTGTTCAACGTGGCCTTGTTCGGTTTCGCGTCGGGCCTGCCTCTCGCACTGACCGGCAGCACGCTGCAAGCCTGGCTGACGACCGCAGGGGTTGATCTGCAAACCCTGGGTGCACTGACGTTGGTGGGTCTTCCCTACCTCTACAAATTCCTGTGGGCGCCCTTGCTCGACCGTTACGGGTTGGGCTCGCTGTGGCGGCGACGCGGCTGGCTGATGCTGACCCAGCTCTTGTTGGCCGTCTTGCTGTTCGCCCTGTCCGGCGCGGATCCCGTCCACAATCTGGAATCCATCGTGTGGCTGGTGGTGCTGCTGGCTCTCGTTTCCGCGACCCAGGACATCGTGGTCGATGCCTATCGCGCCGAGATCCTGAGCCCCGCAGACCGGGGGCTGGGATCAGGCCTGTCGGTTGCCGGCTACCGGGTGGCGATGATCGTCTCTGGGGCGGGTGCCTTGCTGGTGGCTGACAGGGTGGGGTTCGGTCCGGCCTTCCTGTTGCTGGCGGGTCTGATGGCGGCGCTGTCGCTTGGCAGCCTGCTGGCACCGGAGCCTGTACGCGACACACCCCCTTCCACCGCGCTGTGGACGGATTTCCGGGCGGCGGTCATCGGGCTGCTCGCCCGTCCGGGCATCGTCTGGCTGGCCGCTTTCATTGCGCTGTACAAGCTGGGGGACGCTTTTGCCGGCTCGCTCAGTATGAGTTTCTTCCTGCGCGGTCAGGGTTTTTCGCTGACCGAGATCGGCACCACTTACAAATTCCTGGGCATGGTGGCGTCCATTCTCGGCGGCATCTGCGGTGGACTCTGGATGCCGCGCCTGGGGCTTTACCGGGCGCTGCTCTGGTTTGGTGTCCTGCAAGCCGTGACCAATGTCGGATTCCTCGTGCTCGCGCTGGGCGGCAAGAGCTGGCTCGGCATGGTGGTAGTGGTGGCGCTCGAGAATTTCTCGGGCGGGATGGGGACCAGTGTGCTGGTTGCCCTGATGGTCGGCCTGTGCGCCAGGGAATTCACCGCCACGCATTTTGCACTGCTTTCGGCCTTGGCCAGCCTGTCGCGGGTACTGATTGGCCCGCTCGCCGGGGACATCGCGGTGGTGGGATGGGTCGAATTCTTCGGCGTCTCGCTGGTGTTGGCGGTGCCGGGGCTGTGGCTGCTCGTGCGTTGTCGTGAGTTGCTCTGCACGCTGGATACTGCGCCCACTCCGCCTGCCGCCTGAGGCAGATCGGCCGCAGCTTGCGGCTCAGTCTTCGCGCACCACCCGGAAGCCCACGCTGTCATTGGCGGTCATGCTGCCGAGCGCATCACGAGCCGTGGTGCTCAGGGCGTGGGGGCCGCTGGAAAAGGAACCCCCACGGACCACGCGTCGCGTGCACCCCGGCACCTCCACCGCACGGCCATCCGCTGCGGCGTTCTTGTAATTGTCGACATAGCAGTCCTGGACCCATTCCGCCACGTTGCCGGCCGTGTCATGCAGCCCATAGGCATTGGCGGCGAAGCGCGCCACGGTGGTGGGATGGCGGGGATCCAGCTCGTTGCCGCAGGTCAGGCAATGGGCCTTGCCCTTGTCGAGGGTGCGTCCCCACCAGTAGGTCGTGTCGTTGCCTCCACGCGCGGCGAATTCCCACTCCGCCTCCGTGGGCAGGCGATAGCGTTTGCCGGTCTGTCGACTCAACCACTGGGCATAGGCGCGCGCGTCTTCCCAGCTGACGAAGGTGACGGGATACCTGCTCCGGTCCACGCCCGTCTCGGCCTGGGTGCGCAGGGCGTTGGGACTGCGGAAGCGGGCAAAGTCCGAGGCGGTGACTTCGTGCACGCTGATGGAAAACGATTTCAAGGACACCCGATGCTGGGGGCGTTCATTGAAATTGGCCGCGCTTTCGGGGCTGCCCATCAGGAAATCACCACCCGGCAGTCGCACCATCAGTGGACCACCTCCATCGCGGAAGGGAGGAGCGGCCTTGGGTGTCTTGACCGGCTCGGCAGTCGGGACTTCGGGTGTTGCCGGCGCGCTGTCGGCAGTCCGGGCCCCGGTCTGCGCGGTCTGGCCGGCGTTGTCCATGCGCGCGGACATCTGCTGCTTCCAGCCCCAGAGCCCGGCGACCCCGGCGGCAATCAGCAGCAGCGGCAGCAGTACTTTCATCGGCGGCACCAAGCCGCTCGCGGGAGGCGTTTCAACGGCAATCGGTGTGGCCTTGGGCGGCTGCGGCTGCCCCTCCTGGATGCTCTGCAGGCGAGCCGCACTGAAATCGGGTCGCGGCAGTTCGTCCGGCTTCTCCCCCACCAGCATGGCGATGACGGTGGTGTTGTCCTGGCGCGGCACGCCGGCCTCGTTGACGCTGAGCAGCAGTGCATCGACCGCCTGGCGGGCGTTGTCACTGCCACCCAGGTATTTCACCAGCTCCGCGTGCGAGAGCGAGTCAAGTCCATCGCTCGCCACCAGCAGGCGATCGCCCGTGAGCAGCTCGAAATCGTCGTCCGGGCAGTCGATCTCGGCGATCTCCTCGCCCGTCATGGCGCTCATCAGCATGTTGTGCGAGAAGCCGGACTGGGCCTTCGCCGGCCGGCCATCCTGGCCGAGTCGCGCCAGGAACCCGCCATAGCTGTGGTCCGCGTTGAGCTTGCGCAGTTCGCCCTGGCGCAGAAGGTAGAGATGACTGTCGCCCACGCTGATCCAGCGCAGGGCCTTGTCCTCGATCACGGCGCACACCAGTGTGCAGCCCATGCCCTGCAAGGCGGCGGTCTCGCGGATCGTCTCCGCAATCGAACTGTTGGCTTCGAACACGGCCTCGCGCAGTACCGAGGACAGGGCATCACTGGGGAAGCGGGCAGTGAGGAACTTGTTGAAGGACTGCACCGCCATGTTGCTGGCGACATTGCCGGCGGCATGTCCACCCATGCCATCGGCCACGATGACCAGCGAGGCCGAGCGTTGTCCGTCCGGATCGGACAGGCGTGTGATTAGGAAGGCGTCTTCCTGGTATTCGCGCGCACCGTTGATCTGCGAACCGGCGATATCGAAGGTCAGCATGCGGCGCCCGTCACCGATCCCTCAGCGGCCAAGCCTGTTCGGGATAAAGTCCTGCGATCTCTCATGGGGATTGAGCTTACCATGACGGAACCTGTCCGATACGGTGCGCAAGCGCAATCATGTTCAAAGGGAGTATTCGGTGATGCAGGCGATGCCGTGGCGCGTGATCAATCTGCTCGCAGGTCCGGCAATCGCCTGCCTGTTTGCCTGGTTATTGCCGGCCGGCATGCAGGACGGGCAGGGCGGCACCCTCGAGATCGGCGCGGCGGCCCGCGCGACGGTTGCCTGTGCGGTCTGGATGGCCTGGTGGTGGTTGAGCGAACCCGTCCCCCTGCCCGTGACATCGCTGGTCCCTGCCGTGATGTTTCCGCTTCTCGGAGTGGGGAACATTGAAACCACGCTGGCGCCTTATGCCGATCCGCTCCTCTTTCTCTTTCTCGGAGGGTTCATGCTGGCGGCCGCCATCGAGAAATGGGGTCTGCACCGGCGCTTCGCCTTTTCCCTGCTGCGCCTGAGCGGCGGCCAGACGCAACGCCTGGTGCTCGCCATCATGGTGGCGACAGCCTTCATCAGTTGCTGGCTCTCCAACACCGCGACGGCAGTCCTGATGTTCCCGGTGGCCTTGAGCCTTGCGCGTCATGAGTTTGCCGACGACGCACTCAGGCGCTGCCTGATCCTCGGCGTGGCCTATGCGGCCACCATCGGCGGCATCGGGACGCTGATCGGCACGCCACCGAATGTCTATGTGAGTTCATTCCTCCACAGTCAGTACCATTACACGCTGGATTTCTGGAGCTGGATGGCACTCGGCATGCCCATCGTGCTGGTGATGCTGCCCTTCACCTTATGGTTGCTCACGCGGGTGTTCTTCCGGCTGCCGACCGGTCGTCTGTCCCTGGAAGGGGTGATGGCGGGCGATGTGCATTGGCGCTGGGGCCTGCTGACGCCCCAGGCGCGCGTGACCTTGATGGTGTTCCTGGGCGCGGTGCTCGCCTGGATGACGCGCGGACTGCTGACGAAAGTGGAGATCGCCGGACTGAGACCGCTCGCGGCCCTGACCGATGCAAGCATCGCCATGGTGGCGGCCATCACCCTGTATCTTTTTCCCGTGAGCCGCGGCCACGCGCCTGCCCTCGAATGGGAAGACACCCAACGCCTGCCCTGGGGTACGCTGCTTCTGTTCGGAGGAGGGCTGAGCCTTGCCGCCGCCATCGATGCAAACGGGGTGGACAGCCTCCTCGGCGTGGCCTTGTCCGGCATGCCGCAATACCCTAGGCCGGTAGTGATTGCCGTCATCGCGGCCACCGTCATCTTTGTCTCCGAGGTGGCAAGCAACATCGCCACCGCAGCCGCGCTCACCCCGCTGCTCGCGGCGGTCGCGCCCGCACTCGGCCTGACGCCTGTCGAGGTGGCCATCATCGCGGGCCTGAGCGCGAGCTCCGCCTACATGATGCCGGTTGGCACCGCGCCCAACGCGCTCGCCTACGGCAGCGGTTACATCACGACCCGCGACATGGCCGGGGTGGGTTTTGTGATGAACATCGCCTCGGTGCTGCTGATCACGGCGGTCGCCACCCGGCTGGTGCCGGCTGTGCTGTGAACGAAGCGGTCCCGCGCAAAGGCCTGACCGCCCTGCAGGCCCTACCCATCACGCCGCTGCTGGGCGAGATCCGGGCTTGTCTCGCGCGACAGGCCGTCACTATCGTGTGTGGCGCCACGGGCTCCGGCAAATCCACCCGGATTCCCCAGCTCTGCCTCACGGAATGGCCCGAGGCGCGCATCGGTCTCACACAGCCGCGCCGCCTGCCCGCCCGCACGGTGGCAACGCGCATCGCCCAGGAGCAGGGTTCCCGCCTCGGCGCGATCGTCGGTTTCCAGACCCGTTTCGACCAGCAGGTTTCGCAGGGCACCCGCCTCAAGGTGATGACCGATGGCATCCTGCTGCTAGAGATCGCGCGTGATCCGGAGCTGCGGGCCTACGACATCCTCATCGTGGATGAGGTCCACGAGCGCACGCTCAACATCGATTTCCTCATCGGGTACCTGCGCCAGCTCCTGCCGCGCCGGACGGACCTGAAGGTCATCCTCATGTCGGCGACCATCGAAGCCGATCGTTTCCAGCGCTTCTTCCACGAGGCGGGAATCGTGGAGATCCCCGGCGCCATCCATCCTGTCGAAGTGCGTTACCGACCGACCGGCAATGAGCTCGAGGGTGGCGGTGGGCTCTTCGACGGCATCGTCGCCGCCGTGCAGGAGCTCGATGAAGAAGCCCCGGGGGATGTGCTCGTGTTCCTGCCGGGCGAACGCGAGATCAACGAAGCGGCGGAGGTCATCCGCGCCGCCCGTCTGCCGGCCACGGATGTGCTGCCCTTGTACGCCCGGCTGGCGATCACCGAACAGCAGCGCGTGTTCCAGCCCCACACGCAGCGTCACATCGTGCTGTCCACCAATGTGGCCGAGACTTCCGTGACGGTGCCGGGCGTGCGCCACGTGATCGACAGTGGCCTCGCCCGCATCGCCAGTTACAGCGCCCGCAGCAAGCTGCAGCGGCTGCCGGTTTCGCGCATCTCCCAGGCGAGCGCGGATCAGCGCAAGGGGCGCTGTGGTCGCGAGCGAGCCGGGATCTGCATCCGTCTTTACAGCGAAGCCCAGCTCCTGCGCAGTCCGCGCTACACCGAGCCGGAATTGCAGCGCTCGAACCTCGCCGGCGTGATCCTGCGTCTCGCCGATCTGGGGCTGGGGCGTCTGGAAGACTTCCCCTTGCTTGACCCCCCACGTCATACCGCAATCAGCGACGGCTACCAGTTGCTGCGCGAGCTGGGAGCCCTCGATACGGAGCGGCGCCTGCAGCC
>VGUA01000062.1 GCA_016874535.1 Gammaproteobacteria bacterium
AGATGCTAGAAGTATTCACGCTCGCGTGGATAGTCTTCGGTCTGAAACTAGAGCACGCCTTGCAGGATGGATTCCATGTGGTTCGTTTCCTCTGGGATGGCTGGTGTTGATGCGCTTGCGGTGTCTCAGGGTCAGTAAGGCTCGATTGCCAGAAGACCACAACGGCGCGCCATGTCAGAGACTCTTTTCGGAGCGCAATGTTCCCGGCTGCGTCAAGGCTGCCGCCGGGTAGGTGCTCTCACGCAGGAGGATGGAAACGCGGGAACTGCTCCCGACCCCGATGCGGGGCCGGGAGCAGCAGGCTCAGAACGAGCGGGAGATGGTGAAGACGATTTCGTCGTTCGCAAGGTCACGGTAGGAGGTGTTGCTCTCCAAGCTGTACTTGTAGTTGTTGTAGAAGGTCGGGAAGCCGCCATTCCACTGACAAGCCGGGTCACCGGCGCCGCCGCAGGCATCTCCGCGATCCACCCAGTGATAGGACAGATCCAGAGTGAAGCCGAGCACATCGTAGGTCACGCCGGCGGTCAGCCACCACCAATCGTAGCCATCGGGGGTCGCGAAGTATGCCGAAAACTCATCACCTTCCACTTCCTGATAACCCACGTTGAAGTAAGGTGAGAGGCCGAACGGCAAGGCGATACCGGTAGAGATCTGGAAGTGATGAGCCTCGCCGTCTTCTCCGAAGAAATCGGGCGAGAAGTTGTAGTCAAAACCGATGCTGGGACTCAGATAGGTTTCGCTGAAAGTCTTAGCGATGCCAAAGTTGACTTCAAAATAGTTCGCGTCGATGTCGGGTAGCTGTCCCGCATAGGGCTGGACAGATCCCGCAGGCGCGGCCGGGAATGCGGTTCCTGCATCCCCCGGCATGAGGCCCAACGAGGGGTCAAAGCCCGGAGGGTCCAGACCTTCGGTACGGGTAGAGCTCTCACCCGGGAACATGTAGTAGAGGCCCTGGACGGTAAAGTCGAGGCCGGACCAGCCCCAGGTGTAGCCACCGTAGACGTCCACTTCCACGTTGCCATCCGAGAATTCGGTGTTCGAGGCCCAGCCGCCGAGGAAGAACCCGTTGTAGCCCCAGTCCATGCCGCCCTGAACGGCGACACCATCCGAGTTGCTGATTCCGCGGAAACGATAGTCGGTGGTGAAGGCGATGTTGGCGGTGAAGTTCTCCTTCGCGAAGATATTTTCCGGGGTCATTTCCCCTTCGGCATGTGCGGCTCCGGTGATACCCAGTGCGGCGATGACGGCCGCGGCGAGTTTGGTTCGATTCATCAGTTCTCTCCCAGGATTGACTAAAACAATTTGAGCAGGCCCTCTGACGCCCGGCTTGCGGAGGGGCTCCGAAGGATCACTTGCCTTTCGGCCTATAAATAAGCAACAAGCGGGCCAGCTTTTTCAGGATTTTGGCAACACGGTTTGTTTCAAAATCGCTACGGATTCTGCCGGCGAGAAATCACAAGATCAAGAGTTTTTTTTCTATTTTAATCATAAGGTAACGGTAACTACCTTGAAATGTTATACTTTTGCAACGCAGTAATTCCTTCTCGTTCTGGCTGTGATGTTGCGCCATTACAACGCCTTTCGCTCAATTTTTCGCCCCAGGACGGTGCATCAAACGGCGTCATTTGGAGACGTCACCCAATCCTCTGTTTATGTGGGGATTTTGATGGGTGGTTGTGCATGAAAGGCGCCCTCGGAACAGGCATGAGTGCCCCATCTTGGCGCAGAGGAGGCACCCGGTGAAATGGCGTGGTCGGTCTGCGCCATAATTCAAGGACACTCACCGAACTATTGCCGGACTGGTGGTCTCACCTTGGGGCCTGCCCTGAATGGGGCATTTCGCAACTCGCGGCGGGGCGCACGACAACAAGACAGGAGTGATGGTGTGAGCAAGTGGTTAGACCTTGGCAATCTTCGGGGTGATCTCACGGGCGGCTTGACTGCGGGAATCGTGGCTCTGCCGCTGGCCTTGGCCTTCGGAGAAGCCTCGGGGGCAGGGCCCATGGCTGGACTGTGGGGCGCCATCTTCGTCGGTTTCTTCGCCGCCTTCCTGGGCGGTACGGGTGCCCAGATTTCGGGCCCCACCGGCCCCATGGTCGTGGTTTTCGCGGGTGTGTTCTCGGCGCTTTCCGGCAATCCGGCGTTGGTGTTCACGGCGGTCATCCTGGCCGGACTGCTGCAGATCCTGATGGGCTTCCTGAAACTGGGTCAGTACATCAGTCTGGTCCCCTACCCCGTCGTCTCGGGCTTCATGAGTGGCATCGGCGTCATCATCATCTCGCTGCAGGTCTCGCGCATGTTCGGCCATGAGCCTGACGGCGCCGGCACCATTGCGGCTTTCGCCGCGATTCCGGATGCCATAGGCAATCCCGTGCTTCCCGCACTTGGAGTCGGGGTTCTGGCCCTCGCCATGGTGTTCTTCTGGCCCAAGTCCCTTGCCAGATACGTCCCTCCACCCTTGGCCGCACTCGTGACGGGAACAATCGTCGGACAGGCCATCGCTGTGCCCGCTGAATTGACCCTTGGAGCAATTCCCGAGGGCCTGCCCTCGATGGTGCTGCCGGCACTGTCCCGGGAAACCTTCATGCTGGTCCTTGAGGCTGCGGTAATTCTCGCCTTGCTGGGCTCCATCGACAGTCTGCTGACTTCGCTCGTTGCAGACACGATGACCGGGACGCGGCACAAATCGAATCAGGAGCTGATCGGTCAGGGAGTGGGTAACGCGGTCGCCGGCCTTTTCGGTAGTATTCCCGGAGCCGGGGCAACCATGCGGACCGTGGTCAATATCCGCTCTGGAGGCGCAACCCGCATCTCCGGCATGATGCACTCGCTGGTGCTGGTGACGATCGTCCTGGCTGCCGCGCCACTCGCGGCGGCTATTCCCCATGCCGTGCTCGCCGGCATCCTGGTCAAGGTGGGTTATGACATCATCGACTGGACGTATCTGAAGCGCGCCCATGCCGGCCCGCGCTGGGATCTGCTGTTGACGATTCTCGTCCTGCTGCTCACCGTGTTCCTGGATCTCATAACGGCGGTGGCCGTCGGCGTGGTGCTCGCCGCGCTCGCCTTCGTCAAGCAGATGGCGGATCTGCAACTCAAGATTCTCGATCCCGGCCATATACCGGATTTCGAGCCGGAAGAGCGCGCCATCCTGGATGCCGCGAACGCACGGGTGGCGTTGTTCGATTTCGCGGGCGGGCCGCTGAGCTTTGGTGCGGCAGCTGACCTCGGTCACAAGGTTCGCGAGCGTGCCAAGGACGGGATCGTCGCGGTCGTGCTGGATTTCACGCGGGTGCCGTTTATCGACCTGTCAGCGGCGAAAGCCGTGGAAACCATTGCCTGCGATGCTCGCAAGGCAGGCAAGGCCCTGTATGTGACCGGCATGAATTCAGCCGTCGCCGCCACCTTGAGCAGCCTGCATGCCGATCACTGTATTGCAGCCGACGCCCGTTTCGAGCGCCGGATCGATGCCTTGAGGGATGCCGCAGCCAAGGCGGGTGTCAGGGTCTAACACGCTCGGATCCTCTGATGACGACTCCTGCTTCGCCTGCCGCTCAGTAATTCCACTGCAGCTGCAGGCGGAGCAGGTCGCCTTCGTATTGTGCATAGGGCGCGTTGACCACATCGGTGCGATCGGTCATCACGTAGATAGTGGTTAGCTCGAGGGCAGGAATGAACTGCCACTCCAAGCCAAGCTGGAACTCATCCACCTGTGTCGCCGGCGCGTTGCGCTCAAACTTCATGGCCCCGTCGAAGTGCTGCCAGCGCAGGAACGGCATCAGGTGCCCCCAGTCGCTGTCCAGACTGTACATCGCCTGCACATAGCCTCCGTTCAGGGATTTCTCCTCGACTACCCTGTAATCATCAGAGAGCTCAGGTCCCCTGCCCCAGTTCCACTCCGCCTGCAGGCCGAAAGGTTGTGGGTAGAGCACTGCGTGCAAGCCAACCCGCTGGTCGCGAAAACCATTGGCGGGAGCGTTCGCGACCGGCTTGGCGAGCGAACCCGTGGCCTCCACGGTCGGGACGAAACGACCGGTGACAGCTTGGACACCGGCTTCGAAAATTTGACCATTGGCGAATTGCCACGGCCAGGTCGCGCGGGCCACGTAGTGAAAATTGTCATTGCGCTCAGTCCGATTGGCGCCCTGACCGTTGTAGATACCGAAACCCAGTACGCCATAGTCGCCTGAACCTTTGAGTCCACTGGCAACCAGATCCTTGAACCGTTTGCGGATGTGATCCGGAGCCCAGTACAGAAAGGCGCCCAAGTCACGTTCGTCCTTGCAGCAGCTGTTGATGGCATCCGCGCGATCCAGATCCAGACGGTTTTGGCTGGATTGCAGATTTTCGAAGCCATAGGGGATCTTGGACTGGCCAACGCGCAGTCTGAATTCCTTGCGGCGATCAAAGAAGAAATCGAGGTAGGCGTCCCGCAGCTGCACCAGATTCTGGGAGGAAGATCCAGACGGCGTGACTGCAAAATCGGGCTGCAGATACAGCGACATGCGCTCATTGATGTCGCCACTCAAAATCACGCGCAGCCGACGGATGAACAGGGACTGGTCCTCGCCGATGGATTTGTCGGAGTGCAGGGCCATTCCGTCCAGAGAATCGTCCAGCGCGTGGTTGTAGCGCAGCTGGGTATAGCCCCGGATCCCGAGTTTGTCGTACCACTTGGCTTCGTCTGCTTGGGGTGCCGGTGAAGCTGAGGGAGATGACGCCGGTGTCGCGGCAACAGTCGGTGCCGGTGCAGGTGCTGCATGAGGCACGGCGCTGCCATGCGCACTGTGCGTACCGGCATCTGCCGGACCGCCGGCGGCAACCGAGGCGGACTCGGCTTTCCCGCCCTCCTCGACCTGCTGAAAAACTCCCAGACGTAACCGGTTCGGCCCGGCCTCCGTGTAGACCTGCTTGGTGACACTGTCGACGTAAAGCTCCAGGGTGGCAGCATTGAGAACACTGCTCGCACACCAGAACATCATCAGGGAAAACAGTAACTTGATTGGCATTTTCAGGCTCCTGTCTGACCGTTGGGGAAGCGGGGCCCACAGGCCTCGGGGTCGCTGTGGCGCGAGCATTTGATGACAGTCATGTGACAGTTTTGTGACAGGATCCGCCGCTTGCGGATTGAGCGGCATGCCGATGGACGGCGGCAGCAGGCGCTCGCGCCGCCGTGCAGGTCGCAGGCTTATAGGAGACTTGGAAAGGATTCGAAAAGGGGGGGTCAGCCGCCCTTCAAGGGCGGCACGAAGACCAGGGAATCTCCGGCATGGAGGGTGGTGGTTGCGAACAGTTCATCAGGCAACTTGTCGCCGTTGCGCATTAACATGAACGAGGTATCGCCAAAACCCAGTGCAGCGACTAGGTCCGCGGCGGTGGCATCCTCCGGCAGGTCGAAATCGCGCTCATCGAAATGCTCGATGTGATCAGCGAGGAACTGGCGCATCCAGCCCAGCAATTTCACCTTGACTCGCATGCGGTCAGGCGGTGTCTCTCCGGTCCGGTTTCACCGTACCGGAGAGACGATGCCTCCTGCTCAGCCGAGGCCGAGGCGCGCGAGGGTCTCGGCCTTGGGCCTGCCGTCTTCGGTCCAGCCGCGTTGCCGGTAGTATTCGGGCAGCATTTCGGCCAGTCCACTGACCAGGCCCTTGGCCACACCGCTGGGTGCCGGCTCCGCCAGAATGCGCTTCGGCAGGGTGTCATCCTTGGCGGTCAGACCGGCGGCCAGATTGAACTGACGCTCGAGGTTCCAGATCCGCTCGCCCGTTTCATTGATGCGCGCAACATCCCATCCCCCTTCACAGGCCCCATCCACCAGCGCCGCATAGTGCTCGGGAATCGCGCCCGAGTGGGCCGTGAACAGGCACAATCCGCTGGCGTCGATGGCCGAGATGAGATCCTGAGTGGTACGGACCACGTCCGGCTTCTCCTTGAGCTCAGTGGTGGTGAAATCACTGGCGTAGGGGTTGGCCCGCAGGTGGCAGGCGCCACGATTGCTGGTGGCGTAACCGAGGCCCATGCCTTGCATCGCACGCCCGTCATAGGCCGCGAATTCCTGGCCCTTCACGCCCATGAAGAGTTCCGGCCGGCCGTATTTCTCGGTCAGGCGCTTGGCGCCCAGCCCCAACTCGCGCCCGAAGCCTTCACCCTTGCCCGCTAGCTCGGCCATCAGGCAGAGCGCCTCGGCATTGCCCCAGGTGAGCTCGACGCCCCCCGTCTGCTCGCGGGTGAGCGCGCCGACCTGAAACAGCTCCATGGCGGCCGCCAGGGTACCGCCGAAAGAGATGGGATCCATGCCGTACTCGTTGCACAGAAAACCGGCGTAGGTGGCCGCGTCCATATCGTCCACGCCCACTGCGGATCCCAAGGCATAGGCCGTCTCGTACTCCAGGCCGCCGGAGGCTTTCTGATACTGCGGCTTGTCCTTGACCGAGAAGTGCTGCGGATCGATGTGCGAGATGCGCGCGCAGCCGATGGTGCAGGAGAAGCAGGCGCCGTTCTGGATGAGATTGACGTGCCCATTTTCGTTGGGCGACTTCATGGCCACCGCATTCAGTTTCGAAGCGCCCTCGAACTGGACCTGCTGGTTGTTGCGCGTGGGCAGGGCACCGAAAGTGCCGGTGACATCCATCATGGCAATCGTGCCATCACTGGTCATGCCCTTGCGGCCCTTGTTCTTGGCGAGCGCTTCGTTGGCCACCTTCACCGCGCCGAAGAATTTCGCGGGATGATGGGGTTTGACACCGCGCGTGCCGCGCACCGCGATAGCCTTGAGGTGTTTGGAGCCCATCACCGCGCCCACGCCCGAGCGCCCGGCGGCGCGATGCAGGTCGTTGACGATGCATGCATACCTGCAGCCGTATTCCCCCGCCTGTCCGATGGAGGCCACGCGGATGAGGGGATCACCGTGGGTGTCCTTGATCTTGGGTTCGATCTCCCAGACCGACCGCCCCCAGAGGTCGTCAGCCGGCAACAGCCGCGCGTTGTCGTCCTCGATGTAGAGGTAGACCGGAGACGGTGATTTGCCCTCGAGGATGATCATGTCGTAGCCGGCCATCTTGAGCTCACCACCGAACTGGCCTCCCGAGTTGGAGCTCGCGATGGCGCCGGTCAATGCTCCCTTGGTAACCGCAGTCCACCTTCCGCCTGTGGACGCGATGGTGCCGGTCAACGGACCGGTGGCGATGATGAGCTTGTTGTCTGGAGACAGCGGATCGACCTTCGGGTCGATTTCCTCCATGAGGTATTTGGTGGCGAGGCCGCGGGAGCCGAGGTACTGCTGGGCCCAGTCCATGTTCAAGGGCTCGCTCTTGCAGGTGCCGGCGGTCAGATTCACGCGCAGGATGTTCTTGTGCCAACCCATGGGTAGATTCCTCCGGATGGAAAACCGTTCATCGGGGCCTAACGGCCGCTGCCTTATTCTAATGCCTTTGCACGGCAGTTGAACCCTGCACAGTGTGCAGGATTGTTATCATCCCCTCCCATCCCACCCTTTCGCCAAGGCCCATTCTCATGCGTCAGCTCACGCCCGCCCTTCATGACGACTTCGTGGCCCGGGCACGGCGGGTTTCGCGCGCCCTGTCCGCCCACCTGGCGGACATCGGCCCAATCGGCTATCCCCGCCGCTCGACTCGGGATTTACCCCTGCATCTCGCGCGCATCATCGTGGGTCAGCAGCTTTCCACCAAGGCCGCACAGTCCATCTGGTCGCGGGTGGCTGAGGCTGCGGCGAGCGAGTCCCGCCCGCTCGATTTCTTCACGCCGGAGAACACGGCCAGGCTGCGCGCCTGCGGCCTCTCGGGTGCCAAGGTGGAGGCCTTGCTGGGCCTGCGCTTTGCCGCTGCAGAGGGGCAGGTGGACGCCCGGGCACTTGGCCGCAAGTCGCACGCCGAGCGGGCAGGCACACTGACCAGGCTGCGGGGCATAGGTCCCTGGACGGCGGACATGGTCTCGATGTTCTTCTTCCGCGATCCTGACATCTGGCCGCTGGGCGATCTGGCGGTACGCAAGACCTTCGAGCGCTATGTCGGTGACCACAAGCGATTGGATCTGCACTCCGGTGCGGCGCTTTTCGCCCCCTATCGTTCCTTTCTTGCGCTGTACATGTGGCGGATAGCGAACAACGGCCCGGTGGATTGAGGAGCCGGCACCAGAGCGCCGGCCACGATCGGGCATCGAACATCCCGTATCATTCCGTGTCGAATCAAGCACGCCCCGGGCGGCCGCGTGCAAACCTGTGGGGGCGCCGCCCACCGCGATCATCTGGCGAGGAGGTTTTTCTTGGTTGAAGTCAACGCGGCTCGCCGCCACATCGTGGTTGTGGGCACGGGCATTTCAGGTCTCGCGGCGGCGTGGCTGCTGTCGCGCCGTCACCGGGTCTCGCTTTTCGAGGTCAATACGCATCTTGGAGGGCATTCCAACACCGTGGAGTTCATGGACGGTGGGCGTGCGATTCCCGTCGATACCGGCTTCATCGTCTACAACGAACGCAACTATCCCAATCTGGTCGCCCTGTTCAAGCACCTTGGGGTGCCGACCTCGCCGAGCGACATGTCATTCTCCGCCTCGTTGCGCGCGGGCAGCCTCGAGTATTCCGGCAGCGACCTCAGAGGCCTCTTTGCCCAGCCGGGCAATCTGTTCCGGGCCCGTTTCTGGCGAATGCTGCGGGATATCCGCCGTTTCTACGCCGAGGCCCCGGCCTATCTTGCAGGTCCGGCGGCGGATCTTGCCATCGGCGATCTGTTGGCGCGGCAAGGTTACTCGGCCGCGTTTTGTGAGGACCACCTCTGGCCGATGGCGGGTGCAATCTGGTCCGCGAATGGCCGCGACATCCAGGACTATCCCGCGCGGGCCCTTATAAACTTTTTTGCGAACCACGGTCTGCTGCAGCTCAACGACCGTCCACAGTGGCGCACGGTGACAGGCGGCGCGCGGGAATACGTGCGGCGCATCCTGGCCGACACGCCCGATCTCGAAATCCACCGACGCGGCGTGGCGCGGATTTCGCGCGCAGATGCGGGCGTGCGAGTATCGGATGCGGATGGCGCGGAGATGCAGTGCGACGACATCGTGCTCGCGACCCATGCGGATGAGGCGCTCGCCCTGCTCGATGATGCCAGCGAGGGCGAACGCGTCTTACTTGGGGCCTTCGGCTACAGCCGCAACGAGGCCTGGTTGCACGAAGATCGACGTCTCATGCCACATCGCCGCCAGGCCTGGGCGAGCTGGAATTACCTGGAGACCGGCCCGACGGGCCGCGATGCGGGACTCTGCGTGACCTACTGGATGAACCGCCTGCAGCCACTGCCGACTGAGCGCCAGCTGTTCGTCACCTTGAATCCGCCGGTCCCACCGGAACCTGGCCGCGTGCATTATCAGACCATCTATCACCATCCCCGCTTCGATCTGACTGCGCTGCGTGCCCAGAAGTCGACCTGGTCCATCCAGGGTATGCGCAACACCTGGTTCTGTGGTGCTTACCTCGGTTACGGCTTCCATGAGGATGGATTGCAGGCGGGCCTGCTGATTGCGGAGCAGCTCGGCAATGTTGCTCGACCGTGGGCGCGTCCGGAGCAGGCGAGCCGGGTGCCGCTCCCGCCAGATCTCCCGGCTCTCATGGGCGCGGCATGAATCTGGGCGCCGCTGACGATCACGCCGGGCTTCATGCGCCCGCCCTCTGCGAGGGCTGGGTGAGCCATCAGCGGCTGCGTCCGGCGCGACATGCCTTCGCCCACAAGGTCTTTTTTCTGCGCGTGCCCGTCTCCGCTTTCGACAGGATAGGCAATCGTTGGCTGTCGCTGCGCGGTTTCAACCTGCTCGGCTTCATTGCCGGGGACTTTGGTCCACGGGACGGCAGCGATCCCCGCGCCTGGATCAATACGCAGCTGGCACTCGCGGGCCAACCCGCGGCAGACGGCGAGATCGTGCTGCAGGCCTTCCCGCGCGTGCTGGGCTACGTTTTCAATCCGATCAGCCTGTGGCTGGTGCATGATGCCGAGAGCCGGCTGCGTGCCGTGGTGTGCGAGGTCAACAACACTTTTGGTGAGCGTCACAATTACGTGGTCGCGCATCCCGATGGACGGCCGATAGGCGTCCGCGATGTGTTGAGTGCGCGCAAACTGATGCACGTCTCGCCGTTCTGCGAAGTCAAAGGCCACTACCGTTTCCGCTTTGGTCATCGCGCGGGCAAATGGACCACCACCATCGATTACCACGATGGCCCCGAAGATACGGATCGCCTGCTCATCACCAGCATCGTGGGCAGTCCACGCCCACTGGATGCGGCCAACAGCCTGAGCGCATTCCTGCGTTACCCGGCCTTTACCCTGGGCGTCATAGCCCGCATTCACTGGCATGCCCTGTTGCTGTGGGCGAAGCGTGTGCCCTGGTTTTCCAAGCCCGTGCCGCCTGCGCACGACACTTCCTTCTGAGGCAGTTTGAACCATGCCTGCAATGACCACCGCCGACCGCCGCAGCCTGCCTACCGTCGCCAAAACTTTTTTCGGAATTCTGGAGGGACTTGATACCGGACAACTTCGCTTCACGGATCCCTCCGGACAGGTGACCGAGATTCGTGGCGCGCGTCCCGGGGTCTCGGCCACCCTGCATTTGCGCGACTGGCAGGCCGTGACCAATATGCTGCGCACGGCCGAAATAGGTCTGGCCGAGGCGTATCGCGACGGTCTGGTCGAGACCGAAGATCTCACCGCCCTGTTGTTGTTCTGGCTGGGCAACGCGGACGCCCTCGCCCGCTACTTCTACGCCCATCCCCTCGCCGCAGCCTGGCTGCGACTCAAGCACTGGTGGCGCTCCAATTCACGTGGCCAAGCCCGCCGCAACATCCAGGCCCATTACGATCTCTCCAATGATTTCTACGCCACCTGGCTGGACGAAACCATGACCTATTCCAGTGGGCTCGGCGTCCACGAAGGGTCCGCAGGCGTTGCGCAACTGGCCGAGGCCCAGCGCGCAAAATATGCCCGCATCCTCGACAAGCTCGCAGCGGCGCCCGGTGCACATATTCTCGAAGTGGGCTGTGGCTGGGGTGGTTTCGCCGAGCAAGCCGCGCGCCAGGGCATGCGCGTCACCGGCATCACCCTGTCGCCGGCGCAACTCGCCTTTGCCAAGGCGCGCATGGAACGGGCCGGCCTGTCAGGGCTGGTCGACTTGCAGCTCATCGACTACCGCGACATCCGCGGCAGCTTCGACCATATCGTCTCCATCGAGATGTTCGAGGCAGTGGGCGAGCGCTACTGGCAAACCTACTTTCGTGCGCTCAAGGATCGCCTGAAAACCGGGGGCAAGGCCCTCGTCCAGGCCATCACCATTGATGAGGCGGCGTTCCCGGCTTACCGGCGCGGCAGTGACTTCATCCGCGAATACATCTTCCCTGGGGGAATGCTGGCACCGCTGTCCCGCATGGAACGCGATGCGGGGCAGGCGGGGCTCAGGCTGCGCGAAGCGTTCGGCTTCGGTGCCGACTATGCTCGCACGCTTGCCGCGTGGCTGGCCCGGGTCAACGCGACAGAAACTGAAATCCGTGCGCTGGGCTTTGGCGTGCCATTCCTGCAGCTCTGGCGCTTTTACCTCTGTTACTGTGAAGCGGGCTTCCGTGCAGGGCGCACGGATGTGTACCAGCTCCTTTTCGAGGCGCCGTGAAAGCCGGACCGGATCAGGCGCGTTCTTCGCCACGCTTGCCCGCGCTGGCGGCCCTCCCGCTGCTGATCCTCAGTCTCTGCCTCCAGCCCTGCATCGCCAGTCCGCTCACGGATTGGCAACAACAGAGCAGTGCCACCATGCGCTGGATGGGACTCAAGGTTTATGACATCTCGCTGTGGCGACCTGCAGCCCCTCCCGACACCTCCAGCCCCTTTGCCCTCGAACTCGCCTATGCCATGCGCTTCAAGGGCCGGGACATTGCGGCCCGCAGCGTCGAAGAAATGAAGGCCCAGGGTTATACGGACACTGCCCAGCTGGCGCGGTGGGAGCGTGCCATGGCGCATATCTTTCCCGACGTGAAGCCTGGCGATCGTCTGCTGGGCGTGGCACTGCCCGGCAAGGCGGCACGGTTCTATGCCGGCGACCGTCACCTCGGCAATATCGAGGATCCGGCCTTTGTTCGCGCCTTCTTCGACATCTGGCTGTCCGAGAAAACCCGCGCACCGCAAGTACGTGCGCAGCTCCTGAAGGGCGACTCATGAGCGGCGCGCCAGCCGCGCCCCGCTTGCTCGCCTACGGTATTTTCGCTCTGCCCCTGGCGATGCTGAGCTTGCCGGTCTATGTCCACATGCCCAAGTTCTACCAGGAAGCTTTCGGTGTGAACCTGGCGGCGCTGGGCCTGCTGCTGCTGCTCACGCGTCTCGCGGATGCCGCGCTCGATCCCTGGCTGGGCTACTGGAGCGATCGCGCACAGGCGCGCGGCCACGCCCGTCTGCGCTGGACGGGGTTCGCCTTGCCTGTATTGATGCTCGGCCTGTGGGCCATGTTCGTCCCCCCGGACATTGCACCATCCTCCGCGGCCCTCTGGCTTGCAGCAAGCTCCCTGCTGGTCTATTGCAGCCTGTCCATGGTGCAGATCAACTATCAGGTGCACGGAGCCGAGATGGTCCGCGCACCGGATCAACTCACACGCGTCACCGCCTGGCGCGAAGCATTCACCCTGTGCGGCATCCTGCTGGGCGCAAGCCTGCCTGCGATCCTCGCAGCAGACGCGGCTTCTCGCGCTGCTTTCGCAAGCCTCGCGTTGATCATCATCGGCTTGCTCGCGGCATGCAGCGTGGTAACCCTGACCTTTTCTCCCAGAGTCACCCGCCCCTTGCGACAGGGATCGCCGGACTCGTGGCGTGCTGCCCTGCACCGCCCCTTGCGTCAGCAGGCATTCCGCCGTCTGGCGCTTGTTTTTGTGATCAACGGGACTGCGGCCGCCATACCCGCCACGCTCGTGCTTTTCTTCGTGCAGGACGTGCTTCGTCTGGCGCATCTGACGCCGCATTTTCTGGTGGTTTATTTCGCCGCTGGTGCGCTGGCCATGCCACTGTGGCCGGCGGTGGCAAGACGATGGGGGAAGGCCCGCAGCTGGCGCCTCAGCATGTGGCTGGCAAGTGGCGTGTTCATGTGGGCGGCTCTTCTGGGCCCGGGCGAGGCTGGCGCGTTTTTTGTCATCTGCGCGCTCTCCGGTCTCGCCCTCGGGGGAGATCTCGCCCTGCCCCCTGCACTGCTCGCCGAGCTCATCGGTCGCCAGGAAGAGGATCCGATGACCGGCTCTCCGGCGGGGGCGTTTTTCGGATGGTGGGCGCTGCTGGCCAAACTCAATCTCGCACTTGCGGCGGGACTTGCGCTGCCACTCGTGACCTGGCTCGGCTATCGTCCCTCGGCCATCGAGAGTGCAGCAACTGGCACCTTGGCACTCACCGGCTGCTATGCGCTTTTGCCTTGCGTACTCAAGCTGCTGGCAGCCTGGCTGATTGGTCGGACCGAACCCTCCACCCGGGCGCGCTGAACAGATGCCACTCAACACGCCAATCAAGGACTGGTCCGACAAGCGGGTGTGGATGATCGGAGCCTCCACCGGTATCGGGGCGAGCCTCGCCCGCGCCCTGCTGCAGGCTGGCGCGCGTGTCGCACTCTCGGCCCGCCGCAATGAGCTCCTGCACGCCCTGGCCGCGGAGTTTCCTGCGGCGCAGACTGCCGTGCTGCCGCTGGACATCACCGACCCGGTCGGGCTTGGTGATGCATGGCAAGCGCTGCGCGAGCGATGGGGTGGATGCGATGTCGTGGTGGTGATGGCGGGTGACTACGTACCCATGGGACCCGATACCCTGGAACACGCTGCGGCCGAACATCTGCTGCGTGTGAACCTGCATGGCCCCTTGCAGGTACTGGAGTGCGTGCTACCGGATCTGCTGGCGGCAGGCACAGGCAACATTGCCCTCGTCTCGAGTGTCGCGGGATACAGGGGCCTGCCGCGCAGCCTGGTCTATGGACCCGGCAAGGCCGCCGTGATCAATCTTGCCGAGTCGCTCTACCTCGAATTGCGAGCCAGGGGGCTCGGTGTCTGGCTCGTCAATCCCGGTTTCGTCGCGACACCCCTGACCGCCCAGAACGACTTTCCCATGCCCTGCCTGATCACCGCCGCGCAAGCCGCAGATGAGATTCTGCGCGGCTTCGCCCGGGGCGAGTTCGAGATTCATTTCCCCAAGCGCTTCACCCGGGTGTTGAAACTGCTGCGGGTATTGCCGTATCGCTGGTATTTTGCGCTCGTGAAGAGGATTACCCTGTGAAGCAAGACCCCGCGCTCGCCCGGCTCATCACCTATTGGGAATCGCTGACGCCCGTGACACTCGGGGATCTCGGCGAGTTCTATGCGTCGGACGCGGAGTTTCAGGATCCCTTCAACAAGGTGCAAGGTCTTCCCGCCCTCTCGAAAATCTTTCACGACATGTTCGAACGCCTGCACGAACCCCGCTTCCACATCCGGCAGAGCGTGCAGGAAGGCCGCGAAGTGTTCCTCATCTGGGATTTCACTTTCCGCATCAAGAGCCTCGCGCCCGAGCGTGTGCGCAGCATCCATGGCACCACGCATCTGCGTCTGGGTGACGATGGACGGGTTGCATATCACCGCGATTACTGGGATGCCGCGGCAGAGCTTTATGCACAGTTGCCGCTGATTGGTGCCTTGATGCGCTTCCTGGCCAGACGCTTCGCCTGAGATGCTCCGCCCTGCGGCACTCGCCCTGGCTGTCCTGTGGAGTGCCGGTCCGGCCCGGGCTCTGGACGTGGAAGCCATCGTGCCGCCGGGCGACTATGTCAGCGTGGATACGCACCGCTTGCACTATCACTGCACAGGCAGCGGCTCACCGGCCGTGATCATCGACGGCGGCATAGGTGGAGCCTCCGTGGAATGGCGTGGCATACAGTCCGAGCTGGGCAAGAAAACACGCGTCTGCAGTTACGATCGCGCCGGCTACGGCTGGAGTGACCCCGGCCCCTCGCCGCGCACCACCTCGCGCACCGTGAACGAATTGCGCCGCCTGCTGCAGCGTGCCGGGATATTGCCTCCCTACCTGCTGGTCGGGCATTCCTTCGGTGGCTTCACCGCTCGCTACTTCGCTGCACGCTATCCCCATGAGGTCGCTGGCGTCGTGCTGGTGGAAAGCTCGCATCCGGCAGCTGGCCTCCCGAAGGCCGCACAGCGCGGGCAGGCGCTTCATCCTTTTGCCCAGATTCCGCGCCCCGAGGGCCAGGCCATCAATGAGGATTTCGCGCTCGGCGATTACCTGAATTCACGTCGCAAGGCGGTGTTTGCGCAGATGGACGAGATGACCCACTTTGCACGCAGTGCGCGTGAAGTCGAAGCCGTGGGCGCGCTGCCGGACATTCCACTCAGGGTCATTGCACGAGATCCGGCTTTGGGCTTTCCGGAGGCGCGCGAGGAAGCGCTCTGGCAGTCCCGGCAACGCAGCCTCTCAAGATTGGCTGCTCGCGGACATTTCAGGATTGCCGAGGGCAGTGGGCATGAAGTCCATGGCATGCGTCCCGATGTCGTGATTGCGGAGATCAGTGCCGCCCTGGCAACTATCCGGGCGCAAGCCCATCCACAAACGTCGAGATGAGGGCGAGCGTGATTTCCGTCTGCTCGGCATGTGGCGCATGGCGGCAATCCTCGAGCATATGGGTGGAGACAGGGCCGGCGCTCCCTCGCGCAATGGCATCGAGCTGCGCCACTGTGCCGTATTGATCCTCGCGACCCTGAATCTGGAGCATGGGGGCTTGAATGCCGGACAGCCAGCACTCGAGGTTCCAATGCAAAAAGTCTGGATTGAGCCAGGACTCCGACCAGCCCTTGAACGCACAATCCACATTGTCCCCGTGATATTTCTGCAGTCGCTGCCGAAGGTCGCCATGAACATAGGCTTCCCGCGCGGCGCGAA